>JAUNFY010000003.1 GCA_030524805.1 Bacteroidales bacterium | reverse complement strand
AAGATAAATTTTCCACTCTCTTATTTTGCCACTGCAAACTTAGAGCTTTTCCTTTTTAACCAATCACTTATCTATCGCCATCGAGTGAGCCACGGCGGCAACGGAAAACCCGATGGACTGCTCCACACTTGTTCCATATTTCAAACATTACGACACCTTGGTGAGCGATTGGCTCTCGGGAGAAGCTTCGCTTAGCGAGGACTACATGCCCGAGCCGTGGTGGGGATGGAGCTGCAATGGCAAGCCCCTGCAAGCCGTTGTCATCAATCTCAATCCCGGTGAAGGTGGAGAACGTCAAGGCCGCAGATGCATCAATTGCACCTTTGGCCCCGATTTTCATTACCGTGAATCGATGGCCAATGGCACTTTAGCCGCCCATCTACCGGGCACTGCACGCTGGCACAGGAACAAACGTGAACTCCCCATTCTCAAAGCCCTTGGCAAGATTGATGCGAGACACCGAGATAAAACAGACACTTTTCCGGAAAACGCCCTTTGCATCGAAGCCTATCCTTTCCATTCCAAAACTTTTAAGGATTCCCAAGCCAAGGAGTATTGGCATGAAAATCCCGGAACTAACTTCTGGAAATTCATCAGTTTCGCGGCTGTTGCCTCGAAACTGGTTGATGGTGACCTGAATGGCATAGTCCTTATCAGAATCAGCTGGTCCCGCTGGGTGAAATTGACAAAAGAAATGAGGCCACATATCGAAATAAAAAAAGATATTCCGGCCTCGGGACAATCTGCTGACAGGAAGCGGGGCCGCGCCGTGGAATTCTCGTTCAAGGATAAACACGAGGTGCTTCAAGGTGTGAGATTTATGTGTGTATGGAGCGGCGGAGGAAGAAACAATCTCCCATCTGACCTCAGAGATATTTTCCAACAATCAGAAATAATCAATTAACACTAATATTAACCAATCAAATCAACATGAAGAAAATTTTACTTCTTTTCATGGCGGTGCTGACGCTCGGCGTCACTGCCCGCGCAGCCGACGGCGATGAGTTTACCATCGGCAAGCTGAAATATAGAGTGCTTTCAGAAGAAAACCACAAGGCCGCCTGTACGGGATGGGTAGAGTTTCCAACTGGCGATATGACCATTCCGTCGATTGTCGAAAACGAATCTTCCAGTTATTTCGTTACAGAAATAGCAGAGCGCGCGTTTTCGAGTATAAATAGCCGGTTTAAGCTCACAATTCCCAACACGGTGACTAAAATCGGCAGGTCGGCATTCGCTGCCGCCATCGAAATGTACTCGATAGAAATCCCCGAGTCGGTGACTGAAATCGGCGAGGAGGCATTCGAATTCTGCCGCGCCCTGACCTCGGTAACAATCCCAAACTCAGTGACTGTAATCGAGAATTCTACTTTCTGGGATTGCACCAGCCTCAAGTCGGTAACAATCCCAAACTCAGTGACTGTAATCGGCGAGAGTGCATTCCACGGGTGCAGCAAAATGACCTCAGTAGTTATCCCAAGCTCGGTGACTGAAATCTGCAAGTATGCATTCAGGGATTGCAGCAGCCTCAAGTCCATCACTGCATTAAGCACAACTCCGCCCAGTACTTATCCAAGCGCCTTTGAAAACGATCCACTTGATATAGTGGTATACGTACTTAAAGGGACACATAATACATATTCTGACGCTTATGGTTGGAATTATTTCACCGACTTTCGTGAGATGGGTGCGCTCGATATCGCCTTGAACGAATCGAACATCACAATCGAGGAGGGCACCACCGCCACACTTACAGGAACTTACACCAAAGACGATGAGGTGGAGCTTGAAATGGTGACCTGGGCCACTTCCAATCCTGAAGTAGCCACGGTGAGATCTCGTTTCACCTGGTTAAACGGTGAAGTCACGGCTGTTGGCGAGGGCACCGCCACCATCACCGTTACCGTTATGGACGGCTACGGCATCCCTCACTACGCATATTGCGAGGTGACGGTTCGCGGCAACGCAGGCATCGAAGGCGTAGAGATTGACAGTAGCGATGCCCCCGCCGAATATTACAACCTCAACGGAGTGCGCGTTGACAACCCCGAGAATGGCCTTTACATCAAGCGCCAGGGCGGCAAAGCCACCAAGGTGCTCGTGAAGTAATCCACGCCACACGTAACCGACAATATTTCAGCCCGACGAATCCGCTTCGCCGGGCTGAATTGTGTTTAGTCGATTGGGTCTAATGGTGTAAGACTTTGCTTTGTCTGGGTTGTTGTTAACGGAGTCCCATCTTTTCAGGGAGTTTACGAGCCATATCTTTGAACTACTTGAAACGCTGACTTTGTCAATCTTGAGGTAAAATTCTTGGATGAATATTCAGAACGAGCAGTTGGAGCAGTGTGATGCGAGTTTATTTCTGTTTGCGGTAGGTCAAGGCGGCAAGGGCGTTGATGACGACGGCAAAACCGAGCAACACAAGATACTGCAGGGCGAGTGCCGACATCGGAGTCGCTTTAAGATAGACGGAACGCATTATGTCGATGAAATAACGGGGAGGGAGCGCATATGTGACATATCTTGCCCATTCCGGCATGGAATTGATAGGAGTGAGCAGTCCGCTCATGAGAACACAGATGAGGACCACGAAAAGCATAAGAAACATGCTTTGCGACATCTTGTCGGAAAAATTGGCGATGATGATTCCGATGCCCGACATCACCAGCACAAAAAGCATGGCGGCCAGATATATGGCAAAAAGTGATCCGGCAGGAGCAAGACCATAGACAAGGAGCGCTATCAGCATAGCCAAAGAAATGTCGACAAGTCCGATAATCCAATACGGGACAACTTTCGACAAAACAAACACCGGAGTGCTGACCGGCGAGACATTCATCTGCTCGATGGTGCCACTCTCCTTCTCCCCCACAAGATTGAGCGCCGGCAGGAATCCGCATATCATGATGAGCAACATGATCATCAAAGCGGGAATCATGTAGTTGCGATATTCAAGAGTAGGATTGTAGAAATATGTCACCGTTGTCTTATCCGCAACATCCATGCCGAGAAAACCGGAGATGCTGCCGGCGACCGACTCAATCACATAGCCGGAACCAAGCGATCCCTTGGTGCCGTTGACACCATTGGCGCTGATATGGGGCGGCCGGGCATTTCCAGACTCAAGATTAGCCTGAAAATCGCGGGGCAGTTCCAAAATCACATCGACCGAGCCGTTTTCGACAGCCGTCAGTGCAGATTCATAGCTGGAGAAGGGAGATACGGAGAAAAAGGGAGAAGCATTCATGTCGGCGACAATGTCGCGGGAAAGAGTGCTTTGGTCGAAATCAACCACAGCTACCCCGACATGCCTGACATCCATGGTAGCGACGAGAGGAATCACAAGAATCACCATGCAGGGGAATATAAAGGCTATCTTCGGCAAAAACTTATTTTTCCTGAAGAGGATAAACTCCTTTCTTAGCAATATCAAGAGAGTACGCATCATTGCAATCTTATTTTGAAGCGTTTGATAGATATGGCAGTCAGAGCCACCGCCATCACTATCAGAACGACAAGTTCCTTACAGACATATCCGAACCCAAGACCCTCAATCATAATCTTCCTCATGGCAGGGATGTACCATCGGGCCGGAACTATATTTGAAATCCACTGAAGCACGACGGGCATATTCTCCACGGGGAAAATCATGCCTGAGAGCATTATCACCGGAATGATGAAAACCATTCCGGAAATGAGCAGAGCGGCCATTTGCGAATCTACGACAGTGGACACAAACAGACCGAGAGCCAACGCCAGAATGATATATACGAGCGATATGGCTACCAGAGCCACCATTGAACCCGAAAGTGGGACGTCGAGCGCATAGCGGGAAATCAGCAATATCAGGATGAGGTCGACGGCAGCAAGGCAAAAATATGGAATAATCTTCGCAATCACAATCATCACCGGACGGAGGGGCGACACAAGAAGCACTTCCATGGTGCCAGTCTCCTTCTCCTTTACAATCGATACGGACGTGAGCATGGCGCAAATCAGCATGAAGATAAGCCCCATGATGCCCGGCACGAAATTATATCCGCTTTTAAGGCGGGGATTGTAGAGGATGGTGACACCGGGTTGAAACCTGAGGCCGGCGTCGGCGAGAATCCGTGTCAGATATCCGGAAGAAGACTGGGCTGTCACCGGATTTGACGCATCCACCACTACCTGACTTTCACGGGTGATGTCGTAATCCGGGCTGAACACCACCACCGCCATAGTCCGGTTGGTGGAGATCGCCTTGTCGACATCGGCAGCCGGGATATATCCCTTGAAAGTGATATATGGATTATGAGCGATCTGCGATACTTTCGCCTCTATGGCCGGAGTAATCTTTGGTGCAGCCACCATCACCTCCACATCGTTGACTTCCATAGAAATTGCAAACCCGAAGAGCACCATCTGCACCACCGGAATGAGGAGCGCTATGAGCATCGTGCGCGGATCTCGTACGATGTGCAGGAATTCCTTACGGATGAATGCTAAAAAACTTTTTTTCATTGTCGTTGCGCATTACGTGCCAGCCTGCGGAATACCTCATCCATGTCGGCGGCATCAAACTTTTTCTTCAACTCGGAAGGCGTTCCCATCGCCTTGATTTTTCCATCGACCATGATAGACACGCGGCGGCAATATTCCGCCTCATCCATATAATGGGTGGTGACAAAGACAGCTGTGCCGGATTCAGCCGTACGGTAGATCAATTCCCAAAATCTGCGCCGGGTGATAGGGTCGACGCCTCCGGTCGGTTCGTCAAGAAACACTACCTCCGGCCTGTGGATGGTGGCGACAGAGAAAGCGAGTTTCTGCTGCTGACCGAGCGGAAGCACCGATACCGGCACATCCATCTGAGCCGAAAAATCAAGTTCGCGGGCGAGAGCGTCGCATCGCTCGCTGATTTCTTTTCTGCCCAGACCATAGATGCCGGCGAAGAGCGAAATATTCTGCCTCACCGTCAACTCATCATATAGAGAAAACCGCTGGCTCATGTAGCCAATATGGCGCTTCACCTTCTCGCTTTCAGTGGCAATGTCGTAGCCTGCCACTGCAGCTTTGCCTGATGTAGGCAGGCTCAGGCCACAAAGCATGCGCATGGCCGTGGATTTCCCGGCGCCGTTGGCACCGAGAAAACCGAAAATCTCACCACGCTTCACATGGAAACTTATAGCGTCGACAGCCGTGAAGTTGCCGAAACGTTTAGTAAGGTTTTCCGCTGTTATGACCTCATCAATTTCCATTTCCCATTATTTTTATGAATACGTCTTCAATATCAGGTTTGATTTGCCTGACTTCCAAAATGCCCGGCAATTTCCGGAGTTCATCGGCGTCGAGTGTGTGGCGTGCAAAGACATGGATATACTCACCGAAAAGGAAAGCCTCCTCCACACCATCGACGCCTCGCAGCATCTGCAGTGTGGAGTAATTGTTCTCTCCCCTTACCGCCAGCATCGGTATGCGGTTTCTTTCAAGAATCGCGTCAAGAGTGCCAGTCTCAAGAATCTTTCCGCCGTTGATGAGCGACAGCCTGTCGCATCGGGAGGCCTCATCCATATAGGGAGTTGACACCACAATCGGCATACCGGCGCGGCGTATTTCGCCGAGAATATCCCAAAATTCACACCGCGACACTGCATCTACGCCGGTGGTGGGTTCATCAAGAAACAGTATTTCCGGACGATGAATCAGCGCGCAACAGAGGGCAAGCTTCTGCTTCATGCCTCCTGAAAGATTCGCCGACCTTCGATCCTTGAACGGGGCTATCTGATCATATATAGGCTTTATCATATCAAAATTGTCGGACACCCTGACGCCGAAAAGGGATGCGAAGAAATTCAGATTCTCCTCTACCGACAAATCGGGATAAAGGGAAAAACGCCCCGGCATATATCCGGCCAGACTTCTAATCTTGCGATAATGTTCTTTCACATCGGCACCACATACAGTAGCAATGCCGGAGTCGGGCAACATCAATGTGGTCAGTATCCGAAACAATGTAGTCTTTCCTGACGCATCCGGACCGATCAAGCCATATATCTCACCATGGTCGACATCGAGCGAGACGCCATCAAGAGCCTTGACAGAGCCGAAAACCTTACACAAGCCTTTTGTATGGACAGCAGAACCAATCATAACCTGACATTTCCAAAACCACCTATTTTCAACCTGCCATCGTTTTTGACGGCTATTTTCACCGCATAGACAAGATTGGAACGGGAGTCTTTAGTCTGGATGTTTTTGGGAGTGAACTCACTCTCCTCTGCGATCCAAGTCACCGTGCCGGGATAGTCGAAAACCTTGTCGCCACCGAAATCAGCGGCGACCGTCACTTTCTGCCCGAGTTTGATGTCGGCAAGCTGTGCAGAAGTTAAATAGGCTCTCAGATAAATTTTGTCGAGGTCAGCGAGTCTCAAAAGCGGCTTGCCGGGGACGGCATACTCACCCGCCTCGCAATATTTAGTAAGCACGGTGCCTTTGATCGGAGAGAGGACGCTGCAATCGTCGATGCGCGAGTCGATCTGGCTCACCTGCATCTGAATGGAAGAGGCCGACTCACTGATAGAAGCAGTATTGCCGGCAAGAGTGGACTGCTGGGCGGCAATCCTGTCTTCAAGCACCTTGATAGCCGAGTTGATGTCGTCGAGTTGTTTGGCAGTGGCAGCTCCGTCGGCAAGCAGATTCTCGATTCTCTTGCGCTCGAGCCGCTGCTTTTCAAGTTCACGCCTTGAGGCCGCGAGCTGCAGTGCAATGTCGGGACGTGCGGCATCGGAAGCGGAACGCTGATGAAGCAGCTGCTCTTTCTGAAGATGCAGTTGCGTAGTGTCGATGAGTGCTATCAATTGCCCGGCACCTACAGTGTCGCCTTCCTCTACTCCGAACGTCAGGATTTTACCGGCCGATTCTGCCGATACGGTGACATCGGTTGCCTCAAAATTGCCGGAGGCGTCATACTCTTCAGTCTTGCCACACGCCATGAGGGTGAGCCCGGCGACAAGCGCGGTTGTGATTATGCTTGTTTTCATTTGTTTTTTATATGGTTGAGATTATAGATTGCTTTTACCAACTCTATGCGATGCTGTGCGAGATCATTTTCGGCCAGTTCCACATCCGTGATTTTAGTGAGCAGGGCTGTGGCATCGATGATGCCGTTTCGGAGCTGCGACCCGGCAGCCTTCATCACCGATCTTCTCAATTCGACAATTTTACCGTCATTGCGCATCACGTCGCGCAGTGCGGTGATCTGCCCCATTCCTTCTGATATCGCCATGTCGTTGTTGAAATTGAAGGTGGCCCTTTCCGTTTCAATCTGATTTCGCTGCAATTCAAGGCAATCAAGAGTATTTTTCCGGGTGTACAGCGAGCCGAAATTCCACGCCACTTTCAGACCTGCCATGAAATTGAACGACATATCATGCGACTGCATGTTCTTAAACATGTTATAGCCGGGATAACCATAGTATCCTGAAATGAAAGCACCTATGGTCGGCATGACAGAAGACCTGACACCGGATTCCGCAGCCGACAGATTGGCAAGCCGGCTGTCGAAGAGATTCATCCGCGGAGAATAATAGCCGGAAGCTGTGTCTATGTCTGCCGGCGGAAGTTGCAGAGTCCTCTCTCCTATTGATTCGCCTATCAGGATTTCGAGAACCTTGCCTACGCTTGCGTATGTGGCGGTCAGTCTTGATTTCTGTTGCTCAATGGTGAGCAGTTTCGCTTCAATCTGGTCGCAGTCTGACTGCATCGCCACTCCGTTGGCCAACATCGCTTTGACCTGCCTTAGGGTTGAATCCACCATCTCAATGGTCTTATCAGTCCTTCTGATGCGTTCTTGGATTAGGAGAAGGGAGAAATATATTTCCTCTACCCTGCCCTCCACATCGTAGAGCTGAACGTCGAGTGATGCCTTTTCCACCGATCTGGAAGCCTCTATCGATTTTTTACCCGCACTTATTCTTCCGCCATCCCAGATCTGCTGCGAGATGTCGACACCAAGACGGTATTGAGTCTTCTGCATACCCGGATAGTCCACGCCATTCTGAGCAAGAATACCGGTAAGCACATCGGGGAGGACAGCCACATCGTTCTGCCACGTAATCTGTGCGCCCACACTGCCTTGCGGCAACCAGCCCCGCGATATATTCTGCAGATTGAGGTCGGCTACTTTTTCAAGAATGCCATATTGAGCCACGGAAGGATAGTGCTCCCGGGCAAGACTCACGCACTCTCCGATGGTGAGCACCTGAGGAAAAGCAGCAAATGCCGACAAGAGCGCGCACGCACAGGCAAGAAAACATTTTTTCATAGTGATAGTCTTTTCATGATTATTTCCACATTTTCCTTCCTTCTGGCGGCGAGGTACTGATCCATATCCTGAAATCCCATCACCGGCATCATGATTGGAGCAGCCAAAAACGGAAAGGCATTGAGTGAAGCCACATCAATCGCCAGCGCACGCGCCTCGATCTCGGCAATCTCACCATTTGCATATCCTTTGTCGAGTTCACGTTGCAAGTCGGCCAAACGGCAATTAACCTCCTGCGACATCTGTTCCACAACCCTGGCGTATGACTCGGGGCGGGAATTGATGGTAGTGATGAAGAAGACCGGCAATTCACGGTTGCGACAGAGAAAATCGAAGTGTGCCTCAATGCCTGAACGAACCTTTTCTTTTATGGAACTGCCGGAATTGATGATTGGAGAGAGCACCATATTCATCAGGAACTGAAGTTTGTCTTTGAAAATCCTCTCAAAAAGTTTTTCTTTTGTCCGGAAGTAGTAGTGGAGCATGGCGTGAGTGACTCCGGCTTCGGCAGCAATGGCCGAAGTGCGTGCACCATCGAATCCTTTAGTGGCAAATTCTTTTGCAGCAGCCTGAAGTATAAGCTGTTCGGTGTCGACAGATGTTTTACTTTCCTGTTTATCCATATTGATTAACAATTTTGTTAAGGCAAAATTATATAAATAAAATGAAAACTCCAAATATTCCTCAAAAAAATAATGAAGGATATGGGATAATACCGGGAGACGAGATGCGGGATATGGAATTTATGGACTCACCTTATACTCTGATTATACTCGCACTTTTGCTGAAAAGGTTGACTTGATTTCTTTTGCTTTTTATATTCTTCTTTTGCTCTTGAGACTTTTCTTTTCTCTTTAGAAGATTTTAACCCTTTATAGTCTTTGGAAATCGGGGTGTTTTTCTCAAAACTTTTTGTGATGTTAAAAAAATGTGTTAAATTTGCAGAGTAGTCATCACAACTACTCATTATTTCTTATACATTATTCAAACCAAACACAAGAACCATGAAAAGAATTTTTCTGTCTGCCTTGATGACGGCCGCATTCGCCGGCATGGCATCCGCCCAGTTCGGACCGGCACCTGATTATGGTCCGGCAAGCCTGAAGGATGCTTACGATGGATATTTCACCATCGGAGTAGCAGTGAACGGGCGCAACGTATCCAACCCCGAGCAATCCGCATTGGTGAAGAAAGAATTCAACAGCATCACCGCCGAGAACGCCATGAAACCGGGCGAACTGCATCCGGCCGAAGGAGTCTGGAATTGGGAACTCGCCGACAGCATCGCTAATTTCTGCAGGACAAACGGCATTCCACTGCGCGGACACACTCTGGTGTGGCACTCGCAGTTTGCAGACTGGATGTTTACCGACAAAAAAGGCAATCCGGTGAGCAAAGAAGTATTTTATCAGCGGCTTCGCGACCATATCCACACTGTAGTGAACCGCTATAAAGACGTAGTATACTGCTGGGATGTGGTAAACGAAGCCATGTCGGATGCCGGACGCGGCTGGCGGGGCAAAGAACCCAACCCCTACCGTGAGAGCAAGCTTTATCAATTATGTGGCGACGAATTCATAGCCAAGGCCTTCGAATATGCCCATGAGGCCGATCCGGATGCAATCCTCTTCTATAATGACTACAATGCGGCCAACCCGACCAAACGAGACCGCATCTACAATATGGTCAAAAAAATGCAGGATGCCGGCGTGCCGATCAGCGGAATAGGCATGCAGGGACACTACAATATATACGGGCCGTCGGTAGAAGATGTTGATGCCGCCATCACAAAATATTCAGAATTGGTGAAGCATATCCACATCACCGAACTCGACATACGCTGCAACGAAGAGATGGGCGGTCAGCTACGGTTCTCGCGCGGTGAGAATATTCCCGTGGCCGGATATATCAATACGCTACATGAAGACCAGTTCGACCGCATGTTCCGTGTATTCCGCAAGCATAAGGACGTTATCGACAATGTAACGCTGTGGAATCTGAGCGACGGCGATTCATGGCTTGGCGTCAACAACCATCCGCTGCTTATCGATGAAAACCTAAAGCCAAAGAAAGCATACTATGCGGTGAAGAATTTCGATGCAGCCCTCGATGCCCGCGTGCCTAAGGAAGATTTCCGTCCGAATGAGCTCAATCAGCCGGGCCAGCAATATCCGATGGTCAATTCGGAAGGCTACGCACGCTTCCGCATCGATGCACCATCGGCCAAATCAGTAATCGTGAGCCTCGGACTTGGAGGTCGCGGCGGCACGGTGCTTCGCAAAGATGCCGACGGAGTGTGGACAGGCACGACACAGGGTCCGATGGACGAAGGATTCCATTATTATCATCTCACCATAGATGGCGCTACAGTAAACGACCCGGGGGCGAACAATTATTTTGGCTCCACAAGATGGGAAAGCGGCATCGAGATTCCGGCACACGATGCGGATTTCTTCGCCATCAAGGAAGTGTCTCACGGCAGCGTGCATCAAGTACTGTTCAATTCGCCGAGCACAGGAACACATCGCCGCGCCTTCGTATACACGCCGGCTGAATACGCTTCCAACCCGAAGAAAAAGTATCCGGTGCTTTATCTGCAGCATGGCTGGGGCGAGGATGAGACAGCATGGCACAATCAGGGTAGAGCCAACATCATCATGGACAACCTCATCGCCGAAGGTAAGTGCGAGCCGTTCATAATAGTGATGACATACGGCATGACCAACGAAGCGAAATGGGGCACCATAGGCTCTTTCGACTACAAACCTTTCGAGACAGTGCTTGTAGATGAACTGATACCCTACATAGACGCTAATTTCCGAACCAAAGCCGACAAGAAACACCGGGCTATGGCCGGACTCTCGATGGGCGGAATGGAAACAAAGAAAATCACTCTTTCGCGCCCGGAAGTGTTTGACTACTACGCACTCTTCAGCGGCGGAATGTATGCACCAGAAGATCTGTCGGTGAAGCCGCGCCTGATATTCACTTCGTGCGGATCGCGCGAGTATCCCGACGGAGTGGAGAATGCCACGGCTGCACTGAAGGAAGCGGGACACAACGCCGTATGCTATGTATCCGATGCCACCGGGCATGAATTCCTGACATGGCGCCGGAGCCTTAAGGAACTTGCACCGCTCCTCTTCCGCAAGTAAGAAAGGGGGGAATAAATATTATAGGAAGTGTCAGGGAACATCGCCCTGACACTTTTTTTATCCGCCGGCTTCAACTACTATTGAACCATTCGGAACAGAGGACGTTTAATTATTGATATGAATCTTAATCTGAAAAAATCATGAATGCTATGAAGAAAGTTTGCACAGTGATGATGTCGCTGCTGGCAGTGATGATGGTGACATTTTCCGCAGCCGCAGCAGACAAATATTCAATCAACCGCAACGACCTGCCACAGACAGCCCAGGAATTCCTTACCAAATATTTCCCAAAAGCAAGGGTGAGCATGGTGAAAACCGACACGCATCTTCTGCGTCCGACAGACTACGACGTGAAACTCGTGAACGGCACCAAAATCGAATTCAACAAAAAGGGGCAGTGGACATCGGTAGACTGCAAGACAAAGGAGGTGCCGGAAGGAATCATATTGAAGCCTATCCGAACATACGTGAAGAAGAATTTCCCTGAAACATTCATTGTGTCGATTGAAAAGAAAACTACATATTTTGAAGTTGAACTCAATGATGGAGTGGAGTTGAAATTCGATCGTCTGGGAGGGTTCAAGAGCATGAAGATGGATGACTGATCCTTCTTGCTGTATGCTAATCCTCATTTGAAGTTTAAACATCTTCAATAAAAGACCTCAGATACCTCTATGAGGGGTGATCTGAGGTCTTTTTTATTTTTATTTAACGAAACTTACAAAACGGAGCGCAAAAATTATCAAACGCAGTCAATCGTTTGCGGAAGTTGATTTTTTTTATTAATTTAGCATAAAGTTTTTCCAACCGGAGAAACTTGAGGTTAACGTTATCAAAAGCGACTTAAATGGAACTCTCAAAAAACAAGATAAATCTTTACAGCCGGCTCGGGAGCCGGAAACAGAGGGAGAAACTTGGATTGTTTTTGGCCGAAGGTGAAAAATGCGTATCCGACACCCTGCCTTTCTTCGAAACCGAGGCAATCATAATAATGTCGGATGCGGAGAAGGGAGGCATGGATGCTTATGCCGGCTTGCCGGTATTCACTGTGAGTGAGAGCGACATGCGCAAAATATCGCAACTGCAGTCTTTGCCGGAGGTCATAGCAGTATATCGCATGCCGGCAGCAAAGACACTCAGCGAGTCAGGATTATCGCAATCCATATCCCTTCTGCTGGATGCAGTGCAGGATCCGGGCAATCTCGGCACAATCCTGCGTACGGCCTCCTGGTTTGGAATCAGACAGGTGATACTGGGCACCGGGTGCGCCGATCCTTATAATCCCAAGGCAGTGCAGTCTTCGATGGGAGCCGTAGGCATGATCGATTTCGTGCAGGCCAATCTTGAGGAAGTAATCGACAATCATCCCGACATCCCCGTATGCGGCACATTGCTCGACGGACGCAACATCTACGATGCACCCCTCTCCTCCCCGGCCTTCATAGTGATGGGCAACGAGGGCAACGGTCTGAGCGCGGAAGTGAGGAGCAGAGTGACAATGCCGCTGCTCATTCCAAGCTACGCGGAAGGTCCGCATGCCGAATCGCTCAATGTGGCGGCTGCCACAGCCATCACCCTTGCAGAATTCATGAGAAAAATCACCGTCAATTCCTGACAAAACTGAAGTTGTTTAAACTTCACTAAAAACTATCAGATGAAAACGACCAAAAGCGTATATTTTTGCAGTAATTGCGGCCATGAATCGCCCAAGTGGATGGGAAGATGTCCGGGATGCGGCGAATGGAATACATTTGTAGAAGAAAAAGTGTCTACAAAAAAGACGGGACGCAACAAGGGACTGCTTGACACCGAAGGCTCGCGACCGATCAAACTTTCGGAAATAGAACCTCTCGACGAGCCACGCGTAGTCATGCCTTCCGCCGAATTAAACCGGGTGCTGGGGGGCGGCCTGGTAGCGGGCAGCCTCACGCTGCTCGGAGGTGAACCGGGCATAGGCAAGTCGACCCTGCTGCTGCAGAACATCCTTTCGATCAGAAGCAGGAGAATCCTTTACGTGAGCGGCGAGGAATCTGCGACACAACTCAAGCTAAGGGCCGACCGACTGGGGAAGGTGTCGGAAAACACATATATCCTCACCGAAACCCAACTCGACAAAATATTCGCACAGATTGAAAACGTAAAGCCGCAACTTTTAGTTGTAGATTCTATCCAGACAATAGCATCAGCCGATATCGAATCGGCAGCCGGAAGCGTGAGCCAGGTGCGCGAATGCGCCGCTTCCCTTCTGCGCTATGCCAAGCAGTCGGGAGTTCCGGTCATTCTTGTCGGCCATATCAACAAAGACGGTGCGATAGCCGGCCCTAAGGTACTTGAACATATCGTTGACACCGTGATTCAGTTTGAGGGCGACAGGCAATATCTCTACAGGATTCTGCGCGCAATAAAAAACAGGTTCGGAAGCACCAATGAAATCGGGATATTCGAGATGGTGGAGAAAGGACTACGCGAAGTGAAGAATCCTTCGGAGATGCTTCTGAGCGACAACCGTGATGAAGACATGAGCGGAATCGCCATAGGCGTGACCATCGACGGCGCCCGGCCATTTCTGGTGGAGGTGCAGGCTTTGGTGTCGTCGGCCGCATACGGCACGCCGCAACGCTCCGTGACCGGCTACGACCAGCGGCGCCTCAACATGCTTCTGGCAGTGCTTGAGAAGCGGGCACGCTTCAAGCTTGGGCAGAAAGACGTCTTTCTCAACATAGCCGGCGGCCTTAAGGTGACGGATCCGGCACTTGATCTTGCCGTAGTAGCTGCAGTGATGTCGTCTAATTTCGATGTCGCAGTGCCCCGCAACACAGCTTTTGCCGGAGAGGTGGGTCTGTCGGGCGAGATACGCACCGTGACAAGGATTGAGCAAAGGGTATCGGAAGCCGCCAAATTGGGGTTTGAAACCATATTCATCCCAACCGGCAATCTGAAAGGAATACACGACAAGTTCAATATCCGCATCATAGAGGTAAACAAGGTCACGGATGTATTCCGCCATATCTTCCAGCAACAGTAACGGGCAGCGATATCACCGACACCAACCGGCATCATTGATAATCAAAAAAAAGGAAAACGCCATTGCGACGTTTTCCTTTTTTTGAGTAATAAAGTATGATTTATTAAAAGTCTTGTGACTTTATGGATTTATCACAGAAGATTGATCTATCAGAGAAGGCTTGCGCTGCGGCGGATAAATTCAGAAAGGGCGGCACCTTTAAGCAGACCGCTCTGAAGAAGGGCGAGGTCGATGATCTGCTTGATCTTCGGCTGGCCGGCGGCATATTTGCCAACTTCCGATTCCAACTGAGCCCTGAGTTGAGAAACCTTGTCATTCTGTTCCTTCATTTCAGGAGCCGGTTCCTTCTTATCCTGAGCCTCTTTCGAAGCTTTCGAAATCTCTTCGTTGAGAGCAGCGATTTCTGAGAGAATCCTTTCGGCATCCGCACCGATTGCAGTCTTGGTGTCGGCAATGATTGTCTTCACGGCAGCCTGGTCTGTGTTGACAGTAAGCGAATAGCTTGCCGGCATATCACCATAGAAAGCCATTCCCGGTTGCATAGCGGCCATATCTTTCATTCGGCGCATGAATTCATTCTGCGTCACAGTGGCAGGGGCAGCATCGGGTGCGATGGCTTCGAAACCAACCATAAACTGCGCGTTATCCACTTCCGGAATCTGCGTCTTGAAAAGCATGGTGAGCACTTCAGTCTCGTCGGGAGTGAGACCGGAGGCCTTCTCGTCGCTCTTGCGTATGAGACGCTCGGGAGTATCGCTGTCCACGCGCACGAACCCTACATTTTCAAGTTTGGATTCGAGCAACCCAACCATGTGCGGCTCAAGCTGACCGTCGAGAAGCAGGACGCTGTAGCCTTTTGCCTCAGCGGCCTGAATATAGCTGTGCTGAGCAGTCTTGTCGGTAGCATACAGATAAATGAGGCGACCATCCTTGTCTTTCTGCTCACCCTCCACGAGAGTGTGATATTCATCGAGAGTGAAGTATTTTCCTTCCACATCCTTGAGGAGATAGAACTTGCGTGCCGACTCGAAGAACTTTTCATCGGTGAGCATACCATACTCGATGAACACCTTGATATCATCCCATTTTTCTTCAAAGGCCTTGCGGTCGGTCTTGAACATGGAGTCGAGTTTCTCGGCCACTTTCTTCGAAATGTAGCCGGATATCTTCTTGACGGCAGTGTCGGCCTGCAGATAGCTACGGCTGACGTTAAGCGGGATGTCGGGCGAGTCGATCACACCCTGCATCAGGGTCATGAATTCAGGCACCACACCTTCCACCTGATCTGTCACATAGACCTGATTGCAATAGAGCTGTATCCTGTCTTTCCTGACGTCAAACTCATTCTTGATCTTCGGGAAATAGAGAATACCGGTGAGAGTGAACGGATAATCTACATTAAGGTGAATCCAGAACATCGGGTCGTCTTGACCGGGCATAAGTTCATGATAAAACCTGAGGTAATCCTCATCTTTCAGATCGGATGGTTTTCTTGTCCAGAGGGGCTCAGTAGCATTGATGACCTTGTCTTTGTCGGTGTCCTGCATCTTGCCGTCTTTCCATTCCTGAACCTTTCCGGAAATTACGGGAACCGGCAGGAAGCGGCAATATTTGGTAAGCAATGTGTCAATTCTGGCCTGCTCGAGGAATTCCTTGCTGTCGTCGTCGAGATAGAGGATGATGTCAGTGCCACGGTCGGCCTTGTCGCATTCCTCCATGGTGTATTCCGGACTTCCGTCGCATGTCCAGAGCACAGCTTTTGCGCCTTCCTTGTAGGAAAGCGAGCGGATCTCCACTTTTTTCGAAACCATGAAGGCGGAATAGAATCCGAGGCCGAAGTGACCTATGATACTGTTGGCGGTGTCTTTATATTTCTGCAGAAATTCTTCAGCACCGGAGAAAGCGATCTGATTGATGTATTTGTCAACATCGTCGCTGTCCATACCGATACCGCGGTCGGAAACGGTGAGCGTTCCGTTTTCCTTGTCGACAGAAACCCTGACATCAAGAGTGCCAAGTTCTCCTTTAAACTCTCCGAAAGATGAGAGAGTGCGAATTTTCTGAGTTGCATCCACAGCGTTGCTCACGAGCTCGCGAAGGAAAATCTCATGATCACTGTAAAGGAATTTTTTGATTACGGGGAAAATGTTTTCCGTCGTAACCCCAATTTTTCCAGTTGCCATAATATTTTGGGTTTTATAGTTTTTTATATTATCAGTCATGATTCATGCGAGAGCCGGAAACGACTCATCAAACAAGATATAAGCATAAACCGTGCCAAAAATACAACAAGCGGAATGCAACAAGCGTCGAAGCTTTAACGATTTTTAAATTGCCAGGTAATAAAAAAGGTCCGGGATTAGCCGGACCTTAATTATGATAAGTAGCTCACAAAAATTAAACGACATATATGCACAGACACCATTAAGTGTCTTGATATGATAACTGCGGCTAATCTTGGCCATATTGGCATTGTCGTTCAGTCGCTTAGCTCGCTAAGCTCCTTCACTCCGCAGCCAATCTGACTCAAGATTATCTCGCATTTATCATATCATTAATTTCTGCGAGCTACTTGGTGAGCAAATGATTAACGAACCACTTTCTTTTCGCCGTTGATGATGTAGATGCCGGGGGCTTCCGCATTATTGAGTTTACGGCCCTGGAGGTCGTAGATGACAGTTTCACCGTTGTTGTCAGCCTCGATACCGTTTACAGCTGAAGCCTCAGCCACATTGAAGATGAAAGCCTCGCCATCGGTCATGTAGTCCCAGATGTTCTGCACTGTAAGACCCATTACCTCAAGATTGGGAGTGGAAACAGCGCGGCCACTCATGAGCTCTTCAACCTCAGTGATTTCGCCGGTTTCCATATCGAAATCCTCATAAGCGAAAGTCATGTTGTCTTTCATATATACGGCATATTCAGGACACTTGCTATACATCCAGTAGTACATGGTCTGGGGAACACCGTGCTCCAGAACCCATGACTGGCTTGAAGTGTAGACGCTTGTAGAAGCAAGCCCCACGCCATTGTTGCCGAGGTAAGTGAGGTTGAGATCATCCTGCTGGTTGTATTTGGTATACTTCATAGTCTCAACATCAGCAATCCAAGTGTGAATGTAGGCTTTAGCATTCCACCAGTCATCGCTCGGCTCCTCAACAGTGACGGTGCCGCCGAAGTACTTGCCGTCGGGGCCCATCTTCATAGAGTTGAAAAGGAACTGAGGGATGCGATCGAGGCACTGCTCAAGAGCATCAAACCAAGCATAGTAAGCAGCCTCCCATACCATATACTCCTCATTGAAAGCAGCCATGGCGGCCTCATACTCAGCCGTTTCCTCTTCAGTCATATAGTCAACAGCCTCGGGAAAGAGATCGTTCTGATAGCCTGAATCAATCCAAGCCTGGTAGGCAGCATTATATTCTTCCTCTTCCTCAGCGCTCATAAACTCTTCGGGCTGGGGCCGTGTGGGGCCGTCGCCGGGATATGTGCCGAAAGTAACACCCTCGGGAATCAGCGATGCTTCGTCGACGATTTCATAGCTCCATGTGCCGTCGGCTGCTTCCTTATAGATAATAGGATAGTTGATCATACCGGTGGCATTAGTTACCTGACCCACGATCACCTTGCCATCAGCAGACATGTCGACAGCTGTAACATACTGGGGAACACGTCCGGTGAAATCCTTCTCGGGATAAGGAAGGATGATGGGCATGGAATAACCGTCGGCAGTAGCGTTCCAGACTGCGGGCACCTGCATGAGCGCATCGCCGTCGAGAGTGAGCGGATTAAGACCGATGTTGCCGCAGATTCTTGAAGCATCGGGAGTGATGGCATTGCTCAGGCAAACACCGGTGACTGAAGACGGGAGGGGAAGATCATACCATTCGCCGTCTTTCCAATATTGGGCCAACTCATCGTTGGTGCTTCCGAGGACGATACCGTTGTCGCTGACACAGCTACCGATGCCGCATGAAACCATCGACATACCAGTTTCGTCGAAGTATTCATACTCCTGACCATTTGCAAGATCGTAGATCTTGATGCCGAACGAATTCGAAGACACGGCATATTTACCATTCGGTGACATTGCATAGAGGAATGCGTTGTCAAGTTCTACCGGAGCCGGTACCTCTGCCATAACGGAGGGCATACCGACAGCGGTGACTGCAGCAAGTAAAAAAACTTTTTTCATAAGCGCTGAATTTAAATTGTTGAATAATTATTTAGTCTCCTCTTCGCTTGATTCACCTTCCTCTTCGGCAGCCGCCTCAGCAAACTTGCTATAGCCCTGGCCAATCAGAAGATTATACCAATTGAAAAGTTTTTTGATGTCGGAGGGATATACCCTTTCACGATCGAAGTCTGCCACAGCCTTTGCGAATTCTTCACGGAGCGCATCGTTGTCCATCGGTTTCACTTCGATGGGCTGTCCGTTTTCCACAGCATATACGCGGTCGAGAATCTCACCGAGAGGAAGGTCCTCACCTGTGGTGTACATAGCGATGTCGCCGAGACACACCACTCTGTCGCGCTGACCGAGAGGGAAACGTTTTTTACTCGTGAGATCCTCAACTACAAGAGTTCTTTTGCTGGAACTGAGAATTTTGAAAAGACCGGGACGTCCGGTTATGGAAAGAATATCCTTAAGCATGATGATTTGTTTATTGTCAGATTTGTCAAATAATGTTTATAAGAATTGTCGGAATCAGCGGACGAGAGTATATTCCACCGAATCGGCGTGAAGCCTTGGCCTCACCGCCAACTCCCCTTCCACCAGTTCGATATGGATCGGAATGCGTTCGCCACGGTGCATTGAAAGTTCATCGTAGTCGGCCACTACCCTCACCGGTTTGCGGTCGCTCGAGAATTTACTCATCGGCACATAGTAGCTCACACGGGCAGTGGAAGGAAAGAGGAGAAGGCTTTCGCCGGCAGGAACATTCTTTGCAACTACCGGAAGCACCTCTTCCTTCACCACGAGCGGCTCTACGTTGATGGTG
Source organism: Bacteroidales bacterium (assembly GCA_030524805.1). Lineage (GTDB taxonomy): Bacteria > Bacteroidota > Bacteroidia > Bacteroidales > Muribaculaceae > Lepagella. The sequence goes on along the minus strand of JAUNFY010000003.1, from coordinate 62,736 downwards.
ACGCCAACGGTGGAAGGAATCAGGCGCACGCCTTTGATTCCCTTAAGATTTGAGGAAAACGAACGAGACTGGTCAAGATCGGTTTCGATATAAGATTCGGTAAAGACACGAGTGAGGGTGTCGAGAATCTCGCGTGGGCCGTAGGCCATCACCCTCGGCGGGTTTGACAGCGGTTTGCCTGAAACGACAAATCCCGCCATAGCCCTCGCATCGACAGATACCTGCACAGGGACCAATTTGCCCGGACGGTCGGTGTAGACGAGTCGAAGGGAGTCGATGCTGCTTGATATCACCACCGCACTGCCTCCGAAAGCTTCCTTGATAGCCGACATCATGTCGGATTTGGAGCATACCATCTGGTTGCCTTCCGCCAGGATTCTGAAATCAAGGTTGACCGAGGGTCGGCGGAGCCATGCAGTCCGCATCAGGCTTGAACCTTTGTCGCGGACTTCGACATGAATGTGATCGGGCACATTCGATATGAATGTCACGCTGTCGGGCTTGTTCGTAATCCGGATGTTCGCCATAACGCTGCTCTCGACCGAATCATTAAGAGTGAGAATAAGCCAAAACAAGGCGGCGATGCCCACGAATATCATATACGTGAGCACCCCCCTGAATTCCGAGGAATTTCTGATGGTGTTCCACCAGCGTTTGATCATTCTGAACCAACCTCTCATGGCTCGGGCAAGCAATCGCTACGGCTATTTATCACTTCTGGGCGTTGGGGTTTTCCACGCCGGCGGGAAATACAGAACCTTTGTCGACTTTGATCTGAGTGCCGGGAGCGATCTCGATCATGACAGTGGTGTCGGAAATTTCCTTCAATTTTCCGTGGATACCACCAGCAGTGACCACACGGTCGCCGGACTTCATGGCCTCACGGGCATTTTTGATTTCCTTCTGTTTTTTCTGTTGCGGACGGATCATGAAGAAATAGAAAATCACGATCATCGCCACAATCATGAGCAGACCGCTCATGCTGCTACCGCCTCCGGCGGCCGATTGAAGTAGTATAGAATTCATTTTCTGAAATGTTTTTGGTTTCTAATATTGAAGTTGTCGCTGCCCCCTGATTCAAGTGAGAAGGAGGCAACTTTTATTTCTTAAGTTTGCCGGTTTCCTTGAGATTGGCAATCACTCCGGCAAGGAGGCCATTTATGAACGAGCCGCTTTTTGCAGAAGAGTAGCTTTTGGCTATCTCGATATATTCGTTGAGAGAAGCCTGCACGGGAATTTTCGGGAACGTGCAAATCTCAGCAAGCGCAGTAATCATAATGATCACGTCCATATATGCCAGACGGTCGGATTCCCAATGCTGGGTATTCAACACCTCGTTGATATAGTCGCGATAAATCTTGCTGCGTTTCACAGTGGCCTCGAAAAGTTCAGGTCCGAACTTGGCATCTTCGGCATCCTTATACATCGGAAGCACCGGTTCGGTAATCTTGCACTCCGGATCTGAGGCCTTATCTTCGAAGCGGCGGAATGTCTTGATGACAAATTCCCCGATGATGTCGAGGTCATCGTTCCAGAACACTGATTTCGATTCGAGAAGATCGATGAATTCAGGATCGGTGAATATGATATGGCGCAGAGCCTTTTTCCAGAACTCGCAGTCTTCATGAAGGTCGGCCGTCGGATCAGCCATGTATTCAGCATAGAGAGGCGATGCAAGTATCTTGCGGAGGAGATGACGCACCATATCCCTATCCTGCTCGAGCCATGAGATCTTGTTGTTTTCCACATAGCTGCGGATCTCTTCATCGGCTGCAAGCAATTTGACAAGTTCATTGTCGATAAACTTAGGATTCGGATTCAGGTCTTCCTCGGTGCGGTTGTAGCGGCAACGACGCTCTTCAAGATCCACTTCCTGCTGATAAGTGAGCTCGACGGGAAGCAGAAGCAACCGGAAATAGAGCTCTCTCGCCTTATGCAGACTAACCTTGAGATCGGCTATGCCTTCGGAAATATTATCCTGGCTTGAAGCGAACTCGCGCATCGTCTCCTCTATCATGTCTTTCGCGCGGTCGACACCTCTTGAAGAATAATTCTCATATTTCTCCACGAGAGAGCCTACCACCGGGCTTGGATAAATAAAGAGCCGGAAAATATCAGACCAGATAGTGGGCTCGGCGAGTGGATCGGTGAGGAATCTCTTGAATACAGCCGAATCGGCGATGGCATCGGCCAACCCGTCGACTGCGGGCGATAATGGAAATGAAACGGCGTATTTGTTTTTTATCGACCTAATGATGTTGTCGGACGATATTCTCTGTATGAACCGAGTGTCGGCCAATGGATAATGATCTGACTTACGGACCGAATCTGCGATTCTAATCATCAGATACAGATAGTCGAGATAGAGACTATAAGCAAAACGCTTTTCTTTGGTCGGCGCGGCTGGCGACGACTGCACGGAAAAATTGTTTTGAACCAAAAAATAGGAATAAAGCAGTTGCACCACCTTTATCCTTATGAGAACTCTATTTATCATCAGTAGTTGATTTTAACTTTGCCACTCGAGACAAAGCTTGTTGCTTTAAACTACAAAGTTAATAATTTGAATCGATATATGCAAAAAAAAATCAATTAACCCGACAAAGCCCGGAGGCGCAATAGCTTCACTTGCCGGCGATGGCGCGCTGCCGTACTGCCTCATACATCATCACTCCGGCAGCGACAGAAACGTTGAGCGAACCGATTTCTCCCACTATAGGAATTGCCGCAAGGTCATCGGCCATACGGAGCACTTCGTCAGAAATACCGGTCTCTTCCGCTCCCATCACTATCGCCACAGGCACGGAGAAGTCGATGTCGGTGTAGCAAGCGGCCCCTTTCTCAGTGGCAGCCACAATCTTATATCCATTGTCTTTCAACTGCTTGACCGCATCGAGAGTAGACACCTCACGGCAAACGGGGATATGGAAGAGAGCCCCGGCCGACGTCTTGACGGCATCTGCAGTGATGGATACGGAATTGTGAGAAGGAATCACGATGGCATCAGCGCCGGCGCAGCATGCAGTGCGGGCAATAGCACCGAAATTGCGGATGTCGGTCACGCCGTCGAGCACTATCATGAGAGGATTCCTACCTTCTTCATAGAGGCGGGGGATGATATGCTCAAGCCTCTGGTAGGGGACAGCGGCCAATATCGCGATCGCACCCTGATGGTTTTTCATCGTGATACGGTTGAGTTTCTCGACAGGCACGCGCTTCACGAGCACACCGTATTCTTTCGTCTTGGCGAGGAGGTCTTTGGCAAGGTCGCCGCTGAAATCTTTCTTCAGGAGCACCTTGTCGATGTCGCGACCTGCTTCTATGGCCTCGATGATGGCCCGCAGTCCGAATATATAATCACTTTTCTCCATTTTATATATTATTGCATGTAGTTTTACACTTCAATCATGAGTTGAGAAGCGCCCGCGCGTTGCTGAGAGCGGCTTCGTTGATTTCCTTTCCGGAAAGCATCCTCGCTATTTCCATCACCCTCTCTTCGGGCTGGAGAATCCTGACATTGCTGACTGTGCGTTCCTTGTTGTCTTCCTTGTAAACGAGCATGTGGGTGTTGCCTTTTACGGCAACCTGGGGAAGGTGAGTGATCGCGAGCACCTGCATTCCGCGGGCCACATCGGCCATCATGGTGCCCATCTTGTCGGCAATTTCTCCGGACACTCCGGTATCGATCTCGTCGAAAATCACGGTCGGGAGTTTCAGCTTGCTTGCGGTGATAGCTTTTATGCAAAGCGTAAGGCGCGCCATCTCGCCTCCCGACGCCGTCTGCGATATTGGCATCAGGGGTTGGTTTTTATTGAAACTGCACAGGAAATCCACGGTATCCTTACCGCTGCGGGTGAGCTTTCCCTGTGTGATCCTAACTTCAACCTGAAGATTTTTCAGTCCGAGGGAACGTGCGTCTTCAGCAAGAATCTTTTTGAAACGCTCAGCCGCCACCGCTCTCGTATGGCTTATTTCCTCGGCTTTTGCCTTGAGCACCTCACCGAGAGCCTTGGCTTCTGATTCGAGTTTATTGAGAATCTCAACCTTCTCCCCTCCCCCTTTCTTTTCCATGCGCAGCGTGGTATATAAATCCACGAGATGGTCGTAGTCTTCCACCTTGAAACGTTTCACCGCATCGTATAGTTCCTTCAGGCGGGCGTCGGCCTTGGCAAGGCGTACCGGATCGGACTCTATGCCCGAAGCCAACCGGGACAGCGTATCGCCAATATCCTTGAGCTCTATATGCACATTTTTCAGACGCTGCATAAGCGGGATGTTTCCTTCAAGCGACGAAAACAGCGACAGGTCGACTCCGTCGAGCCTGGCGGCGGCATCCTGAATAAGCGACAGCGCCGAGACGTCGGCCTGCGATATGAAATTGGCTGATTCCACGAACCGGCTTCTTATGTCGTCGGCATCCGACAGGAGATCGAAGGTGCGCTCCACTTCCTCCAACTCCCCTTTCCTGGGATTGAGTCGGGAGAGTTGCTCGAGTTGAAACGTGCGGAACTCTGCATTCTCGCGTTGCCGCTCCATGTCGGTCCTTATCTTCTTGATCTTGGCATGGAGAGTGGCAAACCGGGCGAAATCTTCCTTATAAGAATTGAGCAACGCGGCATTGTCGGTTATCGAATCTATAATCTTAAGCTGATGGTCGGTCTGCGACAGCAGCCTGTTGGCGTGTTGCGAATGAATGTCGACGATTCCGCCGGCAATTTCCGAGAGAAGGGGCAATGTGACAGGTGTGTCGTTGATGAACGCACGGCTGCGGCCATTGGCAGATATCTCACGGCGCACCAATATCTGGCCGCCGTTCCAGTCAAGGTCGTTGGCCTCGACCGCTTCCCTGAGACTTTCGGCCACATTGTCGAAGAGGCCTTCCACGACTGCCTTTCCCTGACGGTTGGCCAGCACCTTGGAGTCGGCTCTTTCGCCGGTGAGTAAAGAAATGGCACCCATCAGCACAGACTTACCGGCTCCGGTTTCGCCAGTGATGATGGTCAGGCCATCGTTCATGTCGATATCAAGCCTGTCGATAAGCGCATAATTTTGTATAGACAATTGCCTCAACATATCGCAAGTTATTGTTCCTCTCCCCTCCGGATTTTTTGCAATCGTTCATTCTCGGCCGGGAATATGGGTTGCAGAAGTTTATACACGGCCTCCCGTTCGGTCTGGGGAGCCTTTGAATAGATATTCACGAGTTCATCAAGCTTAGAGTCCCTGAAGATGGACAAAGCCGCCGACATGGCATCGGCCTGATATATTTTTTCTATCGCATTGAGCGACTCCGTTATCACGGCCCTACCCTTGTCGGGAGCCGTCACCATTTCGTCAAGGCCCTTGCGGTGATAGTCGTATAGCATCTGACGAAACATCGAGGTGGAAGGCTGAGTGAATGAAGAGAGAACTCCGCTTCTGTTTTTGGGGTCTTCGAAAGCTTTCCAACCTGTTTCGCCGAGGCTTTGCGCTGACTGCACGATGGATTGGGCGCGGTCGTAGTATGGCTGGCCACCCATCGGGGAGAAACTGTCGAAGTCGAGCGCGAGAAAGAGATAGGCGTAATAATTCAGAATCGCCGTGAGGTTATCTTCCAGTGTGGTTTCGTTGAAAATGATCGGCTCACCCTCGCGATATTCAAAACTCACCCTGTTGTCTTTGAAATTGAAAAGTGTGGTGGTGTAGGATGAATTGTAGACAGGCCTCGACAGCTGCACCTGGAGGTCGCCGGTGATGCGGTCGTCGGTATATTCGCTGACGGTAAGAAACAACCTGCAGTCGATTTTCTCATTGACGGCGAAAGTGGCATTGGAGAATTTCGTCTCGTTCATGTATTCGGTGATTGCCTCCTGAAGGGTCTGGAACACCGACTTGCTTCCGCCCTCTATTTTCTGGGCATTGACCTCAACGGCACAATTAAGCTCCTGAGCGGCACACCACCCGGGAACGAGGCATAGCGCCAATGCCACACCAAATTTCTTCAGCAATCTGCAATTCACTTCGCGACGTCTCACTTTAATTTCTCTATTTCGTCAAGGATATCAGCGGCCACTTCCCGTTTGGTTTTGGCGGGGAAGGCCTTGCTTGTGTTGTCGGCCTTTATCAATGTGACCTGATTGGTGTCTTTATTGAATCCGGCAAGAGGATTCTGCAACGAATTGACCACTATCATGTCGAGATTCTTATTGATAAGTTTCCGGGCGGCATTCTCCATCTCATGGTCGGTCTCGAGCGCGAAGCCCACAAGGATGCGGCTGCCTTTCTCCTTGCCGAGAGTGGCCGCGATGTCGGGGTTTTTCACCAATTGCAATGTCATGCCGTCGGTCTTCTCCCGCTTTATCTTGGAGTCAGCACATTCGGCCGGCGCATAATCAGCTACCGCAGCAGAGAGGATAGCGATATCGCAATCGGCAAAAGCGTTTTCCGCCTGATGAAGCATCTCACGGGCACTCCTGACGTCGATTCTTTCTATTGCCGGATGTGAGGTTTGAAGGGCCACCGGGCCTGCAATGAGGGTGACACGCGCACCGCGGGCAGCAGCCTCCTCCGCTATGGCAAATCCCATCTTGCCGCTTGAGTAATTACCAATGAATCTGACCGGATCGATGTTTTCGTAGGTGGGGCCGGCGGTGACTACAACATGTTTGCCACTCAAACTCTCTTTCTTCTTGAAGAAAGCCTCCACCCTGCGCAGTATCTCCTCCGGCTCTTCCATACGACCTTTACCGGTGAGGTGGCTTGCAAGCTCACCGCTGCCCGGCTGGATTATCTCCACGCCGTCGGCCATGAGGGTGGCAATGTTGCGCTGCGTCGACGGATGAGCCCACATGTCGAGGTCCATGGCCGGCGCGACCATCACATGGCTTTTGGCCGAGAGATAAGTCGTGACAAGCATATTGTCAGCCACTCCCGACACCATTTTTCCGATTGTGGATGCCGTAGCGGGAGCTATCACCATTAGGTCTGACCAAAGACCCAAGTCGACATGCGAATGCCATTCGCCGGTATTGGCGGCAAAGAATTCCGACACCACCGGTTTGCCGCTCAGGGCTGCAAGAGTGGCCGGAGTGATGAACTCCTTGCCATTTGGTGTGATCACAACCTGCACTTCTGCACCGGCCTTTATAAGGAGACGAAGCAGGTATGCGCTTTTATACGCTGCAATGCCTCCAGTGATTCCAAGCACTATATGCTTTCCTTTCAGTGTCTGCTCCATTATTGCGGAAGGGTGTTTTCAACTGCCATATATAGCTGTCAAATCAAGCCACTTACATTCAGCTTACGCATGCGATACGCGCTAAACGGATGCCATGCGGATTAATTTGAACATCTGCTTATCAGTTCTTCTTAGAGTATTCGTATTGAAGTCTTCTCAACTGGTCTTTTGTCTCTTTCGGGAAATCGCCCTGCAAAATCCACTGAATGAAACCGGGCTCATGACGCACAACGTCCCTGACTTTCTTTCCTTTGTTTTTACCGAAATTGAATATGGGCTGGTTGTTGTCGTCATATACCATGCGGCCGGCGAGATCCACATTGCGTCCTCCGGAAGAGAATTCAGAAAGATATTTCACGTCGTTTTTCAACTCGGGATATCTGTCGAGCTGGCTCAGGAGCACTTCATAGGTAGCCTTGGTGTCGGCAGAAGCGGAATGGGCGCCGTCGAGTTCCTTACCGCAATAGAAGCGATAGGCTGCGACGAGCGTACGCTGTTCCATCTTGTGGAATATTCCCTGCACGTCGATGAAATTGCGCGAAGCGACATCGAACGGGAGTCCGACCCGTCCGAATTCCTCGATCAGAAGTGGGACGTCGAACTTATTAGAGTTGAAACCCGCTATGTCGCAACCGTCGAAAAGATCATGAAGCGATTTTGCAATCTGCTTGAATGTAGGCGCATCCTTCACGTCTTCATCCGTGATATGGTGTACAGCAGTGCTGGCTTCCGGGATGTGGCATTCCGGATTGATCCGTCGAGTCTTCTCCTCGGTGTGTCCGTCGGGGAAAAGCTTGATCAGAGAAATCTCCACAATCCTGTCGGCAGTCACGCTGGTGCCGGTGGTCTCCAGATCAAAAAAGATAATCGGCCGGGTAAGATTCAGTTGCATTGTTTCGGAGTGTTATTGACTTAATTCTGTTGGTTTCATCTAAGGCTGCAATGCACTCATTCGATCACCTGCATCGGCATCTGAAGCATCACCACATCTTCATTTTCCTTCTGCTCGAAAGGCATGAAGAGACCAGGACGACCGGGATCGGAGAGTTTCACTATGATTGAATCGCCCTGAAGATTGTTGAGCACTTCAAGCATGTAGCCGGCATTGAAACCTATCGACATGGGAGTGCCTTCGTAGGAGCAACCGATACGTTCATCAGCCTTCGTGCTGTAGTCAAGATCCTGCGACTGAAGCACTACCTCATTGGGGTTGAGAGTCATTTTCACCAGACTTGATGCTTTGCTGGCAAAGAGCGAGACGCGGCGCATACCGGCGAGAAGAGCCTGCCTGTCGATTGTGATCTCATTAGGATTGTCGTTCGGTATCACACGGTTGTAGTTGGGATAATTTCCTTTCACAAAGCGGCAAGCAAGACGGAAATCGCCGAATGTGAAAATCGCGCTTTTCTCGTCCTTACGCACGTGGACCATATTAGTATCCTTGCCGAGGAGCGACCTCAGGATGCCTGCCGGCTTGCCCGGCAGGATAAACGATGTCTCCCTGTTCGGCTTATAGTTTCTGTTGGTGTATCTCACGAGTTTGTGAGTATCACTGCCTACGAATGTGATGTCGTCCTCATGAAAATCCCAGTAAACGCCGGTCATCATCGGACGGATAGTCTCGGTGCTTATAGCGAAGAGAGTGTAATCGAGGCCGCTTTGAATCACGTCGGCAGGTATCTCCATTTCGACGGAGAGTGGATCGATTTCAAAATTCTGTGGATACTCGGCAGCGTCAATACCCATGAATTCGAAATGACCGCCGGGGAACTGAAGATCGACCGAGCCATTGGAGTTATTGATATTGAATGTCAGCGGGAAGTTGGAAACTTCCTTCACCACTTCCATCAGACGCTTGGCGTTGATAGCAATCACTCCATCGGCATCCTGATTGGTGATTTCCATTTTAGCAGTCATCACGGTTTCCTGGTCGGAACCGGTGATGTATAGGGTGTTGCCTTTCACCTCGAGAAGGAAATTATCGAGGATGGAAAGGGCGTTTTTGGCATTCACCACCTTGCTGACAGATGCGATCTGCTGCTGAAGGGTTTTGCCATGCACATTGAATATCATATAATTATCAAATTTAAAAGATTCTTGTATATCAATCTACAAAGATAATAAAAAAAATTGTAACGCACAAAAAAAATCCGCACTCCATGAAGAGTGCGGATCAATAATTTCGATCAAGGCCTGCAAGGCCTGAAAAGTCGTCGGATTATTCTTCTTCAGCTTCAGCCACAACACATACGGGAACTTCAGCATTTACGTCCCTGTGGAATTTGACTGTGCATACATACTCGCCAACAGCCTTGATGGGGTTCTTGAGCGAGATGAGCTTGCGGTCGATTTCGTGACCGAGCTTCTGGAATGCTTCAGAGATCTGAGCAGCACCTACGCTGCCGTAGATAGTGCCGTTAGCGCCGGTCTTAGCTTCAATGACGAGCTTAACGTCCTTGATAGCGTCGGCCTGACCCTGAGCCTCAGCGAGGATAGCAGCGATCTTGTGAGCGCGCTGACGAAGATTTTCCTGAAGTTCCTTCAAGTTGGCTTCTGATGCAATCACTGCCTTGCCCTGGGGAATCAGGTAGTTGCGGCCGTAACCATCCTTAACTTCGACTACATCGTCTTTGTAGCCAAGTTCGACTACGTTTTCTTTGAGAATAAGTTTCATATATAGTTTTCGGTTAAATGGTTATTACTTCATTAAGTCGGTCACGTAGGGAAGAAGCGCGAGATGACGGGCACGCTTCACGGCCTGAGCCACACGACGCTGGAATTTGAGCGATGTTCCTGTGATGCGACGGGGAAGGATCTTACCCTGCTCGTTGAGGAATTTCTTGAGGAATTCAGGATCCTTGTAGTCGATGTATTTGATACCGCTGCGTTTGAAACGGCAGTATTTTTTCTTACGAGTGTCTACCGAGAGAGGGGTAAGGTAACGGATTTCGCTATTTGCTGCCATGATTAAGCCTCCTTGTTTTCTGCTTCGGCGGGAGCCTCAGCTGTTTCACTTGCTTTCTTTGCTCTCAGGTTGCGGCGTTTTTCTGCGTATTCCGCTGCATATTTGTCGAGGCGGAAAGTGAGGAAACGCAGCACTTTCTCATCGCGGCGATATGCGATTTCAAGCTGCTTCACCAGTTCGGGCGCGCCTTCGAATTCGAGAAGACAGTAAAAGCCTGTTGATTTCTTCTGGATGGGATAAGCAAGCTTGCGCAGGCCCCATTCCTCTTCATTGACGATTGAAGCACCGTTTGCTGTCAATACGCCTTTGAATTTTTCTACCGCTTCCTTCATCTGTTCGTCAGACAAAACGGGAGTTAAAATGAAAACGGTTTCGTAACGATTCATACGTGTTTTGTTGTTATATAGTTAATTTTCACTACTTTTACATCACAGCCATGACAGCTCCGCTGCAAAAGCGATGCAAAATTACAAAAAAAATTCGTTATGTGCAAATTTTCATTCAATAAAGAGATGCCGAGAATACAAGAAAGTGGCATAAAAATGCCGTGGGTGCGGAAATTTCCACATCCACGGCAATATCTTCATAAGGAAGATGAAATCAAGTGATTTACGTGATTGACACGCTATCCTTATGTGGGTTATCTTATGAACAGAAGCTCACGATATTTCGGGAGGGGCCAAATCTCATTGTCGACCATGAGTTCGAGCGCGTCGATGCTCTTCCTTATTTCTTCCATTGCCGGCACGATGTCGTCGTGGTAAGCTATCGCTTTGCTTCGCTCGTTGGGTTTGCGGTTGGCCACATGGCGCTTCGCCACCATGTCTTCCACTCCGTTGCGGATCTTGGAGATATGATCAGACATCTGCTCGATGGCCGCCAGGTCGTGGGCCGCGATCTTGTCCATCTTCTCTCCTGCGAAAAGACTTTTTATCTTATAAACGTTGTCGAGCAACAGACTCTGATAGCGGGTGGCAGCAGGAATGATATGATTTATGGCAAGGTCGCCGAGCACACGGCTCTCGATCTGCACTTTCTTGCTATACATCTCCCACTTCACCTCGTTGCGGGCCTCGATCTCTTTTGTCGAAAGCACACCTGTGCGCTCAAACATTTCAGTGGAGCTCTTGCGGGTGTAAGCATCGTACATCAGCGGAGCACTACTCTCCACATCGAGACCACGACGGGCAGCCTCTTCCTTCCACTCATCGCTATAGCCGTTGCCATCGAAGTGGATGGCCTTAGAGTCGATGACGAGCTGACGCATTTCCTTGAATATAGCCTGGTTGAGCTGTTCGCCGGCAGCCACACGTGCGTCTACCTTATCGGCAAAACGATTGAGCTGATCAGCAACCGCCGCATTTACGGCAATCATGGCCGAAGCACAGTTTGCGGTACTGCCAACGGCACGATATTCAAACCTGTTGCCGGTGAAAGCGAAGGGACTTGTGCGGTTGCGGTCGGTGTTGTCGATCATAAGCTCCGGAATCTGAGCTATGTCGAGATTTATCTTATCTTTGCCATCAAGGAGAATGTCGGCATCCTCCTCGGCCTTCTCTATCGAGTCAAGAATCTTGGTGAGCTGAGTGCCGAGGAACATCGAGATTATGGCCGGAGGCGCCTCGTTGGCACCGAGGCGATGGGCATTGGTAGCGGTCATGATCGACGCCTTCAGCAGCGCGTTGTGCTCGTGAACAGCCGCCATGACGTTGGCCACAAAAGTAATGAACTGCAGGTTCTGCTCGGGAGTCTTGCCGGGAGCGAAAAGAAGCACACCTTTGTCGGTGCCGAGGCTCCAGTTGTTGTGCTTACCGCTGCCATTGATGCCGGCGAACGGTTTTTCATGCAGCAAGACGCGGAAATGATGCTTTCTGGCCACTTCCGCCATCAGGCTCATCAGAAGCTGGTTGTGGTCGTTTGCAAGGTTTGCCTCCTCGAAGATTGGCGCGAGCTCAAACTGGTTGGGTGCCACCTCATTGTGGCGTGTTTTGGCGGGGATGCCAAGCTTATGGCATTCCAACTCCAGATCGAGCATGAACGCCTCCACGCGCTGCGGAATGGCTCCGAAATAATGATCTTCAAGCTGCTGGTTTTTTGCCGATTCATGTCCCATCAGCGTGCGGCCCGTCATCACCAAGTCGGGGCGCGCGTCGTAAAGTGCCTCATCGACAAGGAAATATTCCTGCTCCCAGCCGAGATAAGACTTGACATGATTTACTTCAGGATTGAAATACCTCGCCACGCGGGTGGCGGCCTTATCGACCGAATTCAAAGCCTTGAGCAACGGAGTCTTATAGTCGAGGCTCTCTCCGGTGTAGGAGATAAAGACAGTAGGGATGCAGAGAGTGTCGTTGATGATGAAAGCGGGCGAGGAAATGTCCCAAGCTGAATAACCGCGCGCCTCAAAAGTGTTGCGAATGCCACCGTTGGGGAAAGAGGATGCGTCCGGCTCCTGCTGCACGAGGAGTTTGCCGGTGAATGTCTCCAGCACTCCCCCTTTACCATCATGCTCGATGAAAGAGTCGTGTTTTTCCGCCGTTCCGCCAGTGAGAGGGTGAAACCAGTGGGTGTAATGACGGGCGCCTGATTCGATGGCCCATCTTTTCATGCCTTCCGCCACACTATCGGCAAGTGACAGACTTAAGGTTTTCTTGTTGTCGATGGCGTCTACAAGCGCCTGGTAGGTTTGTCGAGGCAGATATTCAAACATTTTTTGCCGGTTGAATACTTGCTTCGCGTAGTATTTTTCCACGCGTTCATTCGGGAGCTTTACCTCTACGGGCTTACGGGAGGATGCCTCCTCTACGCTTTTAAACCTTAAATCTGACATCTTTTAATAGTATTTAGACGGCCGGAATATTCCGGTTTTTTACCTGATGATCTTTCAGAAAAATTCTTCAGATTTTCATGCTGCAAAATTATATAAAATTTTTTAATTGGCAAAATTTGGGAAGATGGGAAGATGGAAAGATGAAATTCGGGCTTCCGCCCTCACACAGCCTCCTCTGACTTTTGGGGATTCGGGCTGCGCCCTCACACTCCTTCAAAAAAACTTTTGAGAACCGGGGACTTTTCGGGCTACCGCCCTCACACTGCTTCCTCTGACTTTCGGGAATTCGGGCTGCCGCCCTCACACTGCTTCCCCTGACTTCTTGGGGGGAGGGATTGAACCAAGATGAGGATTTAGATGTTTTGATTGCAAACCTCTTAAAAATTTATCAACTATGAAAGATCAGAAATTTGTATGCGACGTATGCGATTGGGTTTATGACCCGGCTATCGGCGACCCCGACAACGGAATCAGCCCCGGAACTGAATTTGCCGACCTTCCTGAAGATTGGGTATGTCCGATCTGCGGTGTGGGCAAAGACCAGTTCAGCCCGGTGGAATAAACACCGCATCCGCAATATAATCAAACATCAAACAGCCATCGTGGCCACACGCCATGATGGCTGTTTATTTTGGATATTAGGAAATTTTTGCCTAAATTTGCAAAATTAATTAAGAAGTTGGTTAAACTTATTTACGAATTCCAATAAACCTAATATCTATATATAATCAATGAAACATTTACGACACATCCTGCCGGCGGCCGGCATGGCCTGCGCCTTTCTGGCATTGGCGGCAGCTCCGGAAGCGCCACAGTCGATGCCCGATGTCAATCAGGTGATCGACAACACGCCCGACAGTATCAACAAAGCGCGCACCGCGCGCCCTGTGGCCGGCAGCAGCCGAGTCGGGAATAATCCCGTGCTGTTTCTGGTAGGCAACTCCACCATGCGCACCGGGACGCTCGGCAACGGCAGCAACGGTCAATGGGGCTGGGGATATTACGCTCCCGATTATTTCGACAAAAACAAGATCACAGTAGAAAACCATGCGCTCGGAGGCATGAGCAGCCGCACCTTCTACAATGTGTTGTGGAAAGACGTGCTTGAAGGCGTGCGCAAAGGCGACTGGGTGATCATAGAACTCGGCCACAACGACAACGGACCATTCGACAGCGGACGTGCGCGAGCCACCATAAAAGGAATAGGCGATGAAGTGCTGCCGGTGGTGATAAAAGAAACCGGAGTGCGCGACACAGTATACTCCTACGGCGAATATATGCGGCGCTATGTGCGCGAAGTGAAGGCCAAGGGGGCACACCCGATACTTTTCTCCCTCACACCGAGAATGGCCTGGGACGATAAGGACAGCACAAAAGTGACACGAGTAGACAAGACTTTCGGACTTTGGGCCAAGCAAGTGGCGGAGGCCGAAGGTGTGCCATTCGTAGACCTCAACGACATCACGGCAAAAAAATTCGAGCGCTTCGGGAAAGATAAGGTGAAGACGATGTTCTACATCGACCGCATCCACACGTCAGCTTTCGGCGCGAAGGTGAATGCCGAATCAGCCGCACAGGGCATATCCGCACTTGAAGGCTGCGCGCTCAAGGATTATCTCCTTCCCTTCCCCGTAGACACAGTGACCGGAAGCACCCGCAAACCGGGCAAACCGGTGCTCTTCACCATCGGCGACAGCACGGTGAAAAATGAAGACAGCGACGACGACAGCATGTGGGGCTGGGGCAGCGTGATAGCCGAATTGTTTGACACCGACGAAATCAGCGTGGAAAACCATGCCATGGCAGGCAGAAGCGCCAGAACATTCCTCGACGAGGGACGCTGGGACAAGGTGTACAACGCACTCCAACCGGGCGACTTCGTGATAATGCAGTTCGGCCACAACGATGGCGGCGACATCAACACAGGCAAAGCCCGCGGCGAACTTCATGGCTCCGGTCCTGAAAGCAAGGTGTTCAAGATGGAGAAGACAGGCATCAACCAAGTGGTGTATACTTACGGATGGTATCTGCGCAAATTCATCATGGACTGCAAAGAGAAAGGTGCGATACCAATCGTATTGAGCCATACGCCGCGCAACAAATGGAAAGATGGCAAGATAGAGAGCAACGCCGCCTCCTTCGGCAAATGGGCCAAAGATGCCGCCCGCCAGGCCGGTGCCTACTATATCGACCTCAATTCAATCTCTGGCAAGAAGTATCAGGCCATTGGTGAAGCAAACACCCCGCCTTACTTCAAGAAAGACCATACACATTCCTCGAAAAAAGGGGCACGCCTGAACGCCGCAAGCATAGCCGAAGGACTCCGCGGCACCGACTGCCCGCTGAAAGACTACCTGACCGACATTTATCCAATGACTTTCACCATGGATGCCAACATTCCCTCGTATAACGAGATGGACGGTTATGGCTACGACTTCGGATCTGCCGCCACCAAAGATGGAAGCAAACCTTATTTCTTCTCGGTGAGAGTTCCGGACGGCAACTATATGGTGACAGTAAAGCTCGGCGACAAGAAGCGCAAATCGAGCACTGTGGTAAGAGCCGAAAACCGCCGGTTGATGCTGAATGAGGTGAATCTGCCCAAAAAGAAGCAGGAGGAATATTCCTTCATCGTGAACAAACGTAATCCCGGAATCAACCTCAAAGACAGCGTGCGTCTGAATCCGAGAGAATACGGCACATGCAACTGGGACGACAAGCTGACAATCGAAGTGACCGGCAAATCGCCAGCTGTAGAGAGCATCACAATCCGCCCTGTGGAGGAGTCAGACTCAGTGACCACACTTTTCTATTGCGGCGACAGCACGGTAGTGGACCAGAACAAAGAGCCCTGGGCAAGCTGGGGACAGCTCATACCGCAATTTTTCGATGAGCAGATAGCTGTATCCAACCATGCCGAAAGCGGTCAGCGCACCTCCTCTTTCTTCGCAGGCAAACGCTACGACAAAGTTCTTTCGATGGCTAAACCGGGCGACTACGTTTTCGTGGAGTTCGGACATAACGATGAGAAAGACAAAGGAGCCGGCAGCGGCGCCTACTATAATTACGCCCACAACCTGAAGACCTTCATCGACCGCGCCCGCAGCAAACAGCTGAATGTGGTGTTCCTGACCCCGACAGCACGCCGCAATTTCAAAAACGGCAAACTGCAGGACACCCACGGCGACTATCCGAAGGCGATGCGCGAAGTGGCTGCAAGAGAAAACGTGCCACTGATCGACCTCACCGAGATGACCTCAACCCTCTATGAAGCCCTCGGCGAAGAAGGCAGCAAGCGAGTGCTCGTGCACTATCCGGCAGGCACATTCGCCGGACAGGACAAAGCCCTTGCCGACAATACGCATTTCAACACATTCGGCGCCGACCAAGTGGCACGATGCGTGAGGGAAGGAATAGCAGAAAAACTTCCGGAACTGGCGAAGCATCTGAAACCTTACACCAAGTATTCACCTGCCACTCCGGATGATGCGGACGCATTTTACTGGCCACTCTCCACATTCGTGGACATGGAGAAACCGCTCGGTAATTAAACATAGACCATCGATAGGTCATATCACACATAAAAAGAGGCGCGTTCATGAACTGAACTGCGCCTCTTTTTATATACTTTTTATATGCTTTTTCCATGCCATTATGTAAAAAAAACTTTATTTTTTATGCAGTATAAAAAAAATGATGTAATTTTGTAGTGTGATGCCAGATTCTGCATCCAGTTCACTTATGCAAACAATCAACATGCTCGGTATGGGTGTGGCCTTGATCACGCCTTTCACCCATACAAAAGAAATAGACTATCCTGCTCTTGCAAAGGTTGTGGACCGCGTGGTCAGCAACGGTGCTGATTTTCTGGTTGTGCTCGGCACTACCGGAGAAACCCCGACCCTTACCGAAGAAGAAAAAACAAGCGTTATGAAAGCCGTCAGGGAGACTGCCGGCGGCCGGATACCGCTTGTGGTTGGAATCGGGGGCAACAATACGGCAGAAATCATCCGCCGTGTGACCAAGAGCGACCTTACCGGCTATTCGGCAATACTGTCGGTAGTGCCCTACTACAACAAACCCTCGCAGGAAGGCATCTACAGCCACTTCAAAGCCATAGCCGAAGCCTCTCCGCTCCCGCTGATTCTCTACAACGTGCCGGGACGCACCGGAGTGAACATGACAGCCGACACCACACTCAGGCTCGCCCGTGAAGTGCCCAACATCATCGGAATCAAGGAAGCGTCGGGACAAATGCAGCAGATAGAACGGCTCATCAAGGAGAAGCCGGAAGGCTTCCGGGTGGTAAGCGGCGACGACGGCATGACATATCCGCTGATGACTCTTGGCGCGGAAGGTGTCATCTCGGTTGTGGGCAACGCATTCCCGAAAGAATTCTCGGAGATGGTGCATCTCTGCCTCGAAGGAAACTATATAGAAGCAGTAGACTATCACTATAAATTCAAGGAAATCATCAGATTGCTCTTCGCCGACGGCAACCCGGCAGGAGTGAAATGCGTGATGCACGACATGGGTCTGATTGACAACGAACTCCGCCTGCCTCTCGTTCCGGTGTCGGCCGCTACAGCCGACGACATACTCCGTCAGGTAGAAAAGCTTCAACCTCAACGATAAACCCGACCGGTTTGACACCCCTCTCCTTTTTTGGCACTTAATGATCGACAAAGCAACCATACAGAAAATCACCGACGCTGCAAATATTGTGGAGGTGGTGAGCGATTACGTCCATCTTGTCAGGAGAGGACGTAATTATGTCGGTCTATGCCCTTTCCACAATGAAAAGACGCCGTCGTTCTCAGTCAACAGCGTGCGCAATTTCTGCTACTGCTTCTCCTGCAAGAAAGGTGGAAGCCCGGTGAATTTCATAATGGAGAAGGAAGGCCTCTCCTATCGCGATGCACTTCTGCATCTGGCCGCCAAGTATAATATAAAGGTGGAAGAAAAAGAGCTGAGCGACGACGAGCGGCGCCAGATGGACGAGCGCGAGAGCCTGCTCGCCGCCAACGAATGGGCCACCACCCAGATGGAAAAAGCCCTTCGCGACACCGAAGAAGGGCGCAACGTCGGACTCCAGTATCTCTATCAGCGTGGAGTGACGGATGAGGCCATCAGGAAATTCCGTCTCGGCTACAATCTCGACACGGGGCACGCACTTGCCGACCTTGCCAAGCTTGACGGCGTAGACATTCCCAGCCTGATTGCAACCGGAGTGCTCGGCGAGTCGCAAAGAATGCCCGGAGCCAGCTACGACCGCTTCAGGGGACGAGTAATATTCCCGGTACTGAATCCATCAGGAAAAGTAGTGGCCCTCGGAGGACGCGACCTGAAGGGAGGAATGGCAAAATACATCAACTCCCCCGAATCGGCGATATACAAAAAAAGCAACGAACTCTACGGAATATATCAGGCCAAAAGCGAGATTGCCAAGCAAGACAACTGTTATCTCGTGGAAGGCTACATGGACGTGATCGGCATGTGGCAGGCCGGGATGGAGAATGTGGTGGCATCATCCGGCACGGCGCTCACCGACGGGCAAATCGCGATGATACACCGGTTTACGGAAAACATCACGCTGATTTACGACGGAGATGCAGCCGGTATCAAGGCAGCGCTGCGGGGCATCGACATGCTCCTCTCCCACAAGATGAACGTGAAGGTGCTCCTTCTTCCCGACGGACACGACCCCGACTCCTTTGCCAGAATCAATACCCCGGAACAGTTCAGAGAATATGTAAAGACCAACGCAACCGATATCATCCGCTTCAAGGCCCAGGTGCTCCTGCGCGATGTGGGCAATGATCCGCAGCGACGTGTGGCTGCCATAGAAAGCGTGGTGCAATCGCTATCGCACATTCCCGACAAGGTGAAACGCAATGTCTACGTTCAGGAATGCAGCCGAATCCTGGGTGTGCGCGAAGACGTGATCGAAAGTGCCGTGGAGAAGTCGCGCGGCGAAATCGTTGCGCGCCAAATCAAGCAGCGCAACCAAAGCGACGTGGAGAGAATCGAGACCGACAACCGGAATCCACACCCCGCAGTGACCGGCAACCTGCGGTCGATGAAGACCAAAGACCTGCTTGAGCAGTATCCATACTATCCTTTCGAACGCGCAATAGTGTTTCTGTGCGTGCGTTATGGCATGCTCGACTTCTGCGAGGTGACATACGAAGACGGAAGCACGGGGATGATCGATGTGATGGAATATGTGACCGATGAACTCCAGGACGATGACATCTGGTTTAGCGTGCCCGCATTTGACAAGACCATCAACTGCATATTGCAGCTTAAGACAGACTACGATCTGGCAAAACAGCAGATGGCAGAGAATATAGCTGCTGAAAGAGAGTCGCTGCTGAAGCAAGGATATGACGACATAGCGCAGAAAGCCATGAATGTGGCCGAAATAAAGCGTGAGGAACGCATGCTGAAGGAAAGGGTGGAGAAGGAAATGACGGAACGAGAGTTCAACTTCTCGCGATATTTCATAGAGCAGCGTCTGTCGAGCCATCACGATGACGACGTGCGCCACATAGTGACCGAAGCCATCAACTCGGAGCCACCGCTCAGCAACATCTATCTGCGCAACAATCCAGTCAGCGAGATGCAGATGGAAACAGAAAGGATGCACACACTCGTGCAGCGAAGCATACTGGAATGGAAGAATGAGCTGCTCAACCAGAAGATAAGCGCCAAGATGAAATCGCTCAACGGGCAGTTCAGCCAGTCGGCACCGGATGAGGTACAGACGATACTGATGGAAATACAGGCGCTGATGGAGAAACGGGGAATGCTTGCCAAGGAAATAGGCGACCGGACTATCGGCAAGAAAATCTGAACGAAAAAATTTGCAAAATCGATTTTTTTTGATTAATTTTGCAAAGTGACCCAGAACGTGCGTTCCGCACCAACCGCTGGCTCACCGAGTGAACAATGAGCAACAACTGGAACTACCAACCACTGACACGACAAGAACAGGATGAGGCGGAAGCCCTCTTGCCCGTATGCGGCGGCATCCATCCGGTGCCTGAACTATTGTTGCGCCGTGGTGTTGCCACCACACAAGATGCGCAGATTTTTTTCTCACCGTCGCTCGACGACCTGCATGATCCTTTCCTGATGCCCGACATGGACAAGGCAGTCAACCGACTGAACAAGGCCATGGGAGCAAAAGAAAGAATCATGATTTATGGCGACTACGATGTAGACGGTACCACTGCGGTGGCACTCGTATACAAGTATCTTCAGAACTACTACAGCAACATCGAATACTACATACCGACCCGCTATGAGGAAGGCTACGGCATCTCGCGCAAAAGCATCGAATATGCCGCAGAAAATGATGTAAAACTCGTGGTAGTGCTCGACTGCGGCATCAAGGCAATCGAAGAAATCACTTACGCCAAGCAGCTCGGAATCGACTTCATCATCTGCGACCATCACGTGCCTGACGAGGAGTTGCCGCCCGCTGTGGCGATACTGAATCCGAAGATGCCCGGCTCGCCTTATCCCTGCCCGCACCTCAGCGGTTGCGGCGTCGGGTTTAAATTCATGCAGGGCTTCGCAAAGAGCAATGGTCTGGGCAACCACAACGAGCTCGACTCGCTGCTTGACCTTGTGGCGGTGAGCATCGCCGCCGACATAGTGCCGATTATCGGCGAAAACCGCATCATGGCCTATCATGGCCTCAGGCGTCTCAATTCAAATCCGAATCTCGGCCTGCGGAGCATCATACGCCTCTGCAAACTGACCAACAAAGACATCACCATCTCCGACGTGATCTTCAAGATCGGGCCGCGAATCAACGCATCAGGCCGCATGCAGAGCGGCATGGAGGCTGTAGGGCTTCTCGTCACCCGCGACCTTCACGACGCCTACCAGAGAGGCGCGGAGATAGACCAATACAACAAAGACCGCAAGGAACTTGACAAAAAAATCACTGAGGAAGCCAACGAACTGATCGAGAACAACATCAACATAGTGCATGGCAAACGCTCGATAGTGATATACAACAAGAACTGGCACAAAGGCATCATAGGCATCGTGGCGTCGCGCCTGACGGAATTATACTACAAGCCATCGGTGGTGCTGACCTACGCCAACGGAATGGCCACGGGCAGCAGCCGCTCGGTGCAAGGTTTCGACATCTATGCCGCGGTCAACTCCACCAGGCACCTGCTGGAAAATTTCGGTGGCCACACATACGCCGTCGGTCTGTCGCTGAAGGAGGAAAACATCGATGAGTTCAGCCGCCTTTTCGAAGAATACGTGGCCAAAAATATCCAGCCCAACCAGCTGAGCCCGCATCTCGACATCGATGCCGACATCACCTTCGCCGACATCACCCCCGACCTCGTGGCATGGCTCAAGAAATTCAATCCGTTCGGACCGGGCAACCAGAAACCGGTATTCCGCACACGCAACGTATTTGACTTCGGCACATCCAAACTCGTTGGCAAAAACCTCGAGCATATCAAGCTTGAGCTTGAAGACGACTCCACAAGCCGCGTGATTTCAGCGATTGCCTTCAACATGGCACCATATTTCGAACATATCCATGCCCACAAGGCAGTAGATATATGCTACACCATAGAGCAGAACAAGCATAACCATACGGAAACGGTGCAGCTGATGATCAAAGATATCCGGATATCCAAATCGGAATAAACCCGGCGCCCCCTGCTTTTCCGGCTCAAACCACGTTGCTTCGTAGAAAATTGGAAAAGATTCTGAAAAAATACTGGGGCTACGACAGCTTCAGGCCCTTGCAGCGCGATATCATCGAGAGCGTGATGTCGGGTAGCGACACGCTCGGGCTCATGCCGACCGGTGGAGGCAAATCAATCACTTTCCAAGTACCGGGAATGGCTTTCGACTCAGGTCTGACCATTGTAGTCACCCCCCTCATCTCGCTGATGAAAGACCAGATCGACAACCTGAGGCAACGCGGAATCAAGGCAGTGATGCTCAACAGCGGGATGAACACCCGCGAAACAAGAGTGGCATGGGAACGACTGGCCAACGGCAAAGCCCGTTTTCTCTACATCTCACCCGAAAAACTCAGGAATCCACGTTTTCTTGATGAACTCAGACGCCTTCCGGTAAGGCTCATCGTGGTGGACGAGGCCCACTGCATCTCGCAATGGGGGTATGATTTCCGTCCGTCGTATCTGAAGATAGCCGGGCTGCGCAAGGTGCATCCCGGAGTGCCGGTGCTGGCCCTCACTGCCACGGCCACTCCGGTTGTGGCACAAGACATAATGAGCAGGCTTGAATTCCGGCCCGGACACAAGATGTTCAAGATGAGTTTTTCGCGCGACAACATCTCATATCTGGTGAGGGAATCGGAAAACAAGATGGCAGACATACTGCACATTCTTTCACGCACCGAAGGATGCGCCATCGTGTATGTGAGGAGCCGACGCAAGACGCGCGAGATAGCTGAATTCCTGAGCGTGTCGGGCATCTCCGCCGAATATTACCATGCCGGCCTGACATACGAGATGAAGACAGAACGCCAGAACCGCTGGCAGAGAAACGAGACGAGGGTGATGATAGCGACAAACGCTTTCGGCATGGGTATAGACAAACCCGACGTACGCCTGGTGGTGCATTCCGATTTTCCGCCTTCGCTTGAAGAGTATTATCAGGAGGCCGGGCGCGCGGGCCGCGACGGCAAAACCGCCTACGCAGTGTTGCTGGTATCGAAAAACGACAAGTCGACCCTACGCCGGAAACTGACACAGACTTTCCCTCCGCGCGACGAAATAAGGAAAATCTACGAAAGGGCGTGCAACGTCATGAAGCTTTCCATCGGGGAAGGATATGAGCAGCTGATAGAGTTTGATTTCGAACTCTTCTGCGAAACGTTCCATCTACAGCGCCAACAGGTGCTTGCAGCCTTCCATCTCCTTTCGCAGGCCGGATATCTCGACTACATCGAAGAGACCGAAAGCAGCTCGAGAGTGATGATATGCGTAGACAGGGAAGAACTCTACCACACGGGAGCATCGGCCACCGCCGACAAGGTGCTGGCATGCCTTCTGCGCCAGTATCCGGGGCTTTTCTCCGACTACGTATATATCAACGAGCCCAAGATCTCGCGTGAGACAGGCCTCGACCAGGAAACTGTATACAACGCGCTGCTTGAACTCAATCGCCGGAAGATACTCATCTACGTGCCACGCCGACGCACGCCTTTCATAAGCGTCACGACCTCGCGCGAGGAAAGCCGATATGTGGAAATAGGCAGGAACATATATGAAGATCGGTTTGAAGTGATGTCGCAGAGAGTGGAGGCGATGATAGATTATGCCTACAACGACAGCAACTGCCGGGTGAACCGAATGCTGCACTATTTCGGTGAGGAAGAATCCAAACCTTGCGGACACTGCGACGTGTGCCGCAGGAGCACAAAATCGTCGGCCCACGTTTCCAAAGAAGAGATGCTCAGGAAAGTGTGGCAATACATGCAGATGATGCCGGCCGGAGTGACCCAGGCCATACTGGAAAAGCGATTCGCTCCCAACGAGCGGATGGCAGCCGATGCGCTGCGCTATCTTGTAGATGAAGGATTTGCGGTAGAGAGTCATTCCATCTACCGCCTGCGTGAATACACTTGAAACTATGGTTGGACTGGCAGATTGCAACAATTTCTTCGTGAGCTGCGAGCGCACTCTTAATCCGAAGCTTGAGAACCGCGCTGTCGTAGTGCTGAGCAACAACGACGGATGCGTCGTGGCGCGCAGCAACGAGGCCAAACGTGCGGGCATAAAGATGGGGCAACCGGCCTTCCAGATTAAAGACCGTATCCTCTCGGGAGAGATAACGGCCATCAGCGGCAACCATCTGCTTTACCGCTCTATAAGCCTCAAAGTGCACGAAATATTCCGGCATTACGCACCGCGCACACTCGACTACAGTGTGGACGAGGCGTTCCTGCTCATGGACGGCATCCCCGACTCCACTCTCGCAGAAATAGGGAAAGGGATAGCCGAGGAATGCTGGAGCAAACTGCACATACCTGTCACCATCGGTTTCGCACCAAGCAAGACACTTGCGAAAGTAGTGGCGGAGACATGTAAGAAAAAGGGAGAGTCGGTAGGGGTGCTGCTGAACGCCTCCGAAGCGATGCCGCTGATGAGCCGAATGCCGATCTCCGAACTTTGGGGAATCGGCCGGCGCCTCTCAAAGCGGCTATATTGCTGCGGAGTCTACACCATTGCAGATTTCGCAAAAAAAGACGTGGCTTGGGTGAGGGGAAACTTCGGAGTGAACGGAGAGCGTTCGTGGCGCGAACTTCACGGCGAGCAATGTATCGAACTGAGCCATGTGGAGTCGACACTTCAAGACTCAGTCAGCGAAAGCCGGACATTTCCCGAAGATGTAGACGACTATGACTACATACGGGCAAGAATAGCAATCTATGCCGCCGACTGCTGCAAAAAACTCCGCAAGATGGGCGGGAAATGCAAAACAGCGGGCATCATGCTCGAGACCAACCGTTTCAAGTCGGAGCATTCTTTCGCGCGCCCTCAAGGAAGCGTGCGTTTTGACGAGCCAACCAACGACACCGCATTCGTGTGCGAAACAGCAATAAGCATCCTTGACAGGATATTCACTCCGGGCACTTATTACAAAAGAGCCGGGGTGTGGCTTGACGAAATAGTGCCTGCAGACTCAGTGTTGCCGTCGCTGTTCGAGCCGGAAAGCATCCTCGCAGAAAAGCGCCACCGCTCCCACCTGATGAAAGCCATCGACAGAATCAATCTCTCGCCCGGGGTGCCGGTGCTGAAACTCGCCTCACAAATCACACAGGGACACCCGGGCCACAACGACGGGTATTCATCGACTTTCCAATCGCCTAAATGAGAGAGGGGACGCCGCAAAACATAAAGCGGGCATCTTTTGTTTCATTAATATGAAGAAGACAACAATATCCATACTTCTGACACTGCTGCTTACGATTGCGACAGGCTGCAACAAGAAGAAGGAAAGCAATACCCGACTGATAGATTTCGAAGGAGTGCATGTGGAACTTCCCGACACGCTCCGCGTCGGTATGCTCAACTCCCCCACCACCTATTTCGACTACCGCGGCACCCCGATGGGCTATGACTACGAGCTGATGGAAAGTTTCGCAAAATTCTACGGGCTTCAGTTTTCGGTGAAAGTCGGTGGCAATATCTCCGAGATGGCGGCGTGGCTGGCCGACGGGACAATCGACATACTCGCGAGCCCGGTGGCAAGCACTTCGGAATTCAAAGACCGCATGCTGCTGTGCGGTCCGAAACTGAGGAGCAGCCAGGTGCTCGTGCAGAAATCGGACGCCGACAGCCTCGTGAGGGATGTGACCGACCTCATAGGGCGCAAAGTGACGGTGCAGCGGGATTCGAAATACTTCTACCGAATGAAGAATCTTGATGAAGAGATAGGCGGAGGGATAGAAATAGCCACAATCGACCGCGACACAGTGAGCGACGACGATCTTCTGTCGATGGTATGGAAAGGAGAACTGCCGCTGACCGTGGTTGACTCCGACGTGGCGGAAGCAGCCCTCTCCTACTATCCCGGACTCGACATATCGGTGAAAGTGAGCCTTGACCAATATTCCCAATGGGCCGTGGCTTCCGGCGCGACCGGTCTGGCAAAGGCTCTCGACCGATGGTTTACGGACGATGAGAAGGATGTGGCGGAGATTTTCAAGAAATACTACCGACTGTCGAAAGTGGAATATTTCGACGACGTATTCCATGGGCTTGACGACATAAAGAAGATAAAGATCGACGGAGAAAGCGGCCAAAGAAAGCGGCCTGGACTGGAGGCTCATCGCCGCCGTGGCCTACGTGGAGTCGCATTTCAACGCCGACTCAAAAAGCTGGGCCGGCGCGCTCGGACTCATGCAGGTGATGCCGCGCACAGCGACCTCGATGGGCTACACGGCAGAGGAGATGATGAATCCGGTAAAAAATGTAGATGTGGCAGTAAAGACACTCCTGCAGCTTGACAAGATGCTCACGAAAAGAATTCCAGACCGGGAGCAACGAATGGACTTCATGCTTGCTTCCTACAATTCAGGCCCGGGGCATATACTCGACGCGATAGCGCTGGCCGATAAATACGGTATGGACCCGGCGGTGTGGGAAGGAAATGTGGAAAAAGCAGCAGTGATGAAGTCGAAACCGGCCTATTACCGCGACCCGGTTGTGAAAAATGGCTATTTCAGGGGACAGGAGACAGTTAATTTCGTGCGCAAGGTGCGCGGCGCCTACAATCTATTCAGGGGAAACGCGGTGTAAAACAGCGGAAAAGTCCGTTGAAACCGACAAAAATTAACGGGGGCTACAAAATTTTCAAAAAAAGTCGGCAATAAAATTTGCAAAATGATATTTATTTGTTAAATTTGCACCAGATAAAAATTCTCTAACAATAATCTTAAAATCCCTAAAAACCATCAGCGATGAAGAAACACAATTTTTATGCCGGCCCCTCGATCCTGAGCCAGTACACAATCAAGAACACGGCAGACGCTATCCTCGATTTCGCCGACATGGGACTTTCCATACTGGAAATCTCACACCGCAGCAAGCAGTTCCAGGCAGTCGTGGACGAAGCGGTAGCATTGGTAAAGGAACTTCTTGAGGTTCCGGAAGGCTACAGCGTGCTCTTCCTCGGTGGCGGAGCCAGCCTGCAGTTCGCCATGGCTCCGATGAACTTCCTCAACACCAAGGCCGCCTATCTCGACACCGGCGTATGGGCCACAAAAGCCATCAAGGAAGCCAAGCTCTTTGGTGAAGTAGACGTGGTAGCATCCGGCAAGGATACCAAATATACAGTCATCCCGAAAGACTGGACCGTTCCCGCCGACGTGGATTACTTCCACTACACCTCGAACAACACCATCTACGGCACCGAGATTCATGCGGATCCGGAAGTGAACGTGCCGATGATCTGCGACATGAGCTCCGACATCTTCTCCCGCCCTGTGGATGTGAGCAAATATGACCTCATCTATGCCGGCGCGCAGAAAAACCTCGCACCTTCGGGCGTGACACTCTGCATTGTGAAGGATGCAGCCCTCGACAAGGTGAGCCGCGTGATTCCCACGATGCTTAAATACAAGACCCACGTAGACAAGGGCTCGATGTTCAATACACCTCCCGTGCTCCCCATCTTCGCAGCGCTCCAGACCTTGAAATACTACAAGAGCCTCGGCGGCATACGCGAAATCGAAAAGATGGACAGAGCGAAGGCACTCCGCCTCTACGAGGCCATCGACGAGAGCAAGATGTTCGTGGCTACAGTACAGAACAAAGAAGACCGCTCATATATGAACGTATGCTTCGTGATGAAACCGGAGTATGCAGCCCTCGAGAAGGACTTCATCGACTTCGCCACATCGAAGGGAATGATGGGCATCAAGGGCCATCGCGATGTAGGCGGCTTCCGCGCCTCCCTCTACAATGCACTTCCGATGGAATCGGTAGAGGCACTGATAGCTTGCATGAAAGAATTCGAATCGCTGCACTGATGCCAGCCTAAAACATAAAGGATATGAAAATATTGGTATTCACAGAAAAGCCTTTTGCGGCAAACGCCGTGAAAGCTATCGGCAACACAATAAACGCGAGCGGCAACGAGATGAAGCTCGTGGAGATGGGCACCCGTCAGGATCTGCTTGAGGCTGTGGCCGACGTGGAAGGTCTGATCGTGAGAAGCGACAAAATCGATGGAGAAGTCATGGACCGCGCACCGAAACTGAAGGTTATCGTACGCGCCGGCGCCGGATATGACAATATCGATCTTGACGCTGCCACCAAACATGGCATCTGTGTGATGAACACTCCGGGACAGAACTCCAATGCCGTGGCAGAACTTGTGTTCGGCATGGTGGTGATGATGTGCCGCAACCAATACAATGGTAAATCAGGCTCCGAACTCAAAGGAAAGAATCTCGGCATCTATGCATTCGGTCAGGTTGGCCGCAACGTGGCTCGTATAGCCAAGGGATTCGGAATGAACATCTCCGCACTCGACAAGTTTGTGAAAGACGAAGTGATGGAAGCAGAAGGAGTACGCCCGATACATGAGGTGGAAGCCCTTTTCTCTGAAAATGACTTCGTATCACTCCACATTCCTGCCACTGCCGAGACCAAGAAGAGCATCGGCTACGATCTCGTGATGAAGATGCCCAAGGGAGGAGTTCTTGTCAATACAGCCCGCAAGGAAGTGATTGATGAAGAAGGTTTGATGAAGGCTCTTGAAGAGCGCCCCGACCTGCGCTATGTGAGCGACATCAAACCTGACGCAGCCGAGGAATTTGAGAAGAAATTCGGCGACCGCGTATTCTTCACCCCGAAAAAGATGGGTGCGCAGACTGCAGAAGCGAACTTCAATGCCGGAGTGGCAGCCGCCGAGCAGGTGTTGGCCTATCTTAAAGATGGCTGGAACAACTATCAGGTGAACCGCTGAGACGCATAAGCAACTCACAAAATAATTGTACAGATGCCCCGCTACAGAGCGGGGCATCTTGTTTTAAACACCTTAAGTTAAGCGCCTTAAATTAAACACTTTGAAGTTAAATGCCTTGAAATTAGACACCTTGAAGTCAAATACCTTGGAGATCGGCAGTGTCCCGGTCGATCTGCTCATCTGATATCTGATGGTTTACAAGATCGCCGGCGATATAACTGTCGTAGGCAGTCATATCTATGAGACCATGTCCGGAAAGATTGAACAGAATCACCGGTGCACTCCCCTCCTCATTCGCTCTCCGGGCCTCACGGATTGCGGCAGCGATGGCATGGGAACTCTCGGGTGCGGGGATAATGCCTTCGGTCTGCGCGAAAAGAGTGGCTGCGGCAAAAGTCTCAAGTTGCGGGATGTCGGCCGCCTCCATGAGTTGATTGCGGATTAGCTGACTTACTACCGACCCGGCACCATGATAGCGTAGACCTCCTGCATGAATATTGGCGGGAGCGAAATCATGGCCGAGAGTGAACATCGGTATCATGGGTGTATAACCTGCCTCATCACCGAAATCATAACGGAACTTTCCTCTTGTCAGTTTCGGACACGATTCAGGTTCGGCAGCGATGAACCGCGTATGGCGGCTGCCACTGAAATTATGGCGCATGAAGGGAAAAGAGATTCCGGAAAAATTGCTGCCACCCCCGAAGCAGCCTATCACGATATCGGGATATTCACCGGCCATCTCCATCTGCTTTTCAGCCTCAAGGCCAATCACCGTCTGATGAAGGGCGACATGATTCAATACAGAACCGAGCACATACTTGCAGCCGGGAGTGGAACGAGCAAGTTCGACTGCTTCGGATATGGCAGTTCCGAGCGACCCCTGATAATTTGGATTCTCGGTTATAATCTTTCTTCCGGCCCTGGTAGACATGGAAGGAGAAGCAATCACCTCGGCGCCGTAGGTCTGCATGATGGAGCGACGATATGGCTTTTGGTTGTAGGACACCTTTACCATGTAGACAGCCAGATTCAAGCCAAAATGCTTTGCAGCGAGCGACAGCGCCGCTCCCCATTGTCCGGCGCCCGTTTCGGTAGTGATGTTGGTGACTCCCTCTTTCTTGCAATAATATGCCTGCGGAATGGCACTGTTGAGTTTATGACTACCTACGGGACTCACACTCTCATTCTTGAAATATATATGTGCCCTGGTGTCGAGAGCCTTCTCCAACCCTGACGCCCTCACAAGAGGAGTAGGCCTATAGATCTTATACATCTCGCGCACCTCATCGGGAATTTCGATGAAGCGGTCGGTGGTATTCAACTCCTGCGAGGAGGCCTCTTTTGAAAACAGGGCAGACAGATCGTCGACTGAAAGTGGCTGACGGGTTTCGGGATTTATCATGGGAAGCGGTTTCTCCGGCATGTCGGCTATTACATTATACCATGCTTCCGGTATGTCGGATTCCTGCAAAATGAATTTCTTGGACTGCATAATTCAGATTTTTAAGGTTTAAGATAATTATAATATAGTTTACCTATGAAGTTATACATATATACCGTAAATAGTATATTTATACTGCATATTTATATAACAAAAGAAATCCGAAATCTATCATTAAAAATTGAAAAGTAATAAAGATTAGAAGAATATCTACTTGATTACCATAAATTTCACTTCATTATTATTCCATTATACCTCAATTATAATAAATATACAATTATTTACGACAATAAAAAAGCCGAAGACGTGAACGTCTCCGGGATATGTGTTAAGGTTGCAGCAAATCCGATGCCGACCTGCAACTCAGAATCAGTTTCTTTCGAATTTGGTATAAAGCTGCTCCATCGGTATGTAGTCGGGATCCTGAAGCAACTGGCTTGAAAGCATGAGGTCGGCGCTGATGCGGTTGCACGCAATAGGCACGTTATGAAGCCGGCACTGTCGGAGAAGCATCTGAATGTCGGCCTCGTGAGGCTGCGGATTGAGGTCATCGATGAGGAAGACAGCAAGGTCGATTTCATTTCTCACCACTTTTGCCGCAATCTCAGCATCACCGCCAAGCGGACCGGAGTTCATACATTCCACGTCTACCTCCACGCCCATTTCCTCGAGCGCTTTCCTGACAAGTCCGCCCGTAGTGCCGGTGCATACGAGACAATGACGCGACAGATATTCAGCATTGAATTTAGCCCAATCAACCATATCAGCTTTTCGGGCATCGTGAGCAACAAGTGCGATAGTAAGTTTTGTTTTCATAGTCTTAACAAGATTAAAAAATATGTTTTACAACATAAAAACACAGCTGAAATAAAAAGGTTCACTTTCATAATGGCAAACATGAATCCATTTTAATACAAATACGCACTTAAAAAGCCGCATAACGTATCAACCGCACGAGCACACAATCTATGCCTCTGTCTTTTCAAAATCAAGCTACAAACCCTTCAACAATGATTTGACGTAATGAGCGGCAGCCTCAAATTTTCAGCTCAAAGATTCGATATACGGATTTTTTTTGCTAAATTTGTAATTGAACTTCAATGACATGGATGAATCAGGCATTGAAGTTGATCAATCTTATAAAAAATGATGAGGTTTAAACTTCATCAAGACAATCAGCACAATGGAAACAACAGAATACGGACTGATAGGAAAAGTGCTCGGCCATTCCTATTCCGCACGATATTTCAATGATAAATTTGCCAAAGAGAATATCAACGCCCATTACAATCTCTTTCCACTGGAAACAATAGAAATGTTTCCGGAACTCCTTGACAACCATCCGCATCTCGCCGGACTCAACGTAACGATTCCCTACAAAGTGGAAGTGATGCGATATCTTGATGAGCTGAGCGAAGAGGCGGAAAGCATCGGAGCTGTCAACGTGATAAAAATCATCAACAAGGATGGGCGCAGAATATTGAAAGGATATAATTCGGACGCTTACGGATTCGGCGAATCTATGAAACAAGTGATCGAAGAAGCCGGACTTTCGGCAACCATACAACACAGCACACCTTCGGCTTTAATACTCGGCACGGGAGGGGCATCAAAGGCTGTGGATTGGTCAATGCGGAAATTAGGGTTCAAGACACAGCTTGTAGGACGCACCCACCGGAATAACTGCATGGCATACGAAGAGCTGACGCCCGAAATGATAGATGCAGCAACCGCTGTGGTGAACTGCACCCCCCTTGGAACAAGCCCTGACGTGAACAAGGCCGCACCGTTCCCATATCAATATCTGCACAAGCGGCAGATATGTTTTGACCTTGTGTATAATCCGGCAGAAACGCTCTTCATGCGTCTATGCAAAGCCCATGGCTGCACGGTAAGCAACGGACTTGAAATGCTCAGGCTGCAAGCCGTCGGAGCCTGGAACATCTGGAACTCATGAACCATACGGGGTCGCTGATACCTGCAATCACACTGGCAGCCGGCATCGCGGTGTCGGCTGTGGCAGAATTATCCTGGTGGTGGGGTGCGACCCTGATAGCCACAGCGCTTGCAGGATATCTCGCCATCATGCGCATGTCGAAAGACCCTATCGCCACGTTGCGGCTGGCAAAATGGCACACGGCATGGGTAGCTGTCCTCTTCACAGGCATCGGAATGCTTGACCAAAATCTCAACCGTCCGCTGACACTGACAGGAATATACGGAGAAGCAATACCTTCAAGACTGACCGGCGAAATAACGGGCATCCAGACGAAAAGCTATGGCGACCGCCTGGAGGTACGGATAGCCGGCACAAACGGAGCTAAGGTTCAGATACGCACGGGAGCCACCGATCTCGCCACCGGCGACATCATCACATTCCCTACCACACGGATGCGGGAAGTGGCCAACGACACATCTGCCATCGTAGCCCACATGGCACCGATGCTCGAGGCACGCGGAATATTATACACGGCGTTTATCCCAACCAAACAGATATCAAGCACAGGGCATGCGACATCGTTGCAAAACTATTGTGGCGAAATCAGAGACAAAATAGAAATCAAGATTGAAAAAAGCCATCTGCAACGCCCTACCGCCAATTTCATGAAGGCAATACTGATGGGCGACAAAACAGGCCTTGACGAAGCCACAAGGCTGACATTCGCGCAGGGAGGGACCGCCCACATACTGGCACTGAGCGGACTGCACATGGGAATTCTCGCAGGAATGGTGCTCTGGCTGATGTGGCCTGCGAAAGCACTGGGCAAATATAAATGGGGATATGCCCTGGCGCTTGGCATCCTCTGGCTCTACGTCGCCATCACCGGCATGTCGAATTCATCTGTCAGGGCCTGCATCATGATAACATTCGCCTATATGGCCATCATCACGGAGCGAAAGAAATCGATAGTGCATTTCCTCTGTTGCGCATGTATGCTCATACTGATATTTAATCCGCAGGCACTTTTCGACATCGGTTTCCAACTGAGTGTGGTATGCGTCGCGTCGCTCATAGCTTTCGCATCGCAGCTCAATCCGATCAGCCATCGCAACCACCCGATACTTTACCGCATCTGCGAGGCGATTCTGGCTACAATAGTGGCGTCGGCAGCCTCGATGCCTTTTACATCGTATTATTTCAGCCAAATACCGCTGATGTTCCTGCCATCGAACCTGCTGATGCTTCCTGTGATACCGGCATTCCTCTGCGGAGGGGTCATCTTCACTCTCCTTTTATGCGCGGGATGGGAATTCAGATTATTAGGACATTTGCTTGATGCCGGATATGACCTCATGTTAAAGGCAACCGACTTTTTATCTTCGGGAGCAGACTATGTAGTGTCATACCAAATACCCTTCCCGGCCCTCGCCATCTACGTGTGCCTGCTGGGAGCCACCGCATGGATATTCAACAGAAACATCATCAAATCATAATCTCAACGGCACATATCACAAAAAGAAGTCGCTTAAATTCAGATTACAAATAATGCAGAATTTCACATGAGAGCCAGCCTGACATTCCTATCGGAGAAATTTGACCTGTTCAACAAGATAATATTCAAGAAGCCACTCCCCCGCCCGATGATGCACATCTCGTCGGCGCGTTCCTTCCTCGGACAGTTCAAAACCGAGTTGCACGGAGATGCCGCGAGGAAGAAGACTTATCATCTGACACTAAGCAACCGATATGATTTACCGGAAACGGAGCTGGAAGACATAGTGATACATGAAATGATTCATTATCACATATCCTACAACAACTTACGGGACACCAGCAGCCACGGCAGACTGTTTCAGAAAGTGATGAATGAAATCAACACACGGTTTGGCCGGCATATAAGCGTGAGCCACAGATGCACCAAGGAACAATTAGACAGCGACGAGGTCTTATCACACTCGATAGTGTGCCTCTGCATGATGAAAGACGGAAGAATACTCCTGTGCAAACCGGCCAACAGCCGCATCTTTTCCATTTACAGAACGATAAAGGAATGCGACGAAATAGAAAGCGAGGAATGGTATAGTGTATGCGACAGCTACTTCAACCGCTTCCGCAAGACACTCACACCTAAATTCTACAACGCAGACGAAACGTGCATCGTTAAGATCAGAGCCGGAAAAAGACTTGTCTTCACCGAAGGGCGCAACGGCGGCCTGCGCCTTGTTGTCGCGAAGTGAGAGCAAGTCGGTTGTGGCCATCGAGGCGCATGAGCTGCTCCATGTCTTCCTTGCGGAAACCGCTTTCAGACAGCGGCACCGATTTATTGTGGTCGTCGAGATAGGTACGTTCCGGCTCCTTATATTTCAGCGAGGCCACATTGTCGCGGCAGCTGCTTCTCGAAGTCCTGATGCCGGCGAGGCGTGTCGTTGTGTCGAAGAGCGAACGGCTCGAAGAAATCCTCTTGTTGCAATTATGGCGCAATGCCATAGCCGCTTTAGGACGGGTAGACACGTATCCCTGCGAAAGCCATACTATAAAGGGCACCCTGAGCTGATAGAAAGAAGGACAGGGCGAGGCATGGAGGAAAAGATGCCGGTCGTCGTCGTAAAGGTCCTCGCCATGATCTGAAGTGTAGACCAAGGCAGCCATGTCTACTCCGGCGCTGTCGAGGCGCTCGATCAATCCGGCAAGCAATTCATCTGTCATGCGGATAGTGTTGTCGTAGGCATTGATGAGTTTTTCCTTTTCCGAAAATGAAGCCTCGCTGTAGTTGTCGGGTTTAAAATAGCTGAAATCTTCCGGATAACGGTCCTTATATCCGAAGTGCGAGCCATAGCTATGGAGCACGATGAGTTGCTTGCGGTGTTTTGCCGACAGAATCCGGTCAAATTCATCGATGAGATCGAGATCATAGCCTGACAGAGAGTCGGAATCCATACGATCTTTAAGAAAAACGGTGGTGTCGGCTTCCTCCCCGAAAAAATCTATAAAGGAGCCGTTGCGCTGCTGGTTGGAGACAAACGCCGTGTGGAAACCGGCCTCCTTGAAAAGCGACAGGATGCTCTTCACCACATATATAGAATCACCATAGTTGGATGAATCGAGATGAGAGAGGATGAGTGGCACGCTCTTGTGGGTGGTGTTGGATTCACTCATTGCCCTGCCGAACGAGAAGATGTCGTCTCTTTGGGCAAGACGCGGAGTAGTGGGTCGGCCATAGCCGTTGATCTGCCAATGATCGGCTCTCGACGTCTCACCTACCACCACTACGTATATCTCACGGAGAGAATCGGGATGAGTCTCCACTCCATCAAACTGAAAATCATTCGACAGGCGGTCGCGATTCATGAGTTTCTCAGTGTGCTTTGTAGCAAGCGAGATGTTGTAGGCGACATTGACCGGATAAAGGTCCTTGCGCATGGCATAGGAACCGTCGGTGGCGAAACACATCAGGATGCAGACTACGCCTGCCCCCATGAAGCAGTAGGCCACAATCCTTCCGCGGAACGTGAACTCACGCGGCAAAGCGACCCGATGAATCATCATCCAAATGCCCATTGCCAAGGATGGAAGATAAAGCACACATACGAATATGACCACGGGGAGCAGATTGCTCAAGAGCTCGCCGGCCTCCCCGGGATTGGTCGATGTAAGGTTGAGGAGCATGTCGACAGCGATTACCGAACGGCCGTAGAGCTTGAGCAAGACAATCTGCATGGCAGCCATGAAAATGAGAGGGAGAAGAATCCAGATGGTGCGACCGAGTTTCCGCGACACGGAAACCAGCAGAATGTAAAGGCCAAGAGGCAACAACACGTTGGCGCATCTTTCCACCGGAGTGAAGTCTTCGGTGAAAGCGAGCAAAATATTTGGAAGCGCGAGAGTCAGGATGAAATAAAAATATATGAACCTGGCCGACCGCAGCCTCATCTCCAGCTTATGCTTGAGTCTTAATATGTCTTCAGAATGCTTCATTGATATTGAATTCAAAACCTGTAGTACCTTTGCCAATGCCGAAATCAACACGGACATTGACATTTTTCTTAAATTCCCATCTGTATCCTATACCTATATTCGGAAGAATCTTATTAAAAGTGAAATGCTTGAGGTCGGGAGCGACCTGCGCGGCACCAATCCATAAGGCGAGCCCGTTGCGCCGCCATACTTTCTGCCTGAGCTCAAAAGTGATGTCAGCCTCACACTTGTCGCGGTATCGGCCATAGTAGTAGCCTCGCATGGCGACATCGCCGAAAGTGGGCATCATGCTCCAGGGAGTTTTGCCGTAGGTGAAATTTCCATGCAGACGCGATGCCAAAGTAGCACCTTTCCAGAGCGCCTGATAATTGCACAATTCAAATTCGGTGGATGAAAATGAATGATTGTTGTTGCCGAGAGCCCTTGGATAAAAGCGCTGGGCGAGCGAAAGCAGCCACCCGCGGTTGGGTCCCGTGACATTGTCGCGGGTATC
Source organism: Bacteroidales bacterium (assembly GCA_030524805.1). Taxonomy (GTDB): domain Bacteria; phylum Bacteroidota; class Bacteroidia; order Bacteroidales; family Muribaculaceae; genus Lepagella. The sequence goes on along the minus strand of JAUNFY010000003.1, from coordinate 26,382 downwards.
GAATGAAAGCTTCATACCGACGCCAAAGACAGTATTCTTAAGCTGCATGGAGTCCCAGAGGTTAAGGTTGTCTTTTCTGTCGCGGGTGGTGAAGTAGTTGAAATCAACGGAAGGTCCGACATACCAGGAATCCCAAGGGTGGTAAAGGAAATCGGCGTGTGAAATCACGCTCAGCTCCTTGTATTTGCTTTTAATGTCGTCGCGTGCATTACTGTAACCGATACCCCAGAAATAAGTGGGGAGCGACTGGAACTTCACCTTGTAGTCGATGATCCAGTGATTGCCGGGAAAGATATGCTCGCCGGAGAGCGAGAAAGAATAGAAAAGAGTTGTGGATATCTGTGCCTTAACCGCAGCGTTGGAGGGGCGCAGAAGTGAATCGCTCATCGAAGTGCGATACTGAGCAGAAGCTACCAGACCTATTCCGAAATGAACATCGGAAGAATAGTAGGGACCGCCGATCACGGACCAGTCAAATTTCTTGTAGTCCTGCTTGACGTCGTTGGTATGATCGAAATAGTATTTAATCTTTTCAATGAGGTTTCTCTTTGGTCTGACAGAGTCCATCGGGAAGCGCCTGGCGGGAGTGATGATGGTGATACCATCTTTAGATGCCGGCACTTCATCGGCAGCTGTCATGACAAAAGCAGAAGACACCGCAATCATAATTGCGATCAATACTTTTTGATATTTATAGCTGTCAGACATAATAAAAGTGGATAAGTTTGCTTAATTTTAACTTAAAACAAACTTATCCACTCAATGTTTCATTCAGCCGGCAGGGTTCCGCTATTTTGTCCGTTTTGCCGGGGTCTTGGTTTGTGGCTGAAGATTAAGTCTTTCCGCATTTGCCGACTCAGCAGGAGGAGCAACGGCCAAAGTGTCCTGTTTTTCCTTTTTTGTGGAATCTTCCACTTCAACGATCTTTCTCGCAGGGGCACCTATCTTACGCTGATAACCACTTTTGTGGAATTCCTCGATGCTGAAAGGATAATGAAGCAACTGAATGCTATCGATGAATACCCTCGGCACGGTGTGCTCCACATCAAGCATGGCGAAAATGCGCTTCACTTTGGCGAGGGTGTCGGTCTGAAGACTTGTCTCCACCCATAATTCAGGACTGCTGTTGGAGTTGTCGACTATTTCCGAGCGGCCGTCGTCGTAGTCCACACCGAGAATCAACCTTCGTCTTGTAGCCCCATGAGTACGCATCTTCCACATCAAGCGGTCGCCCGGCGAGATATCGGGAAGCTGGATATTGACCACCAATCCCTGAGTGAGCTGATTGCGGTCGACAACGAGGTGGCGTCCGTAGGGCCAAAGATCAGTGCTGGGGCCACCATTGTCGCTTTCGCCTGCCGCTTTCGCATACTTCTGCTGCAACGCGGCAAGACGCTGGTCGACTTTCTTATAAAGCTTGGAATATTCATCCATGTTTCTGCCATACCAGGCCAGAGTGGAATCCATCTCTTCAACCGACACGCCATGATCCATGAGCACCCCGCGGCCGATAAGCTCACGGTTAGCACCGTTGAATTCCGGACCGGCGTTGCCATTGCGCTCATAGGCCTCCGCAATCTGAATATCGGCCAGAATCTCCACCATCTCACTTTCAGGTATGATATCGGCCGGACGGTCGGAACAGGCGACCATCATGGCAGAAACTAGAAATATGACAGGAAGACGTTTCATAGGCCGGCGTCGACTTTGGCGGGCTTATCCGACATCACAACACTGAAAGCCTTGGAGCAGTCGGAACTGTAGAAGATAAGCAGCAAAGCCACTCCGACACATATCGAGGAATCAGCGATATTGAAAATATACTGAAAGAACTCGAACTCTCGTCCGCCCAAAACCGGAATCCAACCGGGCCATGTGAAGGAAAAGAACGGGAAATACAGCATATCGACGACCTTTCCTTCAAACCAACCGGCATATCCTCCGCCCGGCGGCAGGAACTGCGCATGAGCCGGGGGGAACGGATTGTTGAAGATCTCGCCATAAAAGACGCAATCGAAAATATTGCCTGCCGCTCCGGCTATAATCATGGCTCCCGCGATGAAAAATCCGGTGCGCAGACGTATGGTGCGCAAAGCCTTCCTGATGAACCACACGAAGAAGACCACGGCGGCTATACGTCCGAAAGTGAGCAGATATTTGCTGAAAAGTTCCATTCCGAAAGCCATGCCGTTGTTTTCGATAAAACGTATCTGAAACCACGGAAAGACCTCGTAAGCCTCACCAAGATAGAAATGGGTCTTGACATAGAACTTCGAGACCTGATCTACAATCACAATCAGGAATATCAAGCAAGTCACCAGCCAGCCTACATTGCGGTTAGGCCGGCCGGTGATGGCATTATTGTTGATGTGGGACATATCAGCGCACTACGTTGGCATAAACTTTCATGCCGTCGATATCAAGTTCTTTAGCAGGCGCAGGAACGTCGGCCGCGAGCGTGATCGAGTCGGCAAGCACCTGCGAAGCAATGTAATCCTTATATTCAGCCATACATGCAGCCACTTCAGGAATATCCGAGAGTGTCACCTTCACCCTGTCGGTGATGGCGAAGTCAGACTCCTTGCGGATATTCTGAATACGGTTGATGAGTTCGCGTGCGAGACCCTCGTTGCGGAGCTCATCGGTGACAGTGACATCAAGAGCCACGGTCACATTACCTTCGTTGGCCACAAGCCATCCGGGAACGTCTTCGGGGATGATCTCCACGTCGTCGGAAGTGACAACCGGGCAACCGGGGAGTTCCTCGAACGCGATACTTCCGTCTCTCTCGAGCATTGCGATGCGTTCGGCCGACATAGTGGTTATGGCTTTGCCGAGATCCTTCATTATCTTGCCATAGCGAGGGCCAAGTTTCTTGAAGTCTGCTTTCACTTTCTTCACGAGTCCAGACTGCTCATTGTCGACCACTTTAACTTCCTTCACATTCACTTCGGAAGCCACCAACTGAGCCATAGCCTCGAAGTCGGCTTTCTGCGCGGCATCCATAGCGGGCACGAGGAGCTGGCTGAGCGGCTGACGCACCTTGATGTTGACCTTACGACGAAGAGCGAGCACGAGCGAGGTCTGTATCTGAGCAAGAGCCATCCTGCGTTCGAGCGCCGGATCCACAAGAGCGGGGTCAGCCACAGGGAAGTCGGCAAGATGCACGGAGGCATATCCGCTGCCTTCTCCGGAAGCACCCTGAAGATCGCCGAACAGGCGGTCGGCATAGAAGGGAGCGAACGGAGCCATCAACAAGGCAACTGTCTTCAGGCAAGTGTAGAGAGTCTGGTAAGCCGACAGTTTATCCTGATCCATCTCGCCAGCCCAGAAGCGCTTGCGATTGAGACGTACATACCAGTTGGAAAGGTTGTCGCTGACAAACGATTCGATGGCGCGGGCCGCTTTTGTGGGCTCGTAGTCATCAAGGTCGGCCTGCACCTCACCTATCAGCGTATTGAGCAGAGAAAGCACCCAACGGTCGATTTCGGGACGTTCGGCTACGGGAACCTGAGGCTCCTCACCGGTGAAACCATCCACATTGGCATACTGAGCGAAGAACTTATAAGTGTTGTAGAGCGTGGCGAAAAGTTTGCGGCTGACCTCGGCAACACCTTCCTCATCATATTTCAGATTATCCCAGGGTGAAGAGTTGGAAATCATATACCAGCGCACGGGGTCGCTGCCGAACTTATCGATGTTGCCAAACGGATCGATGGCATTGCCGAGACGCTTGCTCATCTTGTTGCCATTCTTATCAAGCACAAGACCGTTGGAAATCACAGCCTTATAGCTAACAGAGTCGAACACCATGCCGGCGATGGCATGAAGAGTGAAGAACCATCCTCTTGTCTGGTCGACACCTTCGGCAATGAAATCGGCGGGATATATCTCATGGCTGTCAAGAGCCTCTTTGTTCTCGAACGGATAGTGGCACTGCGCATACGGCATTGCGCCGCTGTCGAACCATACATCGATGAGGTCGAGCTCACGGTGCATCGGACGTCCGCTCTTTGAAACGAGAGTGATTTCATCGACATAGGGGCGATGAGGATCAATCTTATCGTAGTTTTCCTTCGAATAGTCGCCCGGTACAAAACCCTTGGCTGCAAACGAATTCTCCTTCATGACTCCGGCGGCAACGGCTTTCTCAATCTCATCGTAGAGTTCCTGATAACTGCCGATGCAGATTTCTTCCTTGCCGTCTTCGGTGCGCCAGATGGGGAGCGGAGTGCCCCAGTAGCGAGAGCGGCTGAGGTTCCAGTCCTGCACATTTTCGAGCCACTTGCCGAAACGTCCGGTGCCGGTAGCTTCCGGTTTCCACTTGATGGTCTTATTGAGTTCGATCAGTCGTTCGCGAGCCTGGGGAGTGCGGATAAACCAGCTGTCGAGCGGATAATAAAGCACGGGCTTGTCGGTGCGCCAGCAATGAGGATAGTTGTGGACATGCTTTTCGATTCTGAAAGCTTCACCAGCCTGCTTCATCTCCATGCATATCACGATATTGAGGTCTTCATCCTTAGACGCAGCCTCCTCATTGAACTTGCCGTCGACATTATATTTCGGATCGTAAGCATTCTTCACGAAGCAACCGGCATGGTTGCCATAAAGAGCCACATCGACACATTTATCGACAAATTCGGGAGCGAGTTCATCGATGGTGTAATATTTACCGGTAAGGTCCACCATGGGACGGGTCTCTCCACGACGGTTGATCATGAAGAGCGACGGGATGTCGGCAGCCTTGGCCACCTTGGCATCGTCGGCACCAAAAGTGGGCGCGATGTGCACGATACCAGTACCGTCGTCGGTGGTGACATAATCGCCTGGTATCACGCGGAAAGCTTCGGAAGCCATTTCAACGAAACGGTCGGTGCCGACTTCAAAACATCTGTCGGGATGGGCGGCTGCATAGCGCTTCACGAAATCGGGAGCGAATTCGCCTACTTTCTCCACCGGTTTCACCCATGGCATGAGCTGAGCATAGCGCATGCCGACGAGTTCACTACCTTTCCAGCGGCCTACAATCTCGTAGGGTACCACCTTGTCGCCCTGCTTGTAGTCGGCAAGCGAAATCTGATCAGCACCGGCCTTGAAGTAGGATGGCAAAAGAATCTCAGCCATCACGACAGTGATTGGAGCGCCACTGTAGGGATTGAAGGTGCGCACGGCTACATAATCGAATTTGGGGCCGACGCAGAGAGCGGTATTCGAGGGGAGGGTCCAGGGAGTAGTGGTCCATGCCATGAAATAGGCATCGCCCCACCCTTTCATCTCATCTTTAGGCTCGCTGATCTTGAAAAGGGCAGTCACAGTGGTGTCCTTCACATCGCGGTAGCAACCGGGCTGATTAAGTTCATGGCTGGAAAGGCCGGTACCGGCAGCGGGCGAATAAGGCTGGATGGTGTATCCTTTGTAAAGGAAGCCCTTGTCGTAGAGCTGTCTGAGAAGCCACCATACAGATTCGATGTAAGCGTTGTCGTAGGTGATATAGGGGTTTTCCAGATCCACCCAATAGCCCATCTTGTGAGTAAGATCGGTCCATTCCCGGGTGTATTTCATCACCTCGCGGCGGCAGGCTGCATTATATTCCTCAACGGTAATTTTCTTACCGATGTCTTCCTTAGTGATACCGAGAGTCTTCTCGACTCCAAGTTCCACGGGGAGGCCATGAGTGTCCCATCCGGCCTTACGCTTCACATGGAAGCCTTTCATGGTTTTATAACGGCAGAAGATATCCTTGATGGTGCGTGCCATCACATGATGGATACCGGGCATACCATTTGCAGAGGGAGGGCCTTCGAAGAAAACGAAAGTAGGGCATCCCTTGCGCACATCCATCGAAGTCTCGAATAGATTCTGTCGGTCCCACTGCTCAAGTACCTCGCGATTTACTTGCGAGAGGTTGAGCGGGCTGTCGTATTCAGTAAACTTTTTCATATATTGCTATAGCGTTGCTTTAATATTGTCGATTACTATTGGAGGAACCTACCGGCATCAGTGCCGATAGCTTTCCTTCGGCATGGTATCAGGCTTTGGCGCCTTTTGTGCCGAGTTTTCCACCTTTGCCGCCACCACCGAGGGCAAAAATGTTGCGGTCGTAACTGAAGGTCTTCCGCTCCACTTCACGTTTTCTCTTCAGTGCGAGCTGTACGAGGCGGTCCATGAGTTCGTCGAACCTTATTCCGGATGCTTCCCAAAGATAATATGAAAGGCTACCGGGAATTGTATTTATCTCGTTGACGTAGATCTGATTGTCGCTTTCATCAATCATGACATCGACACGACTCACGCCATGGCATGAAAGGACTCTGAAGGTCTCGCATGCAAGATGCTGCACCCTTTTGGCTGTTTCGTCGGGGAGATCAGCAGGAATCCTCTTCTCGCTGGCCGCCATGCCCTCGTTGCCGCCACGGTATTTTTCATCGTAGCTGAGGAAATCGCCTTTCGAAATAGGCTCCTCGCAAACAGAAGGCTGGTGATCGTCGCAATCACCGAGCACGGAGCAGTTGATCTCCTTCATTTTTTCAATCATGTGCTCGACGATGATGCGCTGTGAAAAACGGCAGGCATTGTCGACTTTTTCGATGAGCTGCGCGCGGTCGGCAGCCTTGCCGATGCCTACGCTCGAACCGAGGTTGGCAGGTTTCACTATGACCGGATAACCGATTTTCTTCTCCACCTCCTCGATGAAGGCATCTCGCTTGGCGCTCCACTGCTTATCGGTGAACCAAACATAATCCACCACTGGAACACCCGATTCGCGGAGAATCATCTTCATGGTGATCTTGTCCATGCCATTGGCAGAACTGAGGGTGTTGCAACCGGCGAAGGGTATACCGATGGTCTCGAGCAGTCCTTCGAAGACGCCATCCTCCCCGTTGGTGCCGTGAAGCACCGGAATTGCGGCGTGAAGTTCTGCCACTACAGGATCTTTTTTAGAAAAGAACCCGCTTTTAGTGTTGACACGATAGAGATTGAAATCGCCATATTCGGGACGCATGAACACCTCCTCGGCATTTCTCTCAAGCGCATCCATATCGCGGTAGTTGTTGATGTTGAAAAGGTTGGAACCGGTGAACCAGCGACCTTTCTTGCTGATATATATTGGAACTACGTTGTACTTTTCCTGATTGAACGCATTGATGGCCTGCAATGCCGAAATCACGGAAATCTCATGTTCCACACTTCGGCCACCGAAAAATACTGCTACGTTGGTTTTCATTTCATTTTTAAGTTCCGGATTCTGAACTTAAGGATTAAAGGGTTAAGTAGTTAAGAAAACGCAAGGCATCCGAATCCCGGAGCATACGGACACCAAACTCTTCAAAATGCAAAATTACAAAAAATCTGCGAAACAATCAACTTTCGGGGCAGAAAGTTGATTGTTTCGCAATATAAGTTTATACAACTTCAATCAGAGCGATAGAATTTGCCAAGCGATGTAGGCAACATAGACACCGGCGAGCACAGCACCTTCCCTTCGCTTGATGATGCAATTTCCAATTTTCCAGCTGAAAAAGAAGAACAGCAAAGAGGCGAGCATCATCACTGCAAGGTCAAGATGGCTCACTCCACCAAAGGGAAGCGGACGAATGGTGGCCGTGAGTCCGAGCACGAAAAAAATATTGAAGATGTTGCTTCCCACCACATTGCCTACCGCTATGCCCTGGTTGCCCTTAATGGCTGCGGCTACGGAAGCTGCAAGTTCGGGCAATGAGGTGCCTGCCGCCACAATGGTAAGTCCGACCATAGCCTCGCTCATTCCGAGGCTCAACGCCACCCCGGAAGCACCGGCCACAAAGCGGTCGCCACCCACGACAAGGCCTGCCAATCCGATAACAGTCAGCATGATTGCCTTCCACACACTCATCTGCTTACGAGAAGAGACCTCGGAAGCGGCAGGGTCGTCGGCCGCCGCATTTTTAGCCTGCGCGAAAGTGTAGCGCAAGAAAATGGCAAAGAACAACAACAACAAAATGCCATCGACACGACTAACTTCCCGGATGCCCGCAACACCAAGCATATCGCTGCAACCAATAGCCAGAAGCGCAAGAGAGGAAATAATGACAAGTCCAAGTTCGTTGACCATCACTGATGGAAGCACCTTGATGGGCCTGACCAAAGCCACGACTCCAATTATGACGAGCACATTGAAAATGTTGCTACCCACGACATTGCCCACAGCCATCGGCGCACTCCCCTGAAGGGCAGAGACAAGGCTTATGGAAAGTTCGGGAGTGGAAGTGCCGAAAGCGACTACAGTGAGGCCCACGGTCAAGTCGCTCAGCCCCCATCTGCGGGCAATGGCAGCAGCACCATCAGTGAGCCAATTCGCGGCGAAAATGATGAGCGCGACTCCAAATATTAACCAAAAAATGTCTAACATATCATACTAAATTATTGATAATCAATATAAGTTATAAATATCTCTATCGAATCAATCATGATTTAACCGCTAAGATTCAGTGAGGTATCCGGCCTGTCGGAGTTTTTCAAGAAAAACCGGATAGAAACTCTTCTTGACAAGCAGTTTCCATCCCTCCACACGGAGAGTATTCTTGCGAATCTGAGGGTTGCTCATCAGGAACGCATGAAGATTCCTGTCGTCAGGATCCACATCCATGCAACAGTAGTCAAGACCGGCAGAAGGTTTGACTTTATTGCAATCGGCATACAACCGGTTTATAAGATCATCGAGTCGGTCGGATTTCTTTCCCTTCAGAAGGAATTCGGCCATACGATCTATCCTCGCCTTGAGTTCCGGGACCGTCTTGCATCCCCTAAGCAATGCCCCTGCAGTGATCTTAAAACGATTGTCGGAGATTTTTTCCGTAAGATCGGTTAGCAATGTGTAGTTGGGCGATTTTGTGTCGCGGATGGTGATCATGAGCGCATCCGGATCGAAATGCAGTCCGTCGTCTACTTCCTGAATCTCCACTTTCAGTTTCTCCACACGTCCGGCAATCCACAGACCTGCATCGGAAATCCTCACATATCTTATTTCCTGCCGCCCATCCTCCAAATTCTCATAGGCGAGATCAATCAACCCGATCGCAGCCAACATCTGAATAAGAGCATTGATGACAGGCATCTTGATACGGGCATAATAATCGGGATAATAAAGATAGCCGCTTCCATACGCTTCCAGAAACGGAGTGTTTTTTCCGAGCCAGTCGATGGAACCGGCAGACACGGAATCCCTGAATTCCATCCATGCCACGACATTATCGTAAGCCACCCACTTGCCGACAGAACCGGCATCTGCCGGCAAAATGCCGAGCATCCGTTTGCCGATCTGAGCCATGATGGAGGCACTATATCCGATCATGTCCAAAACGCGCTTACTCAATCTCGGCACGGACGAATAGATGACAAGCTTAAACAACGCATCGTTGCAAAGATTGATGGCATCATACATTGCCCTGAGATAAACGCCGGCCAATTCAGGCAAAGACAACGATGAATCATCTTTGCGGCCCTTGCCTCTTGAGATAACCGCATAAGCACCAAGGTTGGCAAGAATGGAATAGCGGTCGGACAAAGAATACTCAAGCACGGGGAGAGGGCTGAGCGACATGGCACCGGATAATTTTTTAGCCACAGCCGCCGGCACTTTGTTGGCTCCCGCCTTAATTATGCCAGCCATCTTCAACCCTTCAAACACGGGCATATTGGCAATGAAATCAATGCCTTTATATACAATAAGATTGTCTTCAATTTCTTCAACGGACTTCAGATTATCGGGCGATCCAAACCTTTTGATGAAATCCCACACGATAAGCGCATCCTTAGGAAGCAGATAGAAAACCTTATCAGCAGCATACGGATTTGTATCATCCGATTCATCGGGCATCGGACCCAAGACATAGTTCACCACCCAATCCAAATTTTTGGTAGTAGAAGACTTATCCCACTGTTCAGGCCTGTCGACATCATAAAAATAGTAGTGTCTGAAGCGCGAAGGTTTATCATCGAAAGGTGTATTATTGCCAAGGTCACGCCAAGCAGCGGCCATAGTCATGCAATGAAGTCTGGCCAGCTTGCCCATCAACAGCTTCTGCTTCTCAGACATAAACATATCCAGAAAACCGACAACATTCAATGGAGTGCATTCAATCAACGCAGTAATCCTTGCCCAATCGGATTTCAACAGACCTGCCGCGCCCGAACGCATGAGCCGGGCCAACTTCAAAGCAAAATCATGATCCTCTTTTGACAAATGGTCAGCCAAGGGCTTCAACTCTATTTCACAACCACTGCTTTTGATCATTCGCAGCAATGGAGAATATCTGGATTCGATTGTGTGCTTGTCGCGTTGCCGCCCGATATTTGAAGCGATATCCTCCAGCCACTTTTTCGAAGGATAATATATCGTTACAACTTTCGGATTATTCATATCAAACAAAGAAGTTGTTAAAAGATTCAACAGACAGGGAAAATCACGACACGGGGTTGAGCAAGAAAGAAATCTCATCCTCGCTGAGCTGTTTCCCGTCGAGAGCATCGGCAGAAATGACAGCGTCTACCAGAGCGGCCTTCTGATCCTGAAGCAGCCTGATTTTTTCCTCTATCGTACCGGCAGTAATCATATAGTAGCAATTTACCGCTTTCTTCTGTCCGATACGATGCAGGCGACTTATGGCCTGCTGCTCGGCGGCCCGATTCCACCACGGTTCGGCCACAAAGACCATGTCGGCCGCTGTGAGATTCAACCCAACTCCACCTGTCTTGACAGTCATCAGCATCACCTGACAGTCGGGGCTGTTCTGGAAACGCTCCACTACCCTCTTTCGGTCGGAAGTGGCACCGGTCATCACCGCCACGCCTATGCCGGCCTTCTCAAGCCTCGACGCAGTCAATTCAATTCCGGCAAGAAAATTGAAAAACACCACTACCTTGTGGCCACTTTCCACAGCCTGCACCACATTGTCGGCAAGCAACTCAATCTTAGGGGAAGCAATCCTGCCATCGCTTTTCTCCTCGGGCACGGATGCTATCTGGCGGAGCTCGGAAAGAGCCTGCAGAATTTCGAAACGCATCTGCCGGTTGTCGCCCCCCGAAGAGATGTGCGACTCAACTTCCTGTGCGAAATATCTGCGGCGCTGCTCGTAGAAACGGGCCTGCTCGGGCGACATCTCGACAGTGAGCACCTGCTCCGTGAGATCGGGCAGGTCAGTGAGGACATCCTGCTTGAGTCTACGGAGTATGAACGGGAAAATTTTTCTCCTCAAATCGGAAGAGGCATCATCATCGTGATTCTCCTGAATGGGGACAACGTATTTTGAATTGAATTCGTCGAGCGAGCCGAACATGTCGGGATTCAGGAAGCGGAAGAGGGAATAAATCTCGGTGAGATTGTTTTCAATGGGCGTTCCGGAAATGGCGAGTCTATGCAGGGATTTCAGCAGCCAGACAGCCTTGGTGGTCTGAGCACCAACATTCTTTATATTCTGCGACTCGTCGAGAATTACGTAGTGGAAATTTTCTTTGCTGAAGAGTTCAATATCGTTGCGGAGAACAGCATAGGAAGTGAGAATGACCTTATGCTTCAAGGCCTCTTCGAGATTGCGGCCGGCGCCATAATGAGTATACACATCCATAGCCGGTGCGAATTTCCGGAACTCGGCCTCCCAGTTGAATATAAGGCTTCTCGGCATGACAATGAGCGAAGGCAAATCAGATTCCGACTGCTTCAGGCATAGGAGCGCTATGGTCTGCACCGTCTTGCCAAGGCCCATGTCGTCGGCAAGACATCCTCCCATATTGTTATCATTCAGATACGACATCCATTTCACGCCCTCCTTCTGATAATCCCTCAACTTAGCGTCCAGACCCTTGATGGACAGGCGTTTTGCGGAAAGATTGTTGAAACCTTCGAAAAACTTACGGTAAGCCTTGAACGGTTTTGCCTGCAACTGGGAGTCGTCGAGCAAATCCATAACCTCAGGCAAATCGAAAAAGGAAAGCCTGAATTCATCCTTACTTCCTTTAGCACGCCGCTTGCCACCGAAAATTCTTTCGAGGCGCGACATATATTTACGGTCGAGAATGGCACGCGTGCCGTCGGAGAGGGTCACATATCTGTTACGTCCATATTGCATCAGCAGATCGGAGATGCTGAAGTTCTCACCCTCAATGTCGACCGAGGCAGACCCTTCGAGAAAGTCAATGCCGGAAGAAAGTTTCAACCTCATGGTAGCCTTGGGAGCTGAAATCTTGTAGTCGCGAAGTTTTTCGGCACCCATCAGTTGAAACTCGTTGAGAAGACCGGCAAGATGATTGAACAGGAATCCGGACGCGACGTCGTGAGGAATCACGAAAAGGCCGTCTTCCTGCCAAATCTTCGAGGCTTTTCTTCTTCCGGCCTCCTTTTTAAGGATATCGTCGATGGCAACAAGCGGATCATAGTCAAGTTCCCTGACGCCGCGCACCACAATCGTATCAGACTCCTCGACGACCGCTACCTTGGTGAACCTGAATTTTCCACAAAGTTCATAAGGAAGATCGACAACGCGCCTGGCAATGCGCATGAACAATGAATCGTCGACATCCACCTTTTCGAAAATGATCAACGGAATCTCCTTTATATCGGTTTTTCCCCGGCGTGTCTTCAAGCCATCAACCTCAATAGATATGCCGGACATGGCGCTGAGCAGCATGCTTAAAGTAGACTCGAGGTCGAAGTATTTGAATTCGGTGGTGAAAATGTGGGCGAACGCATAGCCGGAACCAACTTCAGCCACGCTTCTCACCGCACCATCGATGAGAGCCAGAGCCGGACTTAAAAAGCCTTTGACCTCGCTGCCATCGTCGAGCAGGAAAGAGCCTTTATAACCGTTGAACCGGCCATCGCCCATACGCACGGCCTTATAGGTGACATCGTAAGTCTGATCCTTGTCAAGTTCGAGCCGGCAGCCTTTCTCATCAACCAGAATATCCCGGCATTCGAGCAAAAAAGGAACAAGATTCTCATACTGAGCCAGCGACAGACCTGCAGTGAAGTCGACACTTTCACCACTCCAGGAGAACTCCTCGTCAAGATTTTGGAAAATAAGCCTCATTGCATTGACAAGCTGCCCTGCAGGAGAATTGCCGCAGTCAACACTTCTTACATCCACAGCTTTCAAATCTTCATCGACGGGAGTAACCCTCACTCCATTGGCGTCGGACACAAGCATTATCTTGAGGTCTTTTCTGCCTCTCAAGTCTTTCTTCGACGAACGGAGCGAGCTGTTTCTTCCTAAGATTGAAGCTAATGAGTCGATATTTCTATAATCCATTTGCTGAATAAACAAATTATTAAGTAGCACGCAAGCAGTTGCCATACACTAACGTTTGCTTGTTCCACTATTTATAGTAACAAACTTCAGGTGATATTGTTATAGAGAAGATCCTCAATTCAATAAGTGGTTCTTAAAAAGAGAGCGATATGGTTTGAAATGCGGTATGAAGCAGGGTGTGAGGAGCGGAGCTAACAAATATTGAAGACAAAATTTTGCCGAATGGCATTAAATAGTTAATTTCGCATAAGAATATCAATCGCGTAAGAAGGTCAACCAATGAAATTGTCTAAGCTTATTTACGAATTATAAAAATCCACTCGGAAACCTGACGAAATATTAACATAAAAATAAGTTCAGACCACTTCAATAGTTAGATAGCCGAATACATAATCAACACTTCTGACAATGAATAAAAACAAACGATTACGGGCACGAATAGAATATTATGCCAATCTGCTGATAAAGGGACATCTGCTCAACCCTATATGGGCATCGCACGATGCGAGACGACGGAGACGATACAGCGCCACTATAACCTCGGCAATGAAATATTTCCAACTATATGCCGACGTGGTGGAAAAGATGGATCCCGACTGCCCTACACAACCGGCGGATGAGCCGGAAAGAGTGTTCACCTTGTGGCTGCAAGGTGAGGAAGCGGCGCCTCCGATAGTGAAAGCGTGCCTGCGGAGCATGCGCCGACATCTCCGCCAGCAACTTGTGGTGCTTGATGAGAAAACACTATTCGAATGGATTTCGCTGCCGCAGGAAATAATCGACAAGTGGAAAGCCGGCAAAATGTGCAATGCAAATTTCAGCGATATATGCCGGCTTGAACTGCTCTACAAACACGGCGGAATATGGATGGATGCGACCGATTACATGACCGCACCGATACCGGACTACATAATGGATTCGGATTTCTTCCTGTTCAAGACCGGAGAAAAATACGGCAAATGGTTTTCCTTCATCGAAAGCTGCTTCATCCGCGCCCGAAAGGGCAACCAGCTGCTTGCCATCTGGCATGACGCCGTGATGGAATACTGGCGCAATGAAGACTCAGCGATAGACTACTTCGTGAATCTGATGTTGTTCCGTTTCGTTGTCGAAACCAACGGCATCGCTGCCGAAGAATATGAGAAAATGCCGAAGAGAGACCATTCGGAAATCCTGGATTTCTGGCGGTATCACGGCGATGAGGCATTCGACGCTGAAAAATTCAAGCTGATGATGGGAAACTCCTTTTTCAAAAAGACATCTTACCACACCAAGAGCGCCACAAACTGCATACCGGGCAGTTTTGCCGACCATCTGATCAAATCATGATCATCGGGGAGCAGCGTCTTCAAAAAGACGCTTCATGAGGCCCACGAAAAATTCCCGGTCGTCGGGGTCGGCCATAGCTATGGAATTGATACATGTGAAAAGCGGGAGCGGACGGCCATTCATGTAGGGTTTCAGATGATTTCTCAGATAGCGGGGTCGGTCGGCAAAGGGTTTCAGGAAAAGCACTTTGCCAGAGGCCGAACGAATGAGGAGCTTACCTTCGCTGAATGCGAGCAACTGCCTTGCCTCCTGCGGATTGAACTGCGAGGAAGTGCGGAATTTATCCTTACAGTTGATCTCCACCACTTCGGGATATTCACTGAGCAGGCGCAGTCCGGCTGATTTGAGCTGTGCGTGAGGATTATGACGCATTATGAAAGTGCGGTTGAAACCAAGAAGTTTAGCACTGTTCATCATCGTGTCTTTATACCCAACTGCCTTAAGGCCATTTTTCTTAGGCTTCAGGAAATGGAGGATATCGAGCAAGAAGTTGGGCATCCAGCCTCCATAGTCCACGACCTTTCCGTCGGGCGTGAACCAGTCTTCGGGCCGCACATTGTTGGTGAGCAGGAAGTCGTCGTTGAAATAAACGAAATGCTCCGCCAGGCCGGGAATGCGTGGCACCATAAGCTCGATAGCCCTGCATTGAAACAAGGGCAGATACTTCTCATAGCCGCGAAAGATGACCTTATGGTCTACAATCTCTACGGGAACAGGATTCTTGAACCATTTGCCGACAGTGTTTTCGAGATGCGGATCCTGGCCATCGGTGACGATGAAAATCTTCCTTATGAAAGGGGCGAATTTATTGATGGAAGCCACGCACCAGTCGATTTCCCTCATCTGGCGGAAACGCAGTTCGCCACCAATGTCGTTGCGACGGGTGAGCTGATTGCCGTTTCTTGCCTTATCGCATTTTTCCTTCCAGACGGGGTCGTCGCCGTCGACCCAAAGAATCACTGCATCTATATCCATATACAACGCGGGGCAGTATCAGTAACTGTCGATATTTCTGTAGTTGTTTAGCTATTGTAGCTGATGAGATTTTTGAAGCTGATGAAATCAAAGGATATCCGAGAATCGTTCGGGGATACGCACCACGACGGTGCGCCCGAGCATTGCCGGCTTATTGAGGGCATAAACGGGCCGGATCCATGTCTGGAGGCGACGCGCCATAGCAGTTGCGGAGTCAAACTCACGCGCCGGATTATTGGTCACGATGCTGATAGTCTTCGTCCGCTTGTTGAAATGTCTTGTGGATTTTCCACCGATCCTGTCGGGATTCATGAACCGCTCGCGCATTCTCTTCATGTCGAGGCATCCGAAATGGAAAAGATACAGATCGGGACAAATGTGGAAATTATGCCCTTTCACCCTGTGGAAACCACGCCCCCATCTCACGGGACGCGCTATAATGGATCCCTTGGTGTAGCGTGTGCACAAGTAGCCGTAGCTGCGCTGCCGGAGGAATTTGACCTGCGGATCAATCTCCTTCTCTTTCTCGAGATGCTGGCCGATGTCGACACCGAGCGGAGAGAGGCAATAGTCGATAGGCTGCTTCGAAAGGAACTCCGCCAGCCCCATGCCGACTTTCGGGTCGACAACGATAAACTCATCGCAATCTACTCCAATCACGAGGTCGTAGCCTGAGTCAAGAAGCTGGGCAGCCTTATCGCTGAGCAGGCCGAGGCGCATTTTCTCGCCTTCGACAATCTGGTTGCTCAGCCGCTTATGGATAAAGGTGTTGGTTCCCTCGCAGAAATCAGCGGGGGTCTGGTCTTCGCCGTCGAAGAGAATATAAAGATTCTCCTTTCCGAGAGCCTGACCATAATATTCCACCCACTTCCGCAGAAAGAAATCATCGTCGCGCACCATGGTTATGGCTGCAATCCGTTTTCTATTACCAGTCGTTTCCATCAGAATCGTTTGTTTCCAATATTAGAGAAGAGAATCAAAATTGACAGCGCATCACGCATTGTGGGCAGCCGAGAGTATCACCTCCGAGAGAGTCGGGTGGCCGAAAATGACATTGCGCATGGCATCGAGAGTGATATCGGCATTCATCATGTCGGCACACTGCTGAGCGAGGTCGGCAGCACCGGCACCCATGATATGGGCACCTACAAGACGGCGGTCGGATTTATTGAAGAGCAATTTGCAGATTCCGTCGGGTTCACCCAAAGCGAGAGCTTTGCCGTTGGTCCTGAAGAAACTCATACCCTTCATGACATCGATGCCGTTTTCCTTGCATTGCGCTTCGGTGAGGCCCACCATGCCGCATTCGGGAACGACAAAGACTGCGCTCGGCACGATATCGAAGCGGATATCGTCGGATTTGCCCTCTATGTGGTTGAGAGCCCTGAGTCCCTGGAAAGAAGCCACGTGGGCAAGCATCATGCGCGCATTGACATCGCCAATGGCATAGATGTGCCCTACATTGGTGCGCATGGCGTCGTCTACGGGAATACCTTTTGCGGTAAACTCCACTCCGGCAGCCTCGAGGTTGAGGCCATCTACCCTGGGCGAACGGCCTACAGCCATCAGAAGGTCGGTGCTGACCACAGTCGCCTCCTTCCCTTTTGCCTCATAAGTGACGCATATCTCATAGTCGGCGTTCTGCTCGATTTTCCTGGCAGCCGCCCCCGTGATGATCTCAATTCCTTTTTTAGCGAGAGTCTGCTTAAGACGCTTCGCGATATCAGCATCGAAGGGAGGCAGAATCTGCTTCATGAATTCAATTACTGTCACCTTCGAGCCGAAAGACGCGAAGATGCCGGCAAACTCCATACCGATCACGCCGCCGCCGATAATGGTGAGCGACTCCGGAATATAATCGATGTCGAGCATCTGCGTGGAGTTTTTCACGCATTCCAGATCGCTGCCTTCGATAGGGAGCGAACGGGAAACGGAGCCTGTGGCTATGATTATCTTATCAGCCGAGTAGTCCTTGCCGTCGGCAGTGACCGTATAGGGGTCTTTGAAAGCCGCCATGGCATCCACCACCTCGACCTTAGCGCCGCGGAGCATGGTGTCGATGCCGGCACGCAATGTGTCGGTGACCTCATTCTTCCTGTCGATGACCTTATTGAAATCGAAAGTGAAAGAAAAGTCGTCGATGCCGAACTTGTCGGCCTCTTTGAAAGCCGCCACCATCTCTGCGTTGCGACAGAGACATTTCGTGGGTATACATCCTTCATTGAGGCAGGTGCCGCCCAGGCGTCCGCCATTGAAAAGAGTCACCTCATGACCGCGTTTAGCAGCTTCGAGAGCTGTTTCGTAACCTCCGGGGCCTGCCCCTATAATGATAATCTTCATAGCCAAAAGTTGAACCGGGAGGCACACACCGGCAGGAATGCCTGCAAGTGTGTGCCGCCGTCTTTAGTAATTAATTCATATTTTCGCGAAGCGCGCGATAATTCAATATCGGGTTTTTTGCAGCCGTAGTTTCATCGAGTTTGCGCACCAGAGTGGTGATAGGAGCGTTTTTAACCGTATCGGGAGTTTCCGCCGCTTCCTTTGCCACAGTGTGCATCACATCGATAAATTCATCAAGAGTCTCCTTGCTTTCCGTTTCAGTGGGTTCGATCATCATCGATTCGTGGAAGAGCAACGGGAAATAGATCGTGGGCGCGTGAAAACCATAGTCGAGCAAGCGTTTGGCCACATTGAGAGTGGTGACACCTGTAGACTTGTCCTTGAGGCCGTCGAATACGAATTCATGCTTGCAGGCGCCTTCGATAGGGAGCAGATAGGAATCCTTAAGGCTCTCCTTGATGTAGTTGGCATTGAGGGTGGCCATGGGGCCGACATTCCTGATGCCGTCTTTTCCAAGGCTGAGAATGTAGGCGTAGGCCTTCATCATCACGCCGAAATTGCCGAAGAAAGTAGAGACGCGTCCGAGCGAGCTGTCGCTGCTGTCGACATAGAACCTGCCGTTCTCATCTTTCCTGATGCGCGGATTGGGAAGGAACTCCACAAGGTGCTTGGCCACACCGACCGGACCGCTGCCCGGACCACCGCCACCATGAGGTGTGGAGAACGTCTTGTGCAGATTTATGTGCATGATGTCGAAGCCCATGTCACCGGGGCGTACCTTGCCGAGCAGGGGATTGAAATTGGCTCCGTCATAGTAGAGCAGACCACCTGCCTCATGCACGAGACGCGCAATTTCCAGAATCTCGGTCTCAAACATTCCGAGCGTATTGGGGTTGGTCATCATGATGCCGGCAATCTCATCGCTGAGCAATGGCTTGAGGTCTTCGATATCGATCGATCCGTTGGGACGGCTCTTCACTTCCACCACCTCAAGGCCGGAAACCATGGCCGAAGCCGGGTTGGTGCCATGTGCCGAATCGGGCACAATCACCTTTGTGCGCTTATGGTCGCCACGGGCCATGTGGTAGCTGCGCATCACCATCAGACCGGTGAGCTCGCCATGTGCTCCGGCAAAGGGATTGAGGGTGAATTCCTCAAAGCCGGCGAGTTCGGAAAGAGCGTGCTGGAGATTCCAGTAAAGCTCGAGCGCACCCTGGGCGGAACCGGCATCCTGCATGGGATGGAGGGCCGCAAACTGCGGCATGGCAGCCACTTCCTCATTGATCTTGGGATTATATTTCATGGTGCAGCTTCCGAGGGGATAGAAGCCTGTGTCGACACCGAAGTTCTTATTCGAGAGATTGGTGTAGTGACGCACCACGTCGAGTTCGCTCACTTCAGGAAGCTCGGGCGAATTCCGGCGGAGGAGGTCGGAAGGAATATCCTTCATTCCCTCGACAGCATAATTATTTTCGGGAAGTTCGTAACCCACACGTCCCGGACGAGAGAGTTCGAATATAAGTTTATCGTAATATTTCATGTCGGTATTCTCCTTGCATATCAGGCTTCGCAGATCAAAGCCACAAATTCATCGATTTCCTCCTTGGTTCTCTTCTCGGTGACGGCAAAAGACACGAGGCCATCGCCCATATCGATTCCACCCATATAACCTTTGGATTCAAGATATTCATTGAGTTTCTTGACATCAAGATCAGTGCGGAGTGTGAATTCCTTAAGGAAGGGTCGGTCGAAAGCCATCCTGAACTTACCGGTAGCGATAAGCTTGCCGCAAAGATAATGGGCGCCATCGCAGCTGAGGGCATTCACTTCCTCGAGTCCTTTTGTGCCCATGAGAGCGACATAGATAGTGGCATAGAGAGCCATCAGGCTCTGATTGGAGCAGATGTTGGAAGTAGCCTTCTCGCGACGTATGTGCTGCTCGCGAGCCTGAAGGGTGAGCACAAAGGCGCGTTTTCCATCAGCGTCTTTAGTGGCTCCGACCACACGTCCGGGCATCTTGCGCAGTGTAGCCTTCGCGCAGGCGATGAAGCCGAGGTAAGGGCCACCAAACTGGAGAGGCATGCCAAGGCTCTGACCGTCGCCGCAAGCGATGTCGGCACCCCACTCGGCAGGTGTGCGGAGCACGGCGAGAGCGGACGGATCGCAATTAATGGCAAGCAAAGCTTTTGCAGCGTGCACCTTGTCGGCGAGGCCTGAGAAATCTTCTATGATGCCATATTTGTTGGGACAGGCCACGATGACACCGGCCACATCTCCGGCCTGCAGCTCCCCGGCAATAGCCTCGAGATCTGTAGCGCCATCTTTTTCGGGCACGACAGTGAGATCAACGCCGTGAAATTTCGCGTAGGTCTTCACCACGTCCTCCACGTGTGAGGAAATGGTGGAAGAAAGAAGCACACGGTTTTTCTTCTTAGCGGAAGCCACCATCATCATCATAGCCTCGGCAGTGGCGGTGGCGCCGTCGTACATGGAAGCATTCGACGCCTCCATTCCGGTGAGCTCGCAAATCATGCTCTGATATTCGAAAATGTATTGCAGAGTGCCTTGCGAGATTTCCGGCTGATAGGGAGTATAGGCCGTATAGAATTCGCTGCGGGCAAGGAGATGGGCCACTACGGAGGGGGAATAATGGTCGTAGGCGCCTCCGCCGGCGAATATCTTCAGATTCTTGTTTTTTGCGGCGAGATCCTCGAAATGCCTGCGCAGTTCGATTTCCGACATAGCTGCAGGAATGTCGTATTCGCCCCTGAAGATCACTTCTTCAGGAATATCGGAATAAAGATCGTCGATCGCGCCGACACCGATACGCTCGAGCATCGCGGCGACGTCTTCTTCCGTATGAGGTATATATTTGTTTGCCATTGCTATAAAATAATCAGAAATTGAAGTTGACTCAACTACTTCATTAGGAAAACGCTTGGCGAGCGGAGAGTCATTGGCGGCTCCCCGCTGCCAAGCGGCTCATTTTTTTGCGATTGAAGAAGGATTACGTCACTCCTCGCAGATGTTGCGGTAGGCCTCAGCGTCGAGAAGAGCGTCGAGTTCGGCAGCGTCAGACACCTTGACTTTCATGATCCAGTTGGCAAACGCATCCTGGTTGATGAGTCCGGGTTCGTCTTCGAGAGCCTCGTTGATTTCGACAACCTCACCGCTCACGGGAGAATAGAGATCGGAAGCAGCCTTTACCGACTCAACGGCACCGAATTCCTCGCCGGCGGTAACTTCATCGCCAACTTCAGGCATGTCGACATAAACGATGTCGCCAAGAGCGTGCTGAGCGTAGTCAGTGATGCCAACAGTTGCGATGTCGCCCTCGAGGCTTACCCATTCGTGAGATTCCGCGTAGCGGATATTTTCCTTGATTTCCATTTTATTTTGTTTTTTATAATTATCGTATGTTATTAAGATGGAGAAGAGGCTTGAGTTGTCCGGCAGGTCAGCCGGAACGACTCACTTTTTATAGTTCTTGTCGTAGAAGCGTTTCTTGACTACCTTTGCGGGGAAAGTCTTCTTGCGGATGCGCACCTCCACTTCAG
The DNA here is from genome assembly GCA_030524805.1 of Bacteroidales bacterium. Taxonomy (GTDB): domain Bacteria; phylum Bacteroidota; class Bacteroidia; order Bacteroidales; family Muribaculaceae; genus Lepagella. Next base: position 4,898 of record JAUNFY010000003.1, on the reverse strand, counting down.
TGCCGAGTTTGTCGAAAGGCTTCTGAATCATTGCCATCGCTACAGACTTACCGGTGGATATGGAGCGGTAGCCGGTAGTGACTTCACCTACAACCTCACCATTGACCTCGACGGGATAGCCATGGCGGGGGATGGCGTTGCCCTCGAGTTCGATTCCGACAATGCGGCGGCGCACGCCTTCAGCCTTCTGAAGAGCGAGGGCTTCCTTACCAATGAACTCCTCCTTGTCGAGTTTGACAAACATCGAGAGGCTTGCCTCGAGGGGAGTGATATCGTCGGCGAGTTCGTCGCCATAGAGAGGAAGACCTACTTCAAAGCGAAGAGTGTCGCGGCATCCGAGGCCACAAGGCTGCACACCGGCATCCATCAGTTTATCCCAAAGGCGAACCGTGAAATCGTGGGAGCCATATACCTCGAAACCATCCTCACCGGTGTAGCCAGTGCGGCTGATGATCACATCCTCATCATCGATGTGATAGGTCTTGAAGTTGTAGAAAGCGATTTCTTCAAGAGGAAGACCGAGAATGGCCTTGAGCATCTCTTCGGCTTTGGGACCCTGCACTGCCAACTCACCATAGTAAAGGCTTTCGTCTTCGATATTGACATCGAAATTGTCGGCATTCTCCATGATCCACTTCACGTCTTTGGCGATGTTGGAAGCGTTGATGACGAGGAAGTATTCATTGTCGTTTACCTTATATACAAGAAGGTCGTCGACAGTGCCGCCATTTTCGTGGCACATCATACCGTAGAAAATCTGTCCGTCGGGAGCATCCTTGACATCGTTGACAAAGATATGCTGAACGTAACGGTAAGCATCAGGACCGGAGATGCGCACCTCGCCCATGTGGCTGACATCAAACACGCCCACCTCCTGACGCACGGCATTGTGCTCAGTGGGGATATCCTTGTACTGAATCGGCATGTCGAAACCGCCGAAAGGCGACATCAACGCGCCCAGTTTTACATGACGGTCGTGAAGACACGTTTTCACCAGATTTTCTTCCATCGTTGTACTTCTATTTTGTTGTAATTAGTTGTATTTACTTTAAATCGATGGCATTTTGCAAAGGCGTCAGCCTCACGATGATGTCACCGATGTTCAAAGTTAACAAAATGAATTAAGACGACCAAATTTTTCGGTGATTTTTTATTCGAAATCATCAATGACGAAATATTGAAGTTGTCTAAACTTCATCGGATCAAGAGCAACAGCCGGGGTTGCTTCGCACGAGATGTGAAGAAATTAACTTCAAACACGGAACATGCATCGGCACGGGCTACATGCGTCAAGATTTCTTAATGAGGCGTATTGCAGCCCAGTGGTCACCTTCCTCGGTAGCCTTGTCGAGCACAAAACCGAGTGGCTCCGCATGCTCCATGACTACGGGGATGTCTGCCGTATAGAAACCGCTGAGGAGCAGCACTCCCCCATTCTTGATTCTTTCTGCATATCGGGGAAGGTCGGCTGTGATTATATTCCGGTTGATATTGGCAAGGAAGATATCGGCAGGGCGGCAATCCTGCAACTGAGCGGCGTCGCCGCATTTGAAATCGATGGCCTGATTGTTGAGGGCGGCGTTGTCGACGGCATTCGCGTATGCGTCGGGATCAATCTCAATGCCAGTCACATCTGATGCGCCACGCATCTTGCAAAGCAGGGCGAGGATTCCGGTGCCCGTGCCCATATCGATCACGGATTTCCCTTCGAGCGAATCAAAATCGAGGATGTAGCGCACCATCTGGGAAGTAGTGGCATGGTGACCTGTTCCGAAAGCCATTTTAGGATCAATCAGGATGTCGAAGCGGGCCTCTGGTATGTCGGTATGGAAAGACGCATGCACCACGCATTCACCGGCAATCACGATAGGCTGGAAATAATTTCTTTCCCATTCCTCATTCCAGTCTTTGCCGGGTTCGAGCTCAGCCTTCCATTCAAGTCTTGTATCCATCGGGAATGAATCTTTTATCTCGAGGATGGACGCTTCTGAAAAGTCATCGCTTTTGATATAGGCCGTGAGTCCCGAGTCGTCGGGTTCGAAACTTTCATAACCTGCATCGGCGAGGAATTGGGCAAGGAGGTCGGTGATGTCTTCAGTGCATGGGTCGCACTCGAGTCGGAGTCTGTAGTAGTCCATACGTAGGTCGTAGCAAAAATGTCAGATTATAATGTCGGATTATATGGAATAATTCTGCACATAATACAGAATTATTCTGCGTGTATATTGAAGTTGGTTTAAACTTCATAATAAAGAAACTACCTTCCTGGAGGGAGCTCCGGGAAGGTATTATTTTTTCTTACCTCTGAAAAGAGAGACCACTTTTCGGAGGGTGCCGAAAGCGGAGACACCGAGAAGAATATAGTCGGTGTAGTTAAGGCCTTTCATCAGTTTGGCCGGCAGCGACCCGAGGCGGGCGGCAGTCTTCAGCTTGCCGTTTTGCGACAAAGGATTGCTGTCTTTGACAACGGCAACTTTCTCCAGAACCTTAGCCTTGGCAAATTCCTTCCTGACGGCTATTAGGGCACGATGATGGCGAATTTCATCGAGAGTGAATCCTTCAAACTTAGCAACAGAATCGCTCTGTTCGATCAATTTCTGAGAGCCGGAAGAGTTATGAGAGTTGTCCATGGGCATTACTTAAGAAGAATTTTGGTAATGATTTTAGCTATAGGATTCATGATCAACTTCTCACGCAGGAGATAGACCAGCACCATAATGAGAATCATGATGCAACCCGAGACGAGAAAAGCCAGGGCAGTGCACATCAATTCAAGCAAGAGATAAGCCAGGGCTATGCCGAAAAGGATCAGCGCCGTCATGCCCAGCATGAGGCATACCATACCGGCCACGGCGGCTCCTGCGAGCACCGTGATTTTTTCAGCAGCGGTGAGTTTGGCATACTCCAATTCAAGAGCAGCCCAGTCTTTCGACCGGGCCAGGATAGTCTTGAATTGATCTAAAAGAGAATTATTGCTCATGGTCAAAGCGATTACTCTTCGCCTGTGAGTTCAGCCACGAGAGCATCAACCTCTTCATCGCTGATCTTGATACCTTTTCTCTTGAGGATGCTGACGATGCGGGCACGGAGATCCTCGCCTTTTTCAGGAGCGAACAGGATAGCAGCCGCGCAGCCTACGAGAGCACCGCCGAGAAATGCGTATAAAACGTTGAGAGCTTTCATATTTTGATTTGTTTACTGTTTATTTTTCGATTTGTTCTTCAATCTCGTCGGCAAGGCGTTCGAGTTCGCTTTTCTTGAGGTTGATGCCTTTTTCCTTGAGGAGTTTGATGATGTTCTTGCGAGTGTCTTCTCCCTTTTCAGGAGCCACGAGCAGACCGAGAGCCGCGCCGGCGATGGCACCACCCACTACTGCACTGATGATGTGGATTGCTTTCATAATTTCAATATTAGATTTATTTGATTATACTTTTATAGATACAACAACTGAACCTTGATTTGGATTAATCAACCCGAAAAAATAATGCATTATTATTTAAGGGCCATCATGGCGGGGGCGGCGACGTTGCGATAAGCGAGGACGCCATCTTGGCTCAGCTCCACAGTCTGCCACTGTCCGTCGGCTGCCGGCATGGCAACATGAGAGTCGTCGATGAAGGTCATGAGAGGATACTCCTTGCCATCAAACTGCAGCGACCATGTCTGCGACTCCTGAGCGAAGTCGAGGCGATAAGACTCGCCTGTGGCTTCGAGAGTGACGTCGTAGCCCTTGCCATCGCATTTCACGAGGTAGCGGCCCTGATCGGAATCAATGACTTTGGTGGATGCCGTCATGGGATTGTCGCCGCTCCAGAACTCTATCGAGTTGAGCACCAGAAGGTCGGCGAGGCCACACACCTCATATACCGGAAGAACCCAGAACGCCACGAAAACGAGTTCGTTGACAAATTTATTGGAAATCTGACCATTCCAGGCATAAAGATTCTTGGTGAGAGCGAACTGCCCCATACAAGAGCTCAGCGATGAGCACATCAGGGCTGCAATGGCGACAGGGATAATGAATTTTTTCATTTGCGCGAAAAAGTTAGAAACTGTTTATAAATGTAAAACGTCAATGAGGCGTGCATTGTTTTTTGCAAAGATGAAAATCTGCTCGATTTTGGCCGGTTTAAGTTCGTTTAAGTTCGGGGCATCGCAGCATATATCATGAACTCTTTCTGTAAGATTGAAGTGCGGGTGATTTTTGATAATAATCAGTTCATCAATCGAGACGCCGAGGATAGCGGCATTGCCGAACTCAAGGCTCTCCCCGGTAAGTTTACCAAAAAGCCCCGATAATTGACCGAAAGCGCCCGAAACACCTTTTGCTACAGTCACTGCTGCCGCAAGTCCCAGGACTTCTTCCTGCATATTCTGCGAAACCCTGACGTTCTGCTCCATGACCTTACGCAAAGCATCAGCATCCAGGGTAAGCGTTTTCAAGCCATCTCTACCGTCTGTAACCTCAAAACTGATGGATATGGTGTTTTTTCCGGCCATTTGTTTGTTTGTTATTTATTTATTATCTTTGCACAAAAATCAAGTATTATGAATACCTTTGCTTATTATTTCAGTCGCCTTTTCGTAATTGCATACTCTATATTTTTATTATTAGTTTTTATTTCTGTTAATAAGTGGGCCAACTGGGTTCTCGACCCTAAAAAATATGAGGATGAAAATGAAAAAGAAAATAAGAAAGAGGAAAAACCTTCACGGGTTAAATCTTCGTCTTGAGTTCCTCAAACCGTTTTCTCCGCTTTCTCTGCTCCTCCATGGATAGATCGGTCTGCTTTTAGAGAGGCTTGCGGTCGCATGGCAGAGTTATGGGCGGTTTGGGAAATTCTTCTTTTTGAGATGTGGCCGAGACAATCGAAACGAAAAATGAGCGAAAAATGAGT
>JAUNFY010000042.1 GCA_030524805.1 Bacteroidales bacterium | reverse complement strand
TATAATGTGGAGATCCAGCGGGTGATTATCTCGAGGACCTCCGGAGAGATGGTTTCTTCGATTAGGGCGTATTCATCCGGGTTGCCCGTTGTGCAGTGCTGGAAAAGATGGTTCAGGTCTTCGAGCGAGCGGATTTCATTCTTTTTGCCGGCGGGGAGTCCTTTCTTCAGCACTTCCAAGTTTTTCGAACTGTCTACCTGCGTATCTTTGGTTCCGTTGAGCGCCAGCACCGGGCATTTGATGCGGCCTACAACGTCGGCCACATTCATCGCGAGGAAATAGCGCAGATAGGGCTGGCTTACCTGCTGCGCCACAAGCTGAAGATTCTGCCGCAACTCCTTCGGCAAACCGGAGGACTCGAGCCGCTGCGCCAATGTCGAATCCCCATCAAACGCCGATGAGAGCAGGCTGCAGTATTCCTCCACTACCTCTTGCGGGAACCCTGACTGCGAAAGTGCGTGACGGTTCTGGTCCATGAGTGTTTCCCTGCCCGAAATTGCCATGGCGGCAAGGCTCACGATGAAATCCACCTTTCTGTCGGCACCGAGCATGAGGGCAATCGTGGCGCCCTCGCTATGCCCGAGGACACCTACCTTGTCGAATCGCTCACGCAGCAGACCGATGCCTGCCAAGGCATCGCGCATGAAATCTTCGGTGGTGCTGTTGACGGCATCGCCTGTCGACTCGCCGAAGCCACGGTCGTCGTAGCGCAACGATGCCACTCCGTTTCTTGCCAACCGGTCGGCAATCACCGCGAAGGGCTTATGTCCGAATATCTCCTCATCACGGTTCTGGAGTCCGCTGCCGGTTATCATTATCACCACCGGAGTAGCACGTCCGTAGCCCTCAGGCAAGGTCAGCGTTCCTTTCAATGTGGCGTCGCCATTCGAAAAACTCACTTCCTCCTGCGAATAAGGGAACGGCGGACGGGGCGTCTGAGGACGGGCCTGTTTGTTTGCAACCTGCTGCAGGACGAGCGGAAACCGGGCGCCACGCTGAGTGAAGATTCCGGTGATCTCATCCTTGTCGCACCTGCCTCCGAAAGAGCCCATGATCGACGGTATGCTGATATGAATGCTGTCAGGTTCTATCCTCGTGACATTGACCGGTATTCCTTCGGCTCCTTGCGCCGGGGAGTCCATTGTCGGTTTGTCGCCGTCGAGATGGAAAACGAGCGGAAGCTTCATTCCCTGCACCTTGAGATTGCCCGACCATGTGCCGGACTGCGGAAATGCCAGCAACATTCCGCACAGCAGATTGACGATGAGCAGCAGATTCCTTTTCATGACATATTTATTTTAAGGTTTATATTATTGGAGCGTTATATTATCGAGAGGGTATATCACCCCCCTCGGCCTGTCAGCCGTCTTTCTCCATTAGTTCAAGCAGACGGAATTCAGCCTCGTCGAGGCGGGCGAGCAACTCCTCCATGCGGGCAGCGGCGGCAGTGATTTCCTCTACCGACATGGTGCCATCCGACATGCGGGTCTCCAGATCGGTTTTCTCCTCGCCGAGAGCTTCCACCTCCTGCTCCAGCGCCTCCATCTCCTTTTTCTCCTTGAAGGAAAGGCGCGGTTTTCGTTCCGTCTTCTGTTTTGCCGGCTTGTCGACACCCGACGCAGCCGAAGAAGCGGGAACTGACGCTTTTGCCGCCTCGGCCGCAGCTTTCTTTTCCTTCTCCTCCTGGCGCACGCAATGGCGATAAGTGGAATAGTCGCCGGGGAAATCGCGCACCTCGCCGTCGCCCTTCATCACGAAAAGATGATCTACGATGCGGTCGAGGAAGAAACGGTCGTGGCTCACCACAATCACACATCCCTTGAAATTCGCGAGATAATCCTCAAGCACGGAGAGCGTCATTATGTCGAGGTCGTTGGTGGGCTCGTCGAGTATCAGGAAGTTGGGCTGGCGCATCAGCACCGTGGCGAGATAAAGCCTGCGGCGCTCGCCGCCACTCAACTTGTAGATGTATTTCTGCTGCGTGGCGGGCTCAAAGAGGAAATGCGTCAGGAACTGCTGCGCGGTGAGGGTGGTCTTGTCGTCGATGCGCACGGTCTCGGCTATTTCCCTTACGGCGTCGATCACCTTCTTGCGCTCGTCGAAACCGGTCATACCCTCCTGCGAATAGTAACCCCATTTCACGGTCTGCCCCACATCGAAGTGTCCGGAGTCGGGCGCAATCTCGCCCAGCAGCATCTTGATGAAGGTGGATTTCCCGGCGCCGTTGTCGCCCACTATTCCTACTTTCTCATAGCGCGCGAAGACGTAGTTGAAGCCGTTGAGTATCGGCACAACCTTTTCGCTGCCATCGGCATCAGTGTGCACGAATTGCTTCCTCACGTCGACAGCCTCGAAGATCTTGTTGCCTATGTAGCTTCCCTTCACGGCGAGTCTCACGTCTTTCTCAGCCAGATTGACGCGCGACCGCTGCTCGAGGTCGTGGAAAGAGTCGATGCGGTATTTCGCTTTGCTTCCGCGGGCTTGCGGCTGCCGCCTCATCCAGTCGAGCTCGGTGCGCAGCAGATTGCGCACCTTGGCGAGTTCGGCGCTCAGGTTTTCCTGCCTCTCGGTGCGTTTGCGCAGATAATAGTCGTAGTTGCCGTCGTAGGCAAACACCTGCTCGCGGTCGATCTCTATGATGCGGGTGCATACGTTGTCGAGGAAATACCTGTCGTGTGTCACCATCAGTATTGTGGCACGCTGACGCGAGAGATAATTCTCAAGCCATTCCACCATCGCTATGTCGAGATGGTTGGTAGGTTCGTCGAGCACGAGGAAGTCAGGCTCCTGAAGCAGCACCTTCGCTATCGACACCCGCTTGAACTGTCCGCCCGACATGCTGCCGAGCCGCTGCGTTGGATCGGTGATGCCGAGCTGCGACAGCATGCGGCGCGCGCGGTCGGGTGCATCGAAATCGTCGGCGTTGGCAGGCTCGGGCGTGGCGTAGGAAAGGGCCGTGTCGTCAGGGTCGAAAGCCGGCGACTGCGACAGGTAGCCTACCCTCGCACCGTCGGAATACGTTATCTTGCCGGAATCGTAATCCTCACGTCCGCATATAATGTTGAGCAACGTCGATTTTCCTGCACCGTTGCGGGCCACAATGCCGATCTTGTCGCCTTCCTCAACCGATAGCGACATGTCGGCGAAGAGCATCCGGTCGCCTATCGACTTGGTGAGGTTTTCTATCTGGAGCCTAAACATGATAGTCTACGCAAGCCCTTGATTCCTTATGGGGAGCCACGATGGATGCAGCTGCCACGTGGGCCGGGTGCTTGGCATATACCTCCACATCGGCCATGGTGGGCACGACGGCTATCAGCACCACATCCCAGTCTTCGGCCGGATTCTCGTTGATGCCAACCTGCATCGACTTGAGACACTCTATTTTCTCCGGCAACTGCAGGAGTGCGGCCTTGAACTCCTCGGCCACGCGGCGACGCTCATCGGCGCTGCCCTTCAGTTTGAACGATACGATATGATTTACCATTTGCATATTTATTGGAGCGCCGGCCACCACTATGCGACCGGCGGATGTGAATCTTATGCAAAATTAGTAAAATTAATCATCTTATGCAAATCTGCGGCAGCGTGGATCGAGGCTTCACTTCGGGTCTGCTTCCACCGTGGTCTCGTCTACAAGATAGGCGAGCGATTCGTAGGTGCGGCCCATAGTGGAGCGCATCGATATCTCGCAGGTGCGGGCAAGCGAATAGCATCCGTCGAAGGTTTCGCCCGCTATCTCCTCCCTCTCATCGCGCGTGGCGGCCTCCGCCACCTTCGGGTTGAGGAAACCGCGGTCGCCGGCAGCGCCGCAACAGTAGGTGTTGACCGGCACCACCACCTCACGGCTGCATGCCCGGCCCACTTTCAGCATGTCGTCGCGCAGGTTGAGAATAGTGGCGGCGCAAGTGGGATGAAGCAGTATCTTCCCTTTCGGTCTCGTCACTTTCACGCGAGGAAGCACCTCCTCGGCAAGCCACCGGGTGATGTCGATGAGCCGCAGGCTGCCGAACTTCTTTTGCGAGTCAGCGCCAAGGCTTTCCCTCACTGCGGTGAGCATGGTGTGGGTGCAGGATGTGGTGTCGCAGAAAATCGGGATGCGACCGCCGTCGCTCACCTCGTAAAGGCAATCAAGCGCCTTCTCCGCCATCACCCGCTGCCCCTCCGGGTCGCCCTTGTGGGCCCATATCTGTGAGCAGCAGATGCCGTGGACCTTGCGCGGCACGGCAATTGTGAGTCCGGCCTTCCGGCCTATCCTCAACACCACTTCGATAAGGTCGTCTTTCCCCTTGACGGATGAGGCTCCGAAAATGCGGGTGACGCATGCCGGGAAATAGATCCAGTCGGGATGAGAGGGTTCGGCATAGTGGAGTTTGGCGGGATATGGGAAGTATTTCGACCAATGGGGCACCTTGTCGTAGATGCGGTGAAGGAAATCGGTAGCCCATATCAGAGGATAGGGCGAGATTACCTTCTGGGTAGTCACGGCCACTTTCAGCATGTCACGCACGGCCGTCTCCACGTCGCCGTAGCGGCGGGCCGATGCGGTCAGCACTTTCTTGAATGCCGGGCTGTTGGAGCGCGCGCGGTCGGCATCGGTGAGCACCGCGGTGTTGATCTTCATCGGGCACGGCGTCTGGCAACTGCCGTCGGTGCAGCAGGAGTCCTCCCCCACAAAATAATATTGCTTGCGCAGCGCCTCATCGCCGGGATGCTCCTTCATGATGCGGTGGGCCTGGATGCGCTGGCGCGGGGTGAGGGTAATGTCGCGTGTGGGACACACATGTTCGCAATAGCCGCATTCCATGCAGAGGTCGGCGTGGGCATATCCGTCTTCTTCTCCGAAGAGCGGCATGTGCTTCATCGGCTTCATGAAGGCGTCGGGGTCGGAATTGATCATCACTCCGGGATTGAGTATTCCGGCCGGGTCGGCGAGTTGCTTCACCCGCTTCATGAGGGCATAAATCTCGTCGCCCCATTCCTTCGCCACGAAGGGTGCTATGGCGCGCCCGGTGCCGTGCTCACCCTTCAGCGAGCCGTTGAGCGAAAGCACATGGTCTACGAAATCGTCCATGAAGAAACGGAAATTGTCGAGCTGCTGAGGTGTGTGCATCGGCGACGTGAGCAAGGGATGGATGTTGCCGTCGCGCGCATGGCCGAAGATAGCGCCGTCGTAGCCATATTTCCTGAAGAGCTTCTGAGTGCCGCCCACGAGATCCTGAAGCACCTCGACAGGACTGCAAACGTCTTCAAGCACAACGCTGTCGCCGGGCACGCGGGCACCTGCCACGCAGGGGAAGATGCCGTTGCGCATCTTCCATAGGTTTTCCCTTTCGGCCACGGTGCGGGTGAAAGCATCCATCGACTGCAGGTTTTTCAGTTGCCTTATCTGCGGCGTCAGCCTGCCCACTATGTCGGCCATTTCCTCAGGCGAATCGGCGCCGTAGTCGATGAGCATGGCTGTGGTGCCCTGCGGACGGTCGAGTTTCGCACCCTCGTAGCTGCGGAGCGAGGCATAATCCATCATCTCCACCGAGAGAGCCCCGCTCTCGCCTAGCCATGCGGCGCTCGCGGCCGCCGACACCACGTCGGGGAAATAGAGCATCGCGCTGCTGTAGACGTCGTGAAGCGGAAGTGTCGACAATTCGCCGCTGACGATGAATCCGAGCGTTCCCTCTGCCCCTATCAACAGATGGCAGAAGATGTCGAGAGGGTCGTCGAAATCCACGAATGAATTCATGGCGTAGCCGGTCACGTTCTTTATCTTGTATTTCTCCACTATCTTATTGCGGATCGTGTCGTCGGCCATGATTGTGCTCCTTATCTCGGCAAGTCCGCGGCACAGGTCTTTTTCCTGATCGTGGAAACGCCGGCGGTCGTCGGGAAGGGCCGAATTGTAGCGGTTACCGTTGGCGAGCACGAATTCTATCGAGGCGAGAGTGTGATATGAATTGTGCTTCACTCCCGCCTGCATGCCGGAACTGTTGTTGGATAGGATGCCGCCCATCATGGCGGCGGCCTTCGATGCCGGGTCGGGACCTATGTGGGTGTGATGTGGCTGAAGATAGGCATTGATCTGGGCTGCCGTCAGTCCGGGCTCGAACCATATCTTGCGCCCCTGATCCGAAATGCGGTATTTGTTCCAACCGGTGCGCAGTTCGCAGATTATGCCGTTGTTTACTGTTTGGCCGGAGAGCGAGGTGCCGGCGGTGCGGAATGTCACCCCGATGCCGCGGCGGGTGGCAAGGGCGAGGATGCCGCGTATTTCATCTACGGTCGATGGCCTGACGATGGCTTGCGGGGGGATATTGAAATAGGACGCGTCGCGGGCGTAGATGTCGCGCCAGAGTTCGTTGTCGAAGATTCTGTCGGCGGGCAATATGTGTTCAAGTTCGTGTCGTAAGTTTTCCATAGTATCAGCATGTTGAATGTCTGATTATAAAACGGAAAATCAGCCCCGATGGTTGAGTCGCCCGCGAAAGAGGCTGTCGCCGCGATACCCGAATCTGCCGAGAGTCCATTTCAAATTGTAAATGCTGATGACGGGCCCCCTACATCCGGGCAGATGGATGTGGTGTCCCGCCATAATATCATAATATCATAATATAAGGTGCAGAGCATCATCGAAGGCCACTGGTGGAAAGTCAACCCCAATTTATCGCGGTCAGCGAAACGGGAATATTTCAGAAGAAGCGCAGAAACTGCTTATGAACCGTGAAAAAGAGTTCTTCACCGACAGCAAGCATAAGCAGGTCAGCATCAAAGACAACATCCGCTACCGGGAGCATGAACGAGGCTTAGACAAGATATTCCTCTACTTCGCTCCGACAGAAGAATAATCCCCACTTAATGCGTCCCGACACATCCACCCCATTTGCCGGGGCGCATTTTATTTTTACGGCGATATCAAGAGTGCCGAGAAAATGAGCCGAGCAACAAATGCAATGAATTTTTCATGATGCAGACCGTTGCATCACACCAATCTATACCGTGAAGTTATCCCCGACGGCCAAAGCACCAATAGAAGATGTAGCCCGTACCTCAGTGGAAGCAAAAATTGAAAATGAAGCTAAGATGCCAAATGCCACGCAACACCGCTGTAAGGTACTACGAATACGCCATTTCCCAATGACAGAGGCATCATTGAACGGTAAAATCCTCAATCTGTAAAGAAAGAAGTCTACCATACCACTCTCCCTGCGAGGTATCGCAGGGGTACAAAACAACAGACTCCCGGATTTCTCCGAGAGTCCGCGTTATGGGATTGAAGCCTTACGGTCGAGACCTCAGGCTCTAATCACGAAAGCCCGGCGGCACTGCCGTAACACCCTAAAATCCATCCTCGACACCCGTAAATAAATTTGGTGCGTTATCCTGTTCTTTCTTTTGACGATAACGCCGACCTTCTATTGTTTCAATGGGTTTATCATTTACATAATAACTATGGACAAGTGAAACATCTTGCTTGTAAATATATGCTTCACCTGCTTCATCCATACGCCTAAACTGTAAAAGATTACAATCAATAGTAAAACCATTTTTAAACTCAATCTCTCCGCTATATACTTTAAGCATAAACTCAGGAGATTGCATTCTAAATTTTATAATATTGCCTTGGTATCTTCCACGCCAAACTTGATAACTGCCTTTTTGTATGACAGGAGAGATTATCTCTATAATAGCATTTTCAACAGTAACAGCTTCTAATTCATTTGATGCAAGAATGTAATTCTGAAACTCAGTTCGAGAGATTTTTGGAGAAGAAAAAATAGGACCATTAGTAGGAATAGCTGATAGTTCGATAGCAGAAATTCGTTCGTCCTTGGACGCATTTTCATAAAAGTTAGACTGTCGTTTGGTTAAACGATTATTCTCTGACAGTTGTTGATGTTTCAGTTCTATGGATAATCTAAGGTCCTCTTTTTGAAGTTCAGTTAGTTCTTTATCCGCCGTGATATAATCAATAACTCTGGTACATCCTCCAGTGATACCCGAAGCTAATACAGATGCAATAACTGTTGACATGACGGTGGTAGTAATTACAGCTTTCTTATTCTCATTTTTGCATATTACACTCCAAATTCGTTCAAAACCGCCCTCGTTAATTGCAACAGCTTCAATTTTAATTTCGCAATCAAAGGACTCTGCTATTATATTAGCAAAATGTAAAAACTCAGAAGAACAACGGTTTTCATTGTTCGCATCAATATAATGTTCACCATCAATTGTAAAATAGTGTAACTTAATAAGATTCAGCATGAGCAGATATTATTTTGTTAAACGTTGTGAAATATGGCTGATAACGATATTTGCCTTTGCCCGTAGGGTCAAAAGAGGAAACGTCAGCGACCGGGTCGAGGCTCGATATCTCGAAGTCGAGATAGTAGTCGCCGGACGGCGAGAAGCCTTTGGCTTCGAGTGCGATTTTTGGGAAGAACTTCGGGCCATCACCTGTCAGGCGCAGAAGCAAACGCTCTGAGCCGTGGTGAAGTAGCAGATATTTGGTTTTCTCAAAACCGCTGACGAGGTTTATTGAGCCTTTGCCAAGAGCCGCCGGAACGTAGTAGAGCTTATGTTCTAAAATAAGCGGCAGTTGCTCTATCTTATAATAGCCGACAAGCACAAGGTCTTGCGCGGTCGGTTCAAAGGTGCTTTCATACCGCAGTCCTTTCTGTGGTATTGCATCTTTGATGTGGTCGATTGCTTGTTCGGTAGTAAGAATTTTTGTAAGAAATTCATAAAGTAGCGTACCCTCGTTGTGTGGGTCGCTTGCATCGGGCAATAAGGGAAATGCCCCGATATTGACCGACTCGATACTTTGGTAAAAGTAGCGTTTTCTCACAGAGTCGTTATCACCGCGTCCGGGGAAAAGTATGTAACCTCCAATAATTTCTTTGGCTGAATGGGAGATCTTATCGCTGCCGTAATAAATCGCATCGCGGTAGCGGTGCATCTGATTTATTGCGTCAGATGGTGGCGTGTCAGCCCCTTTTGCAGCGTCCATTTCCTCACGGTCTTCTTGATTGAGTTTTCTATCGTCATTGAGGCGATACTTCGCATCAAATAGATAGGTCAACTCGAAGCCGTACGGCTTGACTATCGTAAGTACGATGTCGGGGCGGTTCTCGGTGGTAGCCGTGTGGATTTGTCCAGTGCGGCGGCTGTAAGTATGCTGATAATGCAGCCGGGCTTTTGAGCCATCGGCGCAATTATAGAAAACTGTATGCTCTTGGTTGTTGTCCTCAAAGGGTTTGACCATCGGCATCGGGACTTCGGAGATTTCTTCGGGGTTCTCAAAATGCAAGCCGAGAATATCGGCTACCATCTGACGCATTTTGAGGAAGCACCACAATTCATATAGCTCCCAAATGGGTCTGACTCCGATGGCGTTTGCGCCCTCGAAAAGCTCGATGCCTTTTTGGAGCAGCAGCCAATGGCGATAAACCTGCGCATAGCCGGTGCGTTTTTGAAGCACCATGCTCTCGGAGCGAAGCGGTTCACCGCGAAGTCCACGAAGCAGTGGCGAGTTGCCGAGCTTACGCAAAGCCGAAACGTGGCTGTCAAGTTCGGCGAGTTCGCTGTCGGCAACCTTGTCAGCCTCCTTTGCCTTGGCGTTTTTCGCCTTGATAGTGGCTACAATGTTGGTGAGCCGTCGGCCTATGCGGTCGAGGGTGAACTTGATAAAGCGGTTCTCGCGTGTATTGTGGGTGTTGATGGTGTTTTCGTGCCTGAAATATTCGCGGTCGAGCATACCCTCTGCCTCAACTGCGGCAAATTTCTCAGCCATGCTGGGAGTCCACCGCTTTATGCGGTCGGCTCGGCTGTAACGCACCTCGGTAGTCTGCCTAAGGTGCGGACGGTTGACTATGTAGGTCACAGCCTTTACATAGTCTGCCACAATCTGCCGGAATATCGAAAGCCAGACAACATCGTTGTTCGAGCGACCTCCACGTTGCAAATTCTGCAACGTGAGAGTAAGATATTGGAAGATAATCTCGTTATATTGCGCGTTGATTTCGGCAAGTATGTGGTTGTAGTCCTCTTTCGTGTCGAGTTTAGGCGATACCACTCGGAAAGAGAAAATATCAGTGCGCGGAGCCAGACCTTTGGGAGTGTAACGGAAAGTCAGCTCAAAGATGCCCGGCTCGTTGACAAACGAAAGAGGTGCGGTGAGCAGCCATCGGTTGTTTCCCAATGGAATAGTGGTAAACAGCCCAGTAACTTCTTTCAGCTTATGAAGAACAACAGGTGGCTCGGCCACATCGTCAAATTCGATGCTGACGTTGTAGGTCGCTGTTTCGTAGAATACAGGAGGCAGACTTTCCCAGAGCGAAGATGCAGGCTCACCGACATCTTGAAGATGTTGTGTGCCGGGCAAGATGAGCCGGAGTGAGCCGGGTAACGAACTTCGATAGTCGCAATAAGTCATAGCCGCGTCAGGATGTTTTGCATCATTGACACGGCTTTTGAACCGCACCCAGTTAGCCGACATATCGGCGGCGGTGGCAGTGGTTATGCGGATATTCTCGTCAGTGCTTATGAAACTGAGGACTTCCATAGCTTACTTAATCCAATGCTTAGGCACTTCTATATTATGGTCAATATATGCAATCATATAGTTGAATAGCGGTATATTTAAGTCCTTCAGAAGATACTTCAATTTTGATTGACGTATCATTTTGTCCATATAATATACCTTACATTCCCAACTTTCGTTGACAAACCAATAAACGGGTTGTTTCTCGAAATCGGCACTAAGCGGTATTTCTCCGCAGAAGCTATCGTCGTGGCCGTATTCTTCGTAACAATAAATGGTCTAATCGTCATTGTCAAACCTCAAAGCGTCTGAATTACGAAGAATTTTGATGTATGCTGCCGAACGTCCCAGTTCGATATTCTCGTTGGAAAAATCAGAATTATTGTTTTGAGGGATAAAGCCGCTGCGCCTTGCCAGGATCAATCCTTCTTCGGTGGCGCAATGAACAGTTAGGGCCACATCGCCTCTTTTCTTGAACTCATTAGTAAGAAGCTGTTGAAACTTGCTACCATATCCCTTACCTCTAAACTGCGGCAAAGACCAGATAATATCTAATTCAACGACTTTGTCGTTACGATACCAAGTAACGAATGAGATGGGCTTGCCGTTTAGATGCAATGTAATTAGTTGGTCTTTATCACTTTGAGCAGTAATAAAATTCCAATTACAATACATACCCTTACCATTCTGGTCGTATTCTCTTTTTAGAAATGGCAAAAATGAGTTTACTTCATCAGAAGAAGGGTGGAAAGATAACTTTAGTTCCTCCATAATGTTATGGCCAATAGCTTGTGAAGTGGGCGCGATCGAGACGGTTTTTCATTTATGCAACCTTTTGTGCAGCCTTACGATAATTGCCCGTGGCGCAGAATTTGGCGAGGCTTGCGAAAGGTTTTTCGAGCAGATCCTCGTCACCCTCAACGCATGGCAATACTTTCATCATCAGGATTTGGTCGACTGACTCATTGAGTATATCGTGCCACTCTGCATCGCCGTTTTCTTTCCAAAATTCGTAGAAATAGAGCATAAGCTCATTCTGAACACGGTATGCAATCTTGAATGGGGTGTCTTCAAGAGCTGTATTAAGATGTTCAAAAAATTCGCGATGTTTTGCAGTTCTATACAGACCCTTGACATTCTCAAAAAGGAAAAAGTCTGGTAATGTTTCACAGATAAGAGAAACATAAGTACCTGACAATTTTCCGTTTTCTCCCTCCATGCCTTTATTTTTTCCGGCAACGGAAAAATCGGGACAAGGTGGGCCTCCGATAATACCAGTGAGATGTTCTGCCTTAGACTCGGAAACTTGAGACTTTAATTCATCAAGTTCGGGCGAACCTATAATTGCAGTAATATCCTCCACGTGGTGCCCATATTTGGGTTCGGCTATACCCATTTTGCTACGGGCATATTTATATACATCATTAAATGCCTTATGAAATTCATTAACATATACGACATCAAAAGCGCCGGAAAGCTCGAAGCCGAGGTCAAGGAATCCCGCGCCGGAGAAAAATGAAAATATATGAATTTTGTCTTTCATTGGCTGACTATATAAACAGAGAAATCTCCTTGTAGGCAGACAGGCGACCAAGCCTTTTTCGCGGTTACAAGGAAGTTCCTTAATATGTTGAATATAAGTTGTTACTTACATTGATTGGTCTATTTGTCTGCGCAAGCGCGTATTAGATTGCAAAGTTACTAAAAATTTTTGGATTATCCATTGTGTCAACTCGGTATTATTAGAAACATTGAGGTAATCTCGCAAAAAATTCGTAACTTTGCACTATGAGTCTTCCGGAATAGGCTGAATAATCATCGAAATATGAGCATTGATATTGACTACATAAGAAGCATTGCGTCCAATAACGAGGGCGTGGATGTTGAGTTCAAAGAAACTACCGGGCAGTTAAACCGTGGAATGGAGACATTATGCGGTATGATAAATGGCCGTGGAGGCATTGTTGTGTTTGGAGTCAATAACAAGGGAAAAATTATCGGCCAAGAAATATCAGACAAGACTACTCGCGAGATCGGCGATGCTCTCGGACGGTTTGACCCGGCTATTGATATACAGCCTCAGTATATTCTGTTGGAAGATTCCAATAAATATCTTATTGCCTTTTGTTCAAACGGTATGGATAGCGACAAGCCCTATATGTGGGATGGGAAACCATATCAACGTCACGACAGCGTTACTACAGTAATGCCCCGTGAGCGATTCCTCCGTTTGCACGAAGAGCAGACGGGATTAACTTACAAATGGGAGCGCAAGGTTAACCCCAATTTGACTATTGATTCTCTCGATGATGGCCTAATACATAGAGTGGTTGAGGGTGGCATACGTCGCGGCAGGTTAAGTGACGAGGCAAAGAATGACAACACTCCGATTATACTTAGCCGCTTGAAACTTACTCAAAATGGAGCAGTGCGTAATTCCGCAGCCATTTTGTTTGGCAAAGATCTGACCGACTACCCACAGATGCTTCTTCGCCTTGCGCGATTCAGAGGCGTTGACAAAAGTGAGTTCCTTGACAATCGGCAGATATATGGCAATATATTTGAGTTGACCTCCGGTGCGATGGACTTCTTCTTCAAGCACCTATCATTGTCGGGGTCCACACACAACAGACTTGAGCGCGAGGATGAATTGGAAATCCCATACGATGCGCTCAGAGAGGCAGTTGTCAATGCGCTATGTCATAGAGCGTGGCAACAGGAGGCAAGTTCGATAGGCATAGCCATATATGACGACCGCGTGGAGATAGAGAACGCCGGTCGGTTTCCGACAACCTTATCCCCTCAACGTCTGACCGCAGAGGAGGCATCGGCGAATGACAACACTTCTCTCCCTCCGAATCCTGATATTGCCAATGTCATGTTTATCGGAGGATTGATTGAGCATTGGGGACGCGGCTTGTCAATGATGAACGACAAATGTAAGAATGCAGGACTGCCTAAGCCACAGATTAACGACAACGGCTATATGGTAAAGGTGATTTTTGCCCGACCGAAGGATGGCGAAAGAACACCTGTTGAACACCAGTCGAACACCTGTCGAACACCAGTCGAAGAACTGCTTGGCGAAGTTTCGCCTGCTTTGGTAAAACTCATTAAAGCGATTGGCAATAATTGGTATTCGGCAAAAGAATTAAGAGAAAAAATGGGCTTTAAGTCCAAGAGTTCATTTATAAAGAACTACTTGAACCCTGCACAAAGCGCTGGCATTATCCAGTTAGAAGATGCAGAAAATCCACAATCCCCCAATCAACGGTATGGTTTGACTGAAAAGGGCAAACAAATTTTCAATCAAAGTGAATCATGATTTTCTGATTCATGAAAATTAAAATGAAAATTTTTGAAATATTTTCATCGCTGTGAGTGCAAAGTTAGTCATTTATCTCCATATATCCAAAGCTTTGCGTGTTATTATTATCCTTAACCATATTTGGCGGCATCACCTTTCCACATGACATGTGGAAAGGTGATTTTCGCCCGGCCATTGGCTAAAGACAAGAGCACAGTAGGAGAACCGTTAGAGAACCGTTAAACAGTATTTCATCGGTCTTAAGAAAGTTAAATGGATTAGATTTGATTGAGTATGGAGGGATCCTTGATCTTGGAATCTTCCGCAAACAGGAGTATCTTGGATATGATCTCCGCTGTCTTTGGATCTTCGTCGAGGAAGGGGAGGAATATTCTTCCGCGGCTCTGCGAATGGACCGGCAACACCGCTATCTGCGCACCGCCCTCCTTGTGTATCACGCCGCTTCCGAGATGGATATTGTAGGAGGCGAGAGTGCCGGCCACCTTGGCGAAGTTGCCGCTGACCGCCACATTCTCCAATCCAAACATCGGCATGGCATGTTGCACTATGGCACGACGCATCTCTATGGTGGAATGGCTTGTCTCCGGATCCACGCCGCCCGCATGCGCCACACTGACGGCAAGGTCGACATCGCGCATGATCTCGGAGAACACAATCGGGAGCACTTCGGAAATCTTCTTCTCCTTGAAGGTACGGCGGTCGTAGAACGCTACATATTCCAGTGTCGGAGCCTCTATGTCGGATGGTGAGAACCAATCGGCCATGGCATACATCACGGCCGTGACATCGCCATGGAAACATACCTTCTGCAAGCCGTTTTCATAATCCACAATCCACTGCCGCTTCTTCAGCACCCCTACAGCACGCGCCGGCATGATCTGGTTGCCGGCATAGCGCATCGACTTCCAGTTTTCATTCTCGTCGGCAGTGGGGACGTAAAGTTCACGGAACACCTGCTTGAATGGCTGGCGCCAACAGTGGTCGAAAAGGGTTTTCTGGAAATCACTCCACACTCCCCCCTTCATCATGTCGTAGGGATGCGCGATGCGGAGCGAGGCATCGGGAGCGATCTCAACAACCTCGCCATCGGCCGATATCAGTGATGCGCCATCGCCGCCGGGGAATCCGAACTTCAGGTCGTCGCTGACCATGACGAGGCGCGACAGCATACCCCAGATGATGGGATTCTCGCGCAGCCGGGCAATCTCCTCCCCGGTGAAAGCGGCTGATTCCGTCATTGCCTTTTCAAGAAGCGCCCTACCCCTCACATGCTGGTCTTTGAGCTGCTTGTAGACTTCTTTCAGACGCACCACATATTTATCTTTCTTGAGCCTTGCCGGAATGCTTTGCAGACGTTTGCCCTTGCTTTCCATCACAAGGTCGGGGGTGTCTTCGTTGAGAAGGATGTAAGCCGACACTCCATCCACCTCTTTTGGCGAAAGGAATTCCGCAATCTCCTTCACGAGGTCAGACTCGAGGCTCCATGTCATGCGGGTGGCGTCGCCGAATCCCGATGTGCGGGCGAGATTGTCGAGCGCGAGTTTTACCGCCCTTCCTTCGCTTGCCTGACGCTGTGCGCCAAACTGCTTGCTCTCTTTCAGGAATCTGTTGAGCAGGTCGTATCGCTGACGTAGGTCTTTGATTCGGTTGCGGCCGAGCGGGATGAGGCCGAGTGCCACCACAAGGTCTTTGTTTCGCTTCTCGGCAATTTCCTTTGCCACTTCCTTCACCTTGAGCTTGCCGAGCACGGCGTCCGACAGTTTTCTGGCACGCGTGTGGCGGTTTCCTTCGGCTATATACTTGGCGGCATCATACACCACTTCGAAGCGTTTCGCACCGAGCTGCCTGTAGACCTCATGAAACCATGCGGGATCGAAAGCGCCGTCGGCGAAATCCTCGGGCGCCACCGACGTATAGCGCGATATGTGCGATTTGACGTTTTCATCGAGATGCTCTCCCGTATGGGCGAGGAAATAGTATGCCGCACTCGTCAGGCCCTTCCAGCCGATGGTCTGCTCCACAAGCTCAAGCCACCGCGGTGAGAACATCGCGGCCTCCACAAGACGCTCATCGCTGATGCCCGCTTCTTTTACAAGTCTTTTAAGTTTGTCGGCCGTGTCTTCGGGGGTCGGGCAGCATACGTTGAGAAGATGGCTGAACATCGCTTTCTTACTGTCGCCCATATTATAGAAGTTGCTCACCGGCTTGTCTTTTCCGAGGCCGAGCAGAATGGCGATGAAATAGTCCGCTCCTTTCACCACACGTATTTCCTTGGCGAGATGCGACACCACCGTCGGTGTGTCGCCGCGCTTGAGTTCTATGTCGAGTATGCGGTCGACTGCGGTATTCACCAACGCGCATTCCGCGGGAGCGAGCCGCTCCAGTTCCGGCTGGCTGGAATAGCGTTTGGGAGCGCCGGGCAGACGCAATGTGAGATTCATCACCATCGACGGGGAGTCTTCCCTCCCCAGCATCTCGTGCCAGAATTCACTATCGGTGATTTTTCCCAAGTTCCATAGCCGCAGATATTCAAGAGGGCCGATGGTGTTGAAGTCCTCCTTGTATCCGAGCCTGCGGTATAGTTCGTAGCGCGCCGAGAACGATTCCGCAAACAGTTCATTTCCGCAGCCTTGCCATCCTGTCATGAGACGGTCGTAGAAAAGGCGCAGCGGCCACACTTTGTAGATGGGAGTGATTTCCTCCCTTTGCCAATAGGTAGTCTTCTGCTTATATTTATGGGTAAGTTCCGATGTCTCCACACGGTTTGCCACCACTGCCATCACATCTGCCGACAACTTGTATATTTCCTCATCGTCGCAGTATTCGTTATACAGGCATTCACACACCTCAAACGCCAGACTGAAATACGGATTGGGGCCCTGATCCTCCGATTTCTGATGCAGTGCATTGCCGATCTTCCGCTTTACGGATGCCAGGAATGAATTGGAACTCAGATCCATCGGTTCCTGATGGAATGCTTTGCCGACGATCCGCCTGATGGATTTGAAAAACGGTTCATAGTCCGGATGGGTGTAGGATGCGGCGAGCAATAATCGCAGCAAGTCGGCAGGGTTGCCGATTTCTTTCTCGTAAAATTCCTGCCACACCTCCGGCATGGCGAGTGCCTTCAGCTTTTGACCATAGCGATCCTGTTTCACGCAATTACCCAACCTCTGTTTCTCTCCCCACGAATTGGTGAACTCATAGTCTGCATTCTTTTCGATAATGTCCATGATGGCGAGCATCAGCGACCTCGCTCTGTCGTGGTCGGCGAATGTCAATGCCGATTCCGCATCGAAGCCTTCGGGGATGGTGGCCGTTACCTGGAGTTCTTCGTCAGGATTGTATAGTCCGTAGCCGTTGCTGCTGTTGTATGTTGCATCTGAGCTATCCTTATATTCAAGGATGGTTTCCATCAATACCTTCTCCTTGCTTGTAGGGCGGGAGATGGCCTCCACGTCTGCGAGCAGCGTTTTGCATATCTCCTGCCGTTCCCCCTTGTCGATCCATGTCTTGAGCATATCAAGGCCGGCAAGACGCCGGTCGGCTGTTTTGTCGCTCAGAAGCCGCTTTGCCGATGCGAGCGCGTCGGCATCGGGAAGGGAGGAAAGGATAGATATGATGGCCACACGCATCGACGATGCCTTCAGCCTGAGATGCGATTCCATCGTCATGTAGTCTTCTGTCGTCAGCCTACCCTCCTCGTGCAGGCGCTTCACTATCTCGCATGCCGCATCCCGCGCCGCTTCTCCGCGGTCGGTCATGGCTTCCACCGCAAAGGTTATCTGCTTCCTTGTCGTCGCATCGGCAAGAAGGTATTTGATGAAGCCCGCCCTCTGGTATGGTTCAATATAGCCTACATATTCGAGAGCTTCCTCCTTATATTTGTCATTGCCGAGAAGAAGGGCTATCTTGCAGATGAGCGACGCCACTTCTCCGCGTGAAATTTCCACAAACATCCATGGAAAGACATACGGGCTGAATGTTTCCTTCGGTTTCAGCGATGCCAATAATCTCACGAGAATATCGAGGTCGCGGATGGCTTCTTCGCGGCTGCTGAAGAAACGTTCCAACTCCGGCACTGCCACCGGTGCGCCGTAATAGCTACCCACCCTGAACTCAGTGAGATACATCGACAATGCTCCGGCCATGATGCTGTGCTCGTCGCTCCGCTCCGTCAAAGCTTTTGACACTATGCGGCGTTTCAGCTCCGGGGCTGCCGTGGCACTGACCACCAGCATCGCTGCCTCCACGCGGTAGGCCGGGGCCGACTCGATGAGACGCATGATCGGCCTCTCTATTTCCATCACGTCATAGAATGCGATCGACCATAGGGAAAGATACACTTCCATGGCGTCGTCGCTCTCCACTCCTTCCTCTCTGTCGCGGGGGGAGTTGACATAACGCCACACGAGTTCGAAATATTTGTCGGTGATGCGTTCGGGGGCGTCTATCTCTCCAAGTCCGGTAGCCACGGCGATGCCTCGCTTCACTGCTGCGAATCGCTGCAGATTATGGCTCATTATCACTTTCAAGAGATGGATGAAGCTCACGGTGCGTCCCTGATCCATAGTCTCCACGATGGCCTGGCGAAGCCCTTCCTGCAGGCGGGCGGCAAGCAGCAGGCGCCCTTCCGCTTCGAGAAGTTCCTCGTTGCCGCTCTTCGCTATGGCCCTGAAGTGTTCGTAGCCCATCCGGTTGGCATTGTTTTCGGAGAACATTGCTTCTTTAAGATATTCGATACACTCCCGGTTGCCGCTGTCGATCATGGCGGCAAGCCATGCTTCGGTCGAAAAATAATAGTCCAGCTCCTTGGCCTCTTCGGGTGTGCGCCCTCCCCTGAGGGTATCGGCCACGGAAAAGCCCGACGCCTTGATTATCACGAAACTTCTGAATGCGCGGACCAACGAGTTGTTTATATGCAGCGAGGCAAGGCGGCTGCGCACCGACCGGCGGTAGTATCCTTCGGTGTAGGGGGAGTCGGCCGTAATCCGCATGTATCGCTGCCAAAGGGCGGCAAAGTCTTCGCCGAGCATATACACAACGGCCTCTTTCAGTTCTCCTTCAAACAGACAGGATATATCCGTGATGCCATGCGTTTGGGCATGATTTCTTAAAAATCCCTCTACATCACAGTCGTCATGATAATCATTGTCGCAATGGTGCAGGAACTCTGTCACCAACGCACGCGATTCTGAGTTCAAGGATGCTTTGGCAAGTCCGTCGGACAGCTTGTCGAAGTAATATCCACACAATTTGTTGATAGTGTCGTTACAATAAATTTTCATTCGCTTTAGATTTTAGATTAACATAATTCCCTCAGTCCTTATCAACTGTAAGGCAGAGGTGTGTCGCAAGTGTGCCGCAGGTTTCAATCACCATAATCTGCCGGCGAGCATCGTGAGCCTCACCACCGTCAGCTTGTCGCCGTCGTTCAATTCTATGGGTGTGTCCCTTCCTTCAACAGGAGCACCGTTAAGGAAGATTCTGAACAGTCCGTCGTCGTAGCATTGCAAGGCATTAGCCACGGTTTTGTCCGGGTCTTCCTGCCGCCCGCTGTAGACTATTCCGAAAGCCACCCGCCCTGTCTCGGCAAGGTCGGAGATGCGCTCTTCATCCAACACTGCTCCCGACCGGTCGGCATCGGCATCTTCAGGAGCCGACATAGCCCGGCTGTTGAAGGCTGCCACCACACTTCTGACTGTGGCTTCGATCAACTCCCCTACCGTTTCAGGCCGCCCCTCGATTTCCACCTCCACCGGTGCTATCGACTGGCGGGTGCGCCCCGGCTTCTTTTGCTCGAATAATATTTTCATCGCTTTTATCTCCTTTGAAGTTTGTCTAAATGTTGATGTTTGCCAATGAAGTTTTGGCAGCGCTCGTAGTTAAAGATTCAGGCGCTGGTGCTGATGCACTTGTCAATGCAAGCCATGCCGAAAGCAAAGTTAATAAAAATTTTGTAATTCCGGCTCATAACCATCCGTTTTTTAGGAATAACCGACAATCCGGGACAAAATGAGGCCAACAGCAGCAAGGAATCAATGATTCTTCTCCCATATCGCCTTCCATAAAGGTGTTTCGCTTTTTTCTATACGTTGCAGATGCTGAATCGCCGGATAACGCCAGATGCCGTCGCGGAGAGTCACGATGCAGGAGTCGCCCGGTTGCAGACTTTTATATTCATCGTAATCGGCGTCATAACGATACCATTCTCCGTTATCCGTGAAACGCAGGTTTACGTAATTGTGCGCCGCTTGCCTGTATCGCCGTTCGGCTTTCATGCCATACACCACCGCCTTGCGCTCGTATGGCTCTGAACGTGGAATCAGATAGTTTGTCCCAAGCCATACTAATATCGAAAGATAAAACAAACCTACACCCGCAAGCCAACCGACAAAGGCATTTAACAGGAGCGATGACCGGTCTCTCACACCCCTTATCCATGAACGGACCGGAAGCAGCACGACAGGCAATGCCATGACAAGTATCATGACAAAATTGAGAATATCGCCATTGACTCCCCGTAAAATGGTGCGTCCCATCAAAGCGTCAGCCGACAGGTACACTGCGGCACATACCACAGCAAAGAGTAGGTCTTTCCCCAGACTCTTTGCCCGATCACGCCATTTGCTCTGTCCGGCCTTCTTTTTGCGGCGCGAACCTTTCTTGTTTTTGTCATGCACTGCCTTTGCCATAAGAATGTTTCAAGTTATTCTTGTCTGTGATGCTTCAATTCTACCATTTCGCTTACACAAAAGGGACGCCTTGCCCTTGCCGAAACTCGCGGTCATCGGGATGATCATGCCGCCCGTGTCGGAAACGCCGCGCTTGAGACCGTTTACGCTCACGTTCGTGCCGAGGAAAGGTATGTAGTCAGCGGGGTCCAGCACCATTCCTATGTAGGGATGGATGGGGTTGAAGGGAGGTGCCATCGTCACATGGACATCGACGCCTACTACCATCGTGATATGACTGTCCGCTAACAACATAAGATTATTCAATTCAGGATCTTATAGATATAATGTTGAATATTGACATAAAATCCAAATTTAAATTTATCAAATAGTTTTCTAACCATTATTATATAAACCATTTGTCGCATCATTATACTATGGTGTAGATTCCATTTTTACACTAAGTCTTTGTGATAACTAAATTTTTAAATGTAATTTTTATATGAGAGTTATTTGTTAATAAGAAATCATATTGATATATATCATCATCTATTATATGAAATTGATGAATCAATAGCTCATGATCTAATGATTCGTCATTTTTGGGTAATATTATTTTTATCACGTCATAAAATTTGAATAAATAAATATTTCCATATGCACCAATCAACTTAATAGTTAAAATGGTATTTTTGCTTTTTTTATTGTAAGTTAATTTGAACGTGGTTATTTTTGAATCATACAAACTACTCTTGTCGAATAGATAAAACTGAGGGTCAGAAATAAATTCGACTGCATTCTTTGGAATAAGGTGCTTAATAGAGGTAACATAATGAAAATAATCATCAAAATACCATATCTTATTTTTTTTATAAATACTATTTCTCATACTACCTACACATTTTTAATAATTTATTAGTTACAGAGTCGGGTAAGGACGGAGTTTCGGTATGCCCATGTTTATGAATCCAACCACCCTTGGAATCCATAACTCCAACCTCTGTTAGTCCTGACTTATGAACCTTATATACATGTATCTCAAAGTCAGCATCACCTTTGTAGGAAAACGGATCTCTCCGGCCTCTATATCCTTCACCTAAATCAATAGGAGCTTTTTTCTTTATTAATTCATTTTTTGAAGAATATCCCCACGGATCGAGCCAGATATTGACATCCCCCACATACCCATAGAGCGTGGGGTTGTTGCCTGCGAGCCCGATAGGGTCGGATGATATGTACATGCCCATTTCAGGGGAGTAGTATCGGAAGCGGTTGTAGTACAGCCCAGTCTCCACATCCTCGTACTGCCCCTGATAGCGGAACGGAACGAGCGTGCGGTCGCCATGGCACTCCATAACCTCGCCGTACACGTCCAGCAGCATCTCCCACACAAGCCCGCCATTGCTGTCGTATGC
Source organism: Bacteroidales bacterium (assembly GCA_030524805.1). Classification (GTDB taxonomy): domain Bacteria; phylum Bacteroidota; class Bacteroidia; order Bacteroidales; family Muribaculaceae; genus Lepagella. The sequence continues at coordinate 905 of JAUNFY010000042.1, read as the reverse complement.
CTGTGTCGGCGTTACACAATCATTTGCGCCCATGCTGACGAATGCAAGGGCGGAGAGCATGATTGTAAGTATCAATCTTATCATTTGCATGGGCTACTATTATCCATTTTACAAAATTAGCGATTTTGCGGGAGATAAACCGTTGAAATAATTATGTTATAGAGCATAAAATGGTGACTGATTGGAGAAAATGTGTTATTTTTGCATTATTAACCGCAAACCAATGTCTGCAATGAGCATAACCGACATATATGAGGCATTGAACCGCAAGGCTGAGGCATTTGTCGAGTGGGCGCAGGCTCACCCGCAATTCGCGTTGCTCTTTGTGGCTGCTCTGCTTGGACTATGGTTGATTGGGTTGTTGTTTCGGTGGAAATGGGCGTGTCACTGGCAATTTGGCGGCAAACTATGGTTATTCGACGACTGCAAACCCGAAACTCGCCGCCGCATACAGATTATCTTGGTCAGCGTTGCTCTTGTGGCCAGCCTTATGTTGTTTTATTTGTGGCGATAGCGGCATGAAAAGTGCCACCGACCGATTCAAGCCTTGTTTCATTGACTACATCTGGTATGTAGCGGAAACTTGGAGCGCGAGGGAGCATAACAATCTAAATGGCGGGATGAAACCATGCAACAAAATCCAATGCCACATTCTTCAAATCTTCTTCATCTTCATTCTGAGGAATAAAGTCAGCATATTTTTGTATGATTGGAACAAGAGGCAATAGACTTTCTTTTGGAAATTGTGTCAATAGTTTGCTGATAATATTGCATTGCCAAATTATATCGTTGTCAGGATTTGTCAATATGGACTCAATATTCGGTAAAAGCACCTTGTAAAATCCGGGTAAGACAGGTACCCTTTTTGACCCATCTAAGCCGGTAAATATCATTGAGTTACACTT
>JAUNFY010000124.1 GCA_030524805.1 Bacteroidales bacterium | reverse complement strand
GTCGGCATCTTTCTTGTCCTCGGCTGGCTCCTCTATGATGGTTTCCTTCACAAAATTAACTGCATTGTCGAAAGCCTCCACATTGTCGGCGGGAAGAGGACGGACCTTTGCAAACTTCACGAAATCGGCTACGTCGAGAATCTTCCTTACGTAGGTGCGCTTATCCCTTACATCGGTCTGGTCGGCAAGAGTCTGCATTATCTGACGCGAAGTCATCTCCATGGCATTGATGCCGAAGCGCTGCGACAGATAATCGCGGAGAATATCTGTAAGCTGGGTGAAATACTCCTTCTCCATACCATTCTCCCAAAGGTTTTTAGCCTTGAGTTCTTCCAGACGCTGGAGAGCGATGGTCCACGGTTTGGGCTGCGGTTTTTCGGGCAACGAGATGAATTTACCCGTGCGCCGATACTTGCGGGCGAAATAGACGCCGGCAGCCAGAGCAAGCACGATGAGCATCCAGAGCCACCACCAATAATAAATCCAGTCGGGAAGGAAATCCCAGAAAGACTTGTCGGATGGATCCGTCACATCCTTATAGTCGGATATGGCATCATTCTCGCCTACTTTGACGGGAACTACCTCAAGGTCAAGCGCATTGGAGAATACGGAATCATCGGCGGTGACATACACGAAAGGAGGCAACGAATAACGTCCGGAGTCAAACACCTGCACAGGCATTACCAGACGTTCGGTAATTCTGTTGCCTTCACGCTTGATGGTGTCAAGACGTGGTGCACCGATTTCCAAAGTATCATTGAGCAAAGTAACGTAACCGCCGGGAGCGATCTTATGAAGCAGCGGAAAAACTCCCTGGGAAGCAGCGTCGCGATCTACAAACAATCTCAAAGTGTCGACACGCCCCATGAGAATGGTAGCGGAATCGAGAGAAGCCGTGACCTTGACTTCGGCAGCCGCGCCGAAAGTGGCGAATGCTGCCAGCAGGAAAATGGCGATATATTTACTTAACAATCTGTTCATTTTATACAAAGAGATATACATCATAAAGAATGTCGCGTCAGCCGCGCCGACGGAAAAGTCCTATGAGAGCTTTGACATAGTCTTCATCGGTCGACACCGAGACAGAATCGACGCCGCAACGCGCTACTGTGGAAGAGAAGGTCTGCTGGCGCTGATACCACGCCTTGTCGAAAGCCTGACGCACCTTTTTTGAGGAAGTGTCAAGCCAGATATCCTCTCCCGTCTCCAGATCGCGCAGCCGCACAAGACCTACATCGGGCATTCTCGCATCGCGCCGGTCGTAGACCTGGATGGCGGCCACGTCATGCTTATGGTTGGCTATCGAGAGCGATTTGAAATAGTCATGATCATCGATGAAGTCGCTGAGCAGGAAAGCGGAGCACCGCTTTTTCAAGGCATTCGTCATGAAGACGAGGGGCGCGTTGATGTCTGTTGCGAGATTCTGCGGAGTGAAGTCTATGATCTCCCGGATTATGAAAAGGATATGTTTCCTACCCTTCTGAGGGGGAATGAATTTCTCTACCTTATCGCTGAAGAAAATCACGCCAACCTTATCATTGTTCTGAATGGAGGAAAATGCAAGAGTGGCGGCTATTTCCGCTATGAACTCCCTCTTCACCTGCCCTACGGCGCCGAAATCGCGGCTGCCGCTGACATCGATAAGGAGCATCACCGTGAGCTCACGTTCCTCCTCATACACCTTCACGTATGGCTTGTTGTAGCGTGCCGTGACGTTCCAGTCTATGTCACGCACGTCGTCGCCCGGCTGATATTCCCTCACTTCGGAAAACATCATACCCCTGCCCTTGAAGGCAGTGTGGTACTCTCCGGCAAAGATATTGTTGGAGAGTCCACGCGACTTTATTTCAATTTTCCTTACTTTTTTGAGAAGTTCCTTAGCATCCATGAGAAGAATCCAGAATTGTGGGATAGTGAAAATCAGCAGTTCGAATCATCAAGGCACCTGTACCTTATCGAGGATAGATGAAATGATCTCGTCGGCTGAGATGTTGTTGGCCTCGGCTTCGTAAGTGAGACCGATACGGTGACGCATCACGTCGTGGCATACGGCACGCACGTCTTCCGGAATCACATAGCCGCGACCCTGAAGGAAAGCGTAGGCGCGCGAGGCAAGGGCGAGAGAGATGGAGGCACGCGGTGAAGCACCGTAGGCTATGATGCCCTCGAGATCCTTCAGGCCGTGAGCCTCGGGATTACGGGTGGCAAACACGATATCCACGATGTAGTTCTCGATTTTTTCATCGATATAGATTTTCTCCACCAGTTTCTGCATTTCCACTACGTCCTGCGTTGATACGAGAGCGTGCACTGCGGAAAGGACGCCGCTGATATTCTGGCGGATGATTGCCTTCTCTTCCTGTTTCGACGGATAACCGATCACCACCTTCAGGAGGAAACGGTCGGTCTGCGCCTCAGGAAGCGGATAAGTGCCTTCCTGCTCTATGGGGTTCTGGGTAGCCATGACGAGGAACGGACGGTCGAGCGGGAAAGTATGGTCGCCGATTGTCACCTGACGCTCCTGCATTGCCTCGAGCAGCGCGCTCTGCACCTTGGCCGGCGCACGGTTGATCTCATCGGCAAGCACGAAGTTGGCGAAGATAGGACCTTTCTTCACCTCAAACGTTTCGTTCTTCATGCTGTATATGAGCGTACCGATCACGTCGGCGGGGAGAAGGTCGGGAGTGAACTGGATGCGCGAATACTTGGCGTCGATAATAGTGGCGAGCGTCTTGATGGCAAGCGTTTTCGCAAGTCCGGGCACGCCTTCGAGCAAGATATGACCGTTGCAGAGAAGAGCGATGAGCAGTGAATCGACAAGATGTTTCTGGCCGACTATGCGCTGGTCCATACCATTGCGGACCATTGAGATGAAGTTGCTCTTTGAAGCAATCAGATCATTGATTTCACGAATATTAACTGTCTGTTCCATATTGGCTTAAAAAGATTTCAATAAGTAGTTCAATTTTATAATTGCAAAATTAACATTTTAGTTTTGTAGAAAAGCCAAATCTACTGTTAAATAATATAAATTGAAGTTGATTTGCGTTAATGGATTTGTTTTTACGGGA
>JAUNFY010000041.1 GCA_030524805.1 Bacteroidales bacterium | reverse complement strand
CCTTAAACCATAAACCTTAAACCCCAACGCCCTCTAAGCAAAGAGACCTCACACCGCCGGCAAGCTATGCCCGTTAAGTTTCCTATACAGGTCGAGCGCATACACGTCGGTCATCGCCGACACATGGTCTACCACAGCCTGCAGCCGGGTGCCGAGGTCGGCTGACCTTACATCATATTGCTGCGGCACCTTCGCCAGCAGCAGCCGCGAGTAAGCCCTTTCCGGCGACACCACCGCCTCCACCAGGTTCTCCATCAGGCATGTGATGATGCGGTTGCCGGCAATTTCGATGTCGATAACTTGCGGCGCATTGTAGATTTTCTCCACAGCCAGCGCCGAGCAGGCGGCGTAGGCATCGCGCACCCTCGGCTCCACATTTCCCACGAGCGACCCGCAGTAGTCGCCCGCAAGTATTTCCCGCTCATGGTCGGAAAACTCGCGGGAGCATGCCCCGACGAGCGTGCCGATCACTTTGGAACGCAGATAGCCTACCTGTTCGTTGGGGTCGTCGAGCCGTTTCATCGACTCCTGTATATGCTCGCGCTGCGGCGCGTCGAAATATCCGAGCAGCAGATGCTTCACGTCTTCTATGCCGAGAATTTTCAGCTTATGGGCATCCTCGATGTCCATTATCTGATAGCAGATGTCGTCGGCCGCCTCCATCAGGTAGACGAGCGGATGCCGCGCGTGGCGCCCATGCTCGAGCTGAGGGATGCCGAGCTCGTCGGCCACTCTCAGGTAGATATCCTCCTCCGTGGCGAAATATCCGAATTTACCCTTCGCGCCCGCCAGCATGCTGCTGTGGGGGTATTTCACTACCGAGGCCAATGCGCTGTAGGTCATGGCGAAGCCTCCCTCGCGGCGTCCCTCGAAGCGGTGGGTCAGCAGGCGGAAGGAGTTGGCGTTCCCCTCGAAGTTGGTGAGGTCGGTCCAGAGGCGGCTGCCGAGTTTCTCTTTCAGCGGCTGCCCGGCCCCCTCGGTGAAGAATGAGGCTATGGTGTTCTCGCCGTTGTGTCCGAAGGGAGGGTTGCCCAGATCGTGCGAGAGGCATGCTGTGGCCACAATGTCGCCGATGTGGAGCAGTTTCCCGGCCCATGCCTTGTCTTTATGCCGCTCGGTCAGCACGTTGCGCACCTCGTTGGCCATCGATCGGCCTACCGAAGACACTTCAAGGCTGTGGGTCAACCGGTTGTGCACGAAAACAGAGCCCGGCAGCGGAAACACCTGCGTCTTGTTCTGGAGGCGCCTGAAAGGCGACGAGAAGATGAGCCGGTCGAAATCGCGTTGGAAGTCCGACCTTATATGTTGTTGGGGATCATGATATTTCTCAAGCCCCAGGCGTTTGTCGCTTATCAGTTTGTTCCAGTCCATATTTGATTCGTGAATGCGATTAAACAACTTCACAGGTTGCAACACAAAATTAATTAAAATATTCGTTAAAAAGTGTTACGGATGAATTTTTTTTTGTAATTTTGCGGAGTTTTTTTAACGAGGTTGTCTAAATTGTTTTGACTTTCTTCGAATGTATTATATGAAATACATCAGTAATCTGAAAAATAAGGGAGAGAAGCTTGCTTTGGTGGCGTGCGCCTCAGGTGCCGTTTTCGTGTCGGCATCGTGCTCGCAGAAGGCTGCGAATGATGCCTGCGACACTTCGGCCAGGGAGGAGAGCCTGTTTCATGCCGACAATGACATTGCCATGACGGTCCGTTCCATCGTTGATGCCGTCAGGGTGGGGGAGACGTTGTCGCCGGCCGACTACGATTTTGTAGGCGTCCTCACCGACGGACAGGGAACTCCCCTCTATACCGACACCGATGGCGCTCCCGGAGAATGGATGGTGAAGGTGGAGGCTGCCGACGTGGCATGCATCACCAACCGCCGCATCGGCGATCTGATGGATGAAGACCTCCGCAACTATGTGCTGGCCTCGCTCCGGCTCAACAGCGCCGACCTCGTATCGGCCTACAGGAATCCCGTCAGCGAGGACGAGGAGATATATCACTATGAAAACGGCGACATCGACATCGATTTCTCCACTCGCCCGGCCTTCACGCAGTCAGGCCTCGAAGGAACCCTCCTGAAGATACGGATCTCAAAGCAGCGACAGTGACCACACGCTGAGGAAGCCTACGGCAGTGCCGGCAAGCACCTGAAGCAGGGTGTGGCGTCCGAGCCATACGCGCGCCGACCCGAGCAGGCCGGCCATTATGATGCTTGCTGCTATCCACAACGTCATGCCCGGCATCGGGAACCCCTCTTTGGTGATCTGTATAAGCATCGCCACTATGCCCGCTATTCCGGCGGCATGGGCGCTTATCTTCCATCGGAAGTTGACTATCAGGTTGATGAATGCGGCGAGGGCTCCGCCGGCGAAGAACATCGCCACCCATAGGGGCGCTCCCTTGAAATAGAGAAACCATCCCGTGCCCAGCAGACACACTATCGTGATGATGTATGGCACAAGACGCTCGCGGCGTCCGTTGAGCCCTATGTCGTTGATGAGCCCCATCTTCTTCAGCAATATCACCATCAGCATCGGCAGCACGAAGTTGGCTCCAAACACTGTCAGCGTGAAGAACACCTTGGTGGAGGTAGTGGTCAGCGACAGGATGGAGAGGTTGAATATGAGCAGGATGCCATACACCGGCATCATCAGCGGCACGAATATCCACGACAATATGTTGGCCATCCGCGTCAACACCCGTTCGGCCGGCGTGGTGTCTTCATATTCTATTGTATCGCGGCTTGAGTCGCGGCTTGAATCGCGGTTTGATTCGCCGGAATCGCCGTCGCGCGAGGCCGGTTCCGCTTGCACCGCGCTCCCGGTGGCGCTGTCTGTCCGGGCGGAAGCGGCGTCGGCAGCCGGGCTTTCAGCGGCAGCCGCTGTCTCTTCCGGCACCGGAGGTACCCACCCTTCCGGCTTCGGCATGTAATCGTAGTGATTAGACATATTTGTAGAATTGAGAGGGAACGTTGCTGATGAAATTCATGTCGTTCCGTGTTATGGGATGGGCGAAACGCAGCGTCTCGGCGTGAAGCGCGAGGCGATGGAGCGGGCCGGAGCCTTTGCCATATTTCTTGTCGCCGCTGATGGGGTGACCGAGGTCGCGTGCGTGCACCCTTATCTGGTTTTTGCGCCCGGTGTCGAGCGAGAACTCCGCCAATGTGTGTCCCTTACCGCGGCGGCGCACACGGTAGCGGGTGATGGCTGTCTTCCCCATGCCGTCGGTGGCGGAATACACCTCATGCTGCGAGGTCTCGGCCAGATGAGTGCGTATCACACCGCTCTGCTCCTCCATCTCTCCGTCGAGGAGGGCGACGTAGCGGCGTTCCAGCACCATGTTGTTCCAGTTGTGCTGCAGGGTTTCCTTGGCTTCCATCGTCTTGGCGAAGATCATCAGCCCCGAAGTCTCCCTGTCGAGCCGGTGCACGATGAATATCTTGTTGCTCGGATGCGACGCCTTCACGTAGTCGCGCAGTATGCTGTAGGCCGTCTCCACGTTGCTTTTGCGCGACGTGTCTGTGTCTACCGACAGCAGACCGTAGCCTTTGTCGATGACGATGATGTCGTCGTCTTCATATACGAGCTTTAGCCTCGGGTGGGAGAAAACCACGAAGGGGCGGGTGAAATTGAGTTCCACCGTGTCGCCCGGAGTCACGGGGGCGTCGAAGGCGTTGGCTACTCGTCCGTTGATGGCGAAATGTCCGAATTTCAACCATTTCTTTATGTCGTTGCGCTTGGCATCGGGCAATATGGAAGTGGCGAAATCCATCAGTCCGATGGTCTCGCCCGCATTGTTTTGGCGCCGCATGATGCGGTCGGCTTGCCAGTTGGCTTTGTTGTTTCTGTTTCTCATCTCATTATATTAACACTTTTCGGCCTTAAAATTTAAATGATTTTTGCATATTTTTGAAAAAAAAGTTGTACTTTTGCACTTTGTTTTTCAAGAATTCACAGATTGAAGTTGTCTAAGCTTATTTTTTCGTTAAGATTTCGACAGGTTTCCGAGTGGATTTTTCTTCAGGAAGAAGGAGCGATGCGGGCATCGCGACTGATGAGTGAAGGAAAATACGCCGGAAAGATGGCGGAAGATTAATGAAAAGAGTCTTGGTAGGCACGCTTTATTTTGTGATTCGTAAATAAGTTTAGACAACTTCAACATGAGAAAATTTGTTAAGATAATTGTATTGGCTGCTGCCATGCTGCCTTCGTTGGCCCATGCCCAGTGGAACGACGGCCTCAGCGGACTTTTCAGCGAAATGAACGAGCACGACGTGTTCAACCGCCTCGAGATCGCGGCTAATGTCGGCACCACCGGCGTCGGCCTCGAACTGGCGTCGCCCATCACCAAATGGACAAAGCTCCGCGTCGGCGTCGACTACATGCCCAAGTTCACCATTCCCATGACATTCGGCCTCGACAGCTACGTCGACGGACAGATCAGCGACAAGTTCAACCGCATTCAGGAACTCATGTATGAGATGTCGGGCATGGAGATCGACAAGGACATCGAGATGCAGTCAAAACCGACCATGACCACTCTCCGTGTGCTCGTCGACGTCTATCCCTTCCGCAACCGTCACTGGCATTTCACCGCCGGCTTCTTCTATGGCGGCAACTCTGTTGGAAAGAGCCTCAACAAGATGCAGGAGATGCCCTCGCTGCTGACGCTCAACATGTACAACCGCTTCTACGACGACTTCAAGGATATCCCGACCTCTTCTCCGGAGGCGTTTCAGGAATACATCATCGACAACCCCATCAATTTCCCCATCATCGGCGAGCAATGGATCGATCCTGATATGGATTCTCCCGATTTCCAGATGTTTTACGACAAGATCCACAGCTATCAGACCTACGGCGAGCTCGGCATCCACGTCGGCGACCACAAGGACGGCACTCCCTATATGATGCACCCCGACTCCGACGGCACTGTGAGCGCCAAGGCCAAGGTGTGGCGTTTCCGTCCCTACGTAGGTTTCGGCTACGGCGGAGCCATCAGCAGCGACGGACGCTGGACTGCCTCTTTCGATGCCGGCGTGCAGTTCTGGGGCGGTGCTCCTAAGGTCACCACCCACGACGGCACCGTGCTCAACGACCTCGTCGACCTCCGTGGCAAGGTAGACAGTTACATGAACCTCATGAAGGCACTCGTGGTCTATCCCACCATCGACTTCCGCATCGCATATTCATTCTAATAATGAAGGTTATAGGATTATGAGGTTATAAGGCTATAAGTGCTTGCCGATTAGGGTCTTGACTGCATGTTTAGCGGTAGTTGATCCATGATCCTCAATTTTAGGCGGCGAATCTTATTATCCGGTCAAACTACAATCAAACTAACCCATAACCCCTAACCCTCACGTTTCGCCAAAAGGCGAAGCGTGAGTTAAACTAAGCCCTAACCCATAATCCCTAACCCTTACGCTTGCCGAAAGGCAAAGCGTAAGTTAAAATAATGGAGGAAATATTCCAGCTTCTGTGGTCGCACCGCATGCTCGGCCTGCCGCTCGCCCTCGAAGGAGGCGGCAATGTCAGGGTGATCGATCCCGGAGTCCTCAACAGGGATTCGGGGCCCGACTTCTTCAATGCGAAGGTGCGCGTAGGAGGCAGCCTCTGGGCCGGAAACGTCGAGATACACCTCCGCGCCTCCGACTGGCATCGGCATAACCACGACAGCGATCCGGCCTACGACAATGTCATTCTCCACGTGGTGTCGGTGAGCGACGACGTGGTGCGTCGTGCCGACGGCAGTGTTATTCCGCAGATTGCGGTGTCGCTTCCTCCCCATTTCTACCAGACATTCGGCTATCTCACTTCCACCGCCCCCGAAATACGCTGCGCATCGCGGCTCGGAGCCGTGTCGCCACTGCAGCTCACCGACTGGCTCGAGACCCTCGCCGTGGAACGCCTGCAGCAGAAAGCCGCGCGGCTGGAGGAGTCGCTGCGCAGCCACAACGGCGATTGGAACGCCACATGCTTCGTGGCGCTCGCCCGCGGCCTCGGATTCGGCCTCAACAGCATCCCCTTCGAGATGCTCGCCAAGAGCATCAGCCTCAACCATCTGCGCCGCCACAGCGATAATCCCCTCCAGATGGAAGCCATCTTCTTCGGGCAGGCCGGGATGCTCGACCCCCTGCTCCATGCCGACGATGTGCGCTATCAGCTGATGTGTCGCGAATATCAGTTTCTCGCCCGCAAATATTCCATGCACCCCATCCCCCGCGTGGCATGGAAGTTTTCGAAGAGCCGCCCTCAGAATTTCCCCTACCGGCGCATAGCCCTGCTTGCAAAGGCCATGGCCGAGACCCCCGACCTGCTTCAGCGCATCCTCGATGCCGGTCCCGACCTCGACCGGCTCCGCCCGCTCTTCCGCTGGAAGGTGGAGCCATACTGGACCGGCCGCCTATGTTTCGGCGGCGACGGACAAGTCGAGGCGCGCCCTCCGGAATTGTCTGACTCAAGCATCAACATTCTGATAATAAACGTAGTCGCTCCCCTTATCTATGCCTACGCCCTTCTTCATTCCGACCAGGACCTGAAGGAGTCGGCTTTTGGCCTGCTCACCGCGCTGCCGCCCGAACGCAACGCCCTTGTGCGCGACTGGCAGACGCTCGGCATAAAGCCCCGCGACGCCTCCGCCTCGCAGGCCCTCATCCAGCTGCGCAAGGAATATTGCGACCGCCATGAATGCCTGCGCTGCCGCTTCGGCCATCACATCCTGCGCCGCGAGTCGCAGCTGCAGCCGGCGCAGTGAACGCTGCAAAGCCCTATAAGTAGCTGCAAAGCCATATAAATCGCTGCAAAGCGCCAATAAACCGCAGGCGATAAACCAAGTTTAACTGCAAACGCTTGCGAAACTTGATTTTTTTTATTAAATTCGCATTTCAAATAATCAGGCATCGTGCATGGCGCATTGTGCTTTAAATTTTAATTATTTATGTCACAGCAAGAAAATAAAAACCAACTTCAGATTCAGCTGCGTCCCGAAATGGCCGACGGCAAATACTCCAACCTCGCTATGATCGGCCACGGCCCCAACGAATTCCTCATCGACTTCATCTTCGCAGCCCCCGGCATGCCCCAGGCCCCGGTAGTGAGCCGCGTCGTGATGTCGCCCGAGAATGCCAAGCAGCTCCTTCTTGCCCTCAACGACAACATCAGCAAGTATGAGGCACAGTTTGGCGAAATCTCACAGCGCCGTCCCAACAACCAGGCCGGTTTCAGCAACAACTAAGCTAATATGTTATTCCTTTACAATACACTCTCACGCACCAAGCAGCCCTTCCATCCCCTCCACGAGGGGAGGGTGGGGATGTATGTCTGCGGCCCTACCGTCTACGGCGACGCCCATCTCGGCCATGCGCGCCCGGCCATCACTTTCGACGTGCTCTTCCGCTATCTGCAGCATCTCGGCTACAAGGTGCGCTATGTCAGGAACATCACCGACGTAGGCCATCTCGAGCATGATGCCGACTCAGGCGAGGACAAGATTGCCAAGAAGGCGCGCCTCGAGCAGCTTGAGCCGATGGAGGTGGTGCAGTTCTATCTCAACCGCTACCATCACGACATGGAGGCGCTCAACGTGCTGCCCCCCAGCATCGAGCCTCACGCCTCGGGCCACATCATCGAGCAGATCGAATACGTGAAACGCATCCTCGAGTCGGGCTACGCCTACGAGAGCTGCGGATCAGTTTATTTCGACGTGGCGAAGTATAACGCCGACCACCGCTACGGCAAGCTGTCGGGCCGCAACATCGACGACCTGCTCGCCACCACACGCCAGCTCGACGGACAGGACGAGAAACGCAATCCCCTCGACTTCGCGCTCTGGAAAAAGGCATCTCCAGAGCATATCATGCACTGGCCGTCGCCATGGAGCGAGGGTTTCCCGGGATGGCATCTCGAATGCTCCACCATGGGCGAGAAGTATCTTGGCGAGGAATTCGACATCCACGGTGGCGGAATGGACCTCATGTTCCCCCACCACGAATGCGAGATTGCGCAGAGCGTGGCCGCGCAGGGGCATGAGACAGTGCGCTACTGGATGCACAACAATATGATCACCATCGCCGGCAAGAAGATGGGCAAGAGCTACAACAACTTCATCACCCTCGAACAGTTCTTCAAGGGCGATCACCCGTTGCTCACCCGTCCCTATTCCCCCATGGTGATACGTTTCTTCATCCTCCAGGCCCAGTATCGCAGCACTGTCGACTTCTCCGACGAGGCTCTTCAGGCTGCCGACAAGGCCCTGCAGAAGATGCTCGACGGCTACCGCCGCTTGCAGTCGCTCACCCCCGCGGCCGAGTCGTCGGAACCGCTTCCCGACTTCGCCGCAAGCTGCTATGAGGCGCTCGACGACGACCTCAACACCCCCATGGTGATAGCGTGCCTCTTCGACGCATGCTCCTGGATCAACAAGGCTGCCGACGGACTCATCACGCTCAGCGCCGCCGACATCGAGAGCCTCCGCTCGCTCTTCAATACATTCCTCGTCGACCTGCTCGGCGTGAGGGTGGACAACGGAGCCGCTGAGGACGACAACCGGCGCACCAAGTCGCTCGAAGGTGCCGTCGACCTGCTGATGGACATCCGCAAGAACGCCAAGGAGGCGAAAGACTGGACCACAAGCGACTTCATCCGCGACCGCCTCGCCGCCCTCGGCTTCACCGTGAAGGACACGAAGACCGGCGTGGAATGGAACATAAAGTAAGGCTTTAACTATAAACTTAAAACATCGGGTTTCGCTCCGGCGAAACCCTCATTATATCGCCCTCATTATATGACGTCAAGATATAACTACCGGAGAAGGACAAGCAGCGTGGCCCGCGCAGGCAACGTCGAAATAGGTGACGACAACCCCATCCGCATCCAGTCGATGTGCAACACCAACACAAACGACACCGAGGCCAGCGCAGCCCAGGCCCGGCGCATAGCCGACGCCGGAGGAGAACTGGTGCGCCTCACCACCCAGGGAGTGCGCGAGGCCGCCAACATGGCAGCCATCCGTGAGGCGCTCGCCGCCGGAGGATGCGACGTGCCCCTCGTGGCCGACGTGCATTTCAATCCCAATGCCGCATTCGAGGCTGCCACCACCTGCGCCAAGGTGCGCATCAATCCCGGCAACTTCGTGGATGCCGCACGCACTTTCAAGCAGCTCGAATTCACCGACGAGGAATATGCAGCCGAACTCGCCAAGATACGCGACAAGTTCGTGCCCTTCCTCGAACTCTGCCGCAGCAATTCCACCTGCGTGCGTCTCGGAGTGAACCACGGCTCGCTTTCCGACCGCATCATGAGCCGCTATGGCGACACTCCCGCCGGCATGGTGGAATCGGTCATGGAATTCCTCCGCATCGCGCGTGAGGTAGACTTCGGCAATATCGTGATATCAGTGAAGGCATCCAACGTCACCGTGATGGTGGCCACGGTGCGCCTGCTCGTGCAGGAGATGGAGCGTGAGGGAATGAACTTCCCCCTCCACCTCGGCGTCACTGAGGCCGGCGACGGCGAAGACGGCCGCATCAAGAGCGCGGCCGGCATCGGCACCTTGCTCGCCGAGGGCATCGGCGACACCATCCGCGTCTCGCTCAGCGAAGATCCGGAATGTGAGATTCCTGTGGCCGTGATGCTCCGCGACTATGTGGTGGCACGTGCCGGCCATGAAGCCGTGCCAGAGCCTGCGGAAGTGCTCCCCGGCAATGCGCGCGACCATGCCGTGCCCCTCCCCGTGGCGGAGTTCCCCGTAGTGGGCCTCGACATGGAGCTGAGCGCCGACTGGCATTACGCTTCCACCGAGATGGAGCCGAAACTCTATGCCGACGAGCTCCCCGTGGTGCTCTCCACCCCCTCGCTCAACCGTCCGGGAGCGATGAAGAGCTGGATCGACCGTTTTGTGGCGCTCGGCGCGAAAAATCCTGTCATCGTCATGATGGGCTTCCTCCCCGACGAGGATCCCTCGGCTTCAGCCGAAGCTCATGCGCGGGCACTCGACCAACTGCGCATAGAGGCTGCCGCCGATTTCGCCCCCTTGCTGCTCGACGGGTATGCCTCGGGCATCGCAATCGTGGCTTCGGAGGCATTCTCCAAGGATGAGGTCAACGGCGTGGCGCTCGGCATCCTTCAGGCTGTGCGCCTCAGGATATCGAAGACCGAATATATCGCATGCCCCAGCTGCGGACGCACCCTCTTCGACCTGCAGAAGACCCTTGCCGAGGTGAAGGCCGCCACTTCCCACCTCAAGGGGCTCAAGATAGGCGTGATGGGCTGCATCGTCAACGGCCCCGGCGAGATGGCCGATGCCGACTACGGTTATGTGGGCGCCGGCCCGGGCCGTGTGTCCATATATAAAGGAAAGACTCTCGTGGAGAAAAACATCCCTGCAGCAGAGGCTTTGCCCGCCCTTCTGGCGCTTATTGAGGCCGACCGCACGAAAAAGTAAGAAAAATCACGTATCGGCTTCAACCTTTTCCCTTATGTGATGTTATACTTTCGTGTGGAAGCATGAAATTTTTTGTTAATTTTTTTGAAAGTTACAAAAAATTATGCTAATTTTGCAGTTCAAGAAAACAACAAAAATATTTTTTTTGACTTGCTGACATAGCTTCCACTGCTATATCCGGACGTCGACTAATAAAACAAAAATAATAATTATCAATAACTTAAAATTACCAGAGATGAAGAAAAAAGTACTCTATGGAGTAGTCATGGCATGTTCCTTGGGAATGACCATGGGCACTCTTCAGTCCTGTACTGACGACTTGAACGACTTCAAGGGTGAGTATGTTGTCGACCAGTACAATCTGGGCCAGACACTCGATGGCATTAAGGCTGAGATTGCTGCCAACAAGGCACAGTGCGAAGCTGAAATCGCCCGCCTCCAGGCTCAGATCACTGCAAACGACGGTGACATCGAAAAACTGCAGCAGGACCTTACTGCTCTCGCAGGTCAGGTTGCTGACCGCGTGACTTACGATCAGCTTACTCAGACTCTTACCAAACTTGAGCAAGACCTCAAGGCTTATGTAGACTCTCAGGACGCTGCCCTCAAAGCTGCCATCGATTCTGAAATCGCCCTCGCAAAAGCTGAAATCGATAAGCTCGACGGCAAGGTTTCTACTATCGAAACAAAAGTTGGTACTCTTGAAACCAACCTCGCTGCTCTTCAGGCAAAAGTGAACGAGAATAAGGTTGCTATCGACGCTATCAATACTGAACTTGGCAACATCCAGACCAACGTTCAGGCTAACAAGGATGCAATCGCACAGCTTACTGAGGACTTTACTGAACTGCAGAAAGAGTATGACGCTAAGCTCGCTGAGATCGACGAAACTCTCGGCATCGCATTCGAGCAGATCGAAGGCGCTTACGCGTTCACTACTCTCGTATGGCAGATCATGGAAGAGAACGATGCGGCTCTTCAGGATCAGATCGACGGCCTCCTCACTTCTATCGTGGCTCTCGAAGATCAGTTCGATATCCTGACTATGCGTATCGACGAACTCATCACAGGTATCCTTCTCCAGGCTACTGACAGCCCCGTATTCGGCAACTTCAGCCTCCCCCTCGGCGTGCAGAGCAACATGCTCTTCAACTGGTTCTTCGAGAACAAGGGCATGGGCTACACTTTCCCGAATGCAGCTCCCGAATATGCTTACAACACAGCTGAAATCCTCGACGGCGGCCGCGATGTTGTTTCCGCTGAAGACGTTGCTACTGCAATCGCTTCCAAGAACAGCACTTTCGCTGTGCCCGAAGGCTACACCGATACTTTCCTCGGCAACCTCTACATGACTATCAACCCGATCGGTCATCAGGTGCTCGACGGCAAGACTTTCTATCTTGAGACTTCCAAGGGTGTTGAGGGTCGTCTTCCCTTCACTCTCGACGTTAAGCCCAGCGACGAAGAACTCATGTTCGGTACTCGTTCTGTTGAAAACGGTTTCTACGCTTCTGAAGTTGTAGTTCCCGGCGAAGCTGAACAGATCGCTGCCGTTAAGGTTAACATGGACGAAAAGCTCAAGGAAGCAGGTAAGGCTGTTATCAACGAACGTTCGAAACGTGCGCTCCTCAACTTCCTCCAGGCTGTTTACGACCAGGTTAACACAAGCTTCCCCCGCTACGCTGTTCGCGCAGAATGGCCCGGTGCTGACAAGGCAAGCCGCAAGATGTACTCCGTACTCAGCAACTACGACCTCGGCGTTGCTACTGCCAAGCCTCTCAGCTACGCATTCCTCGACGGCAAGGGTACTGACCACCGTCTCCGCCACATCGGCCACATCGCAAACCTCTTCTATCAGCTTAAGGAAAATGGCGACCTGCATTTCTCTATCGATGCAAGCGGCTATCACATGGATATCACTATCCAGGCAGCTAATCAGACTTATGTAGGTGCTAAAGATATCGCGATTGTTGTTGATGGTACTACTTACTATCCCGAAAGTGTTGACGGCATCAATGCTTCCATCAATGCAGGTGTGAAGAATGCACTCGACAAAGCTGGCCTCCAGATGACTGAAGATGTCAACAAACAGATCGACAAGATTGTTGCTGATATCACAAGCAAGGTTAACGGTAAGATCGACAGCGTTCTCGGTCAGCTCGGCGACAAGTCTGAACCTTGGTTCCAGCGTCTCAACAAGCTCGTAGACCTCTACAACCGTGTTGCTGACAAGGTTAACGCATTCCTCGCTGAACCCAACGAATACCTCCAGCCCGCTATGTTCTACAAGACTGCTGACGGCATCGGTATGGTTTCCAACGCTAAGGAAGACCCGACAGTATTCGTCAACGGTGGTGGCCCGGCATTCGTGCTCTATCCTTCAAGCTACACTGCTGAAGTTGTTGCTCCCGCTTACAAGAAGATGATCGCTTGTATCAACGTTATCGACAACGCTACCGGCAACTACGTAGCCAACGGTCGCGACCTCGCTAAGCAGTTCAACGCTACTTCCGACGGCCTCGCAGTTGTTCTCGAAGGCTCTACCTACTGTATCACAGTTCCCGGCGCAGCTGTTAAGAGCGGCTACACTTACGAGATCATGTACCAGGCTCTCGACTACTCCGGTGTGACTTCAACAAGGAAATTCTACATCAAGGTTAAATAAGTTTTGAAATCTTCGTCTCCGGAACCGGAAACGGTTCCGGAGCGATAAAAACTAACGAAAAACCCAAAACCAAGAATTCAATTATGAAAATCAATAAAATCTTGCTCGCTGGCACAATGCTCTTCGCTGGTGCTTCCATGATGGCACAGGAGACTGTCACCGAGTACACCTACAACCCCAACTGGTATATCCAGGGCCAGATTGGCGGTCAGGAAACCGTAGGAGAGTCCTCTTTCGGCCACCTCTTCAGCCCGAACGCTCAGATCGCTGTCGGCTACAACTTCAACCCCTACTTCGGTCTCCGTCTCGCTGTCAACGCTTGGCAGAGCAAAGGTTGGATCGACGTTAACAACGCTAACATCCACAGCGGCTGGAAGTGGAACTATGTAGCTCCTACTGTCGACGCTGTTGTTAACCTGAGCAACGTATTCGGTGGCTACAAGCCCAACCGCCTCGTGGAAGTTGACTTCCTCGCAGGTATCGGTGCCAACATCGGCTTCTCAAATGGCGAGGCTGCCGACGTGAACTCCGCTCTTCTCGCTGCCCACAGCATCGGCCTCGAAAACCTCTGGAGCGGCACTAAGGCTCGCTTCGTTGGCCAGGCCGGTCTCGACCTCAACTTCAACGTGAGCAAGCACGTGGCTATCGGCCTCGAAGTTATGGCCAACATGCTTTCCGACGGCTACAACTCGAAGAAAGCAGGCAACCCCGACTGGTATGTTAACGGCCTTCTCGGCGTGAAGTACACATTCGGCGACAAGTACACTGAAACTACCCGCACTGTGGAAGTTCCCGTGGCTGACCCCAAAGTGATCGAACGCATCATCGAACGCGTTGTCGAGACTCCCGCTCCCGCTCCCGTTGAGGAAGTGAAGGCTGAGATCCTCCGTCGCGACGTATTCTTCCGCATCAACACCGCCACTATCTCCAAAGACGAGATGAACAAGGTGACTGAAGTGGCTGAATTCCTCAAATCTCACCCCAACGCAAAGGTTGAGATCACCGGCTACGCTGACAAGGGCACCGGCACAATGGCCATCAACCTCCGTCTCAGCAAGCAGCGCGCTCAGATCGTTGCCAACACTCTGAAGGACAAATTCGGAATCCCCGCCGACCGCATGGTCGTTAAGAGCATGGGCGAAGAGGCTTTCCAGCCCTACAGCGATCCCGTTGACAACCGTGTTGCAATCTGCGTTTGCGAATAATTCAGATTAATATCGACATAAAAAGGTCGGGAATCTTCTTCCCGGCCTTTTTTGTGTCTCAAAACGCCGGTTTTTTTGCATCGCGATGCAATATTCAGCCTCGGCTTCCGTTATTATTGAAATAGTTGTGTGCGTACGCGTGCACGTGCGCAACGCCCCGTAATGTACATATCGGTTAAATCTTATCAACATCTTATATGAAAAAACTTCTACTCGGAGCATTGGCCGCGCTCACTGTCTTCCCGGGATTGGCAGACCTGACCGGCAACGGTTTCTACCGTGTCCAGAACGCCAAGACTAAGCGCTATGCCTATCTGCTCGACAACAAAGGCTCTTTTGATACGTCTACATCTTCGGCCGACGTCAACGCGCTCCAGTTATACTCAGGATTCCTCCGCGCCTCCTCCGATCCCTCCACCGTATTCTACGTTGAGGATGAGGGCAGCAATTTCTATAACATCGCAGGCCAGGGAACCGACCTATACAGCTTCTTTGGCTCATTCATGAAGGTGCTCAAGAACAAGCAATTAGATGGACGTCAGGCCTATCTCGTTTATGCTGCCAAGAGCGGCTTTACAAAATATCTCGGCGACCTTCGTTCCGACCTCAGCGACGAACGCGGCTATCCCAGTGTTGAAGCCGGCGGCGACTACAAACTTTGGTATATCGACGGCATTGATGCTGCCGGCGACAACTATTTCGGCATCGCCCCCGCCCTCAGCGCAGGCGGCAAATACTACCATACCATCTACGCCGGCTTCCAGTTCGCTCCCTATTCAGCCGGAGTGAAGACCTACGTGGTCAACCGCGTCGAGCCTTCCTACGGTGTGGTTGTAATCAAGGAAGTCAGCGGCAAGGTATATGCCGGAACTCCCCTCATCGTGGAATGCGCCAATCCGCTCGCTGCCGACAACCGGCTCACCGTGGGCCCCGACGGCGACTACGTGCAGTTGCCTACCAACTACCTGCGCGGCGTATTCTTCGACAACGACAACGCCACTCACTACAACCGCACTCCCTACGACAAGAACAGCATGCGCAGTCTCGCCGTGGTAGACGGAAAACTGATGTTCGTGAAGGGCAACTACGAATTCTGCCCCCGCAACGAGGCTTACCTCCAGCTCCCCGACGCGGCTTCATGCGCCATCGACAACTGGCAGGTGATGACCGAGGCTGAGTTTGACGCCTACGTGGCATCCCTCAACACGCAGAACCCCGACGGCTACTACCGCATGCAGAACGTAGCCACAAAGCGCTACGCTCATATCACCGACAACCGCGGCTCCGCTTCCGACGCCGGTGCTCTCCAGACCTATTCCGACCTGCTGCGCGCTTCGTCTGATCCCGCCTCGGTGATGTATATGCAGCGTCCGGCCGACGGCAGCGTCCTCACACGCGACCTTTTCGGCCAGGGCACAGGCACACGCGCCATCTTCGGCGCACCCCTCTCAGTGACTGCGGCCGCTACAAAGGATGGCCTGCAGACCTACACCGTGGCTACATCGGCCGGCAATCTCGGCGACGTGCAGACTGATGCCGACCAGGGCCAGATGACCGTGGGCGCTTCAGGCGAGGCTGCACAGTGGTGGTTCAAGACAATCGCCGGCGACACCGACAACCATTTCGGTGTGGCTCCCAGCGTGACTGCCGGTGGCAAATACTATCACCCCTTCATGGCCGACTTCCCTGTGGCTGCCGCCTCCGAGGGCGTTAGCTTCTATGTGGTGAGCAAAGTCGACTCCGAACTTGAGGTGATGGTGCTCCGCAAGGCTGAGGGCGTCATTCCCGCCGGCACTCCCGTGATTGTGGAATGTGCCAATCCGCTTGCTGCCGACAACCGCCTCACCGTGGGCGCCACCGGAGATGCAGCCGACGTGTCGGGCAACCTCCTTTCGGGCGTCTACTACAACACATCGGGCAACCGCACGGCCTACGACCGCAACGGCATGCGCAGCCTCACCGCTGTGGATGGCAAACTGACCTTCGCAGCCGCCAACGCCGACTTCGTGCCCCGCAACGAGGCTTACATAGCCCTCGCCAACGACGGACAGAAGAGCGTGGCTTCCTATCAGGTGGTTACTGCCGATGAATATGCAGCAATGACCGCCGGCCTCAAGAACCTCGTCGAGGAAGGCTACTACCGCCTGCGCAACGCTGACACCGACCGCACTCTCTTCATGCTCGACAACAAGGGCAGTATCCGCTCCGCCGACAACAGCGACCTCGGCGCATTCCGCCTCTACTCCGACGTGCTTCAGGCCGCTTCCGACCCCGCGTCGGTATTCAGGGCCACCAAGGTCAGCGACACCGACATCCCCGAATGGAACCTCTTCGCGCAGAACTCCTCGTTCTCCGGCGCTCTCTCGTCGACCGTGAAGTTCCTCCCCGCCGACGACGAAACGCTCCATGCCTACACGCTGAAGAACGGCGGAAAGGTATATTTTGCCGACAACGGCGCGGGCGAGGATGAGGCTGCATTCACCACCGCCACCGGCGCCACCAACCGCCGCTGGACTCTCGAGGCTGTTGATGCCGCGAGCGACGACAACTACTTCGGCGTGGCTCCCAGCGTCACCGCCGGCGGAAAATACTATCATCCCTTCATGGCCAACTTCCCCTTCACTCCCTATTCCGACGGCATGAAAGTGTATATCGTCACCAAGGTTGATGCCAACAACAAGGCTATCGTGATGAAGGAAGTCACCGGCACCATCCCCGCCTCCAACGCTGTCATCATCGAGTGCGCAGGTCCGCTTGCATCCGACAACCGTCTCGCTATCGGCGACGGCGAGGCTGCCGAAATGAAGGGCAACCAGCTCAAGGGCGTATGGTACGACTCCGACTTCGCCGGCCATGTCAACCACACCGCCTTCGAGAAGGATTCGATGCGTGTGCTCGGCGATGTCGACGGACAGATCTCCTTCGTGAAAGCCGACTACGATGCAGTGCCCCGCAACATGGCCTACATGCGCCTCGGCGGCTCGAAGCAGCTCTCGGTAGCCAACTACAGCCTCTACACCCAGCAGCAATATGAAGATCTGATGGGAGTGGCTGAGATCGCTGCCGACGCCCTCGTGGAAGTCTACCGCATCGACGGCACCCGCGTGGCCGACTCCATGCTGAGAGGCGACGTCGACACGCTGCCCCACGGCATCTATCTGCTCCGCAGCGGCGACACTTGCGAGAAAGTGATCGTGCGCTGACGAATCTACCCCCTACACCTGACCAACTCCAAGCGCCGGCCCGCTTGTGGCCGACGCCTGCCGATAAAACCTAAAAATCGAATCGGAACCCTACCGATTCGATTTTTTTTTGTAATTTTGCAGTTTAAAGCGTTATGAGTATAGCGGCATCTGATTATGAAGCGCTGTTATCTTTCATCCCCGCTCCGGATGCCCGCACATAACGATAAAAAGTATTGAAAATGAATTTTGAAGAATTGGGCGTGGAACCACGCCTGCTTAAAGCGATAGAAGAACTGGGCTTCGAGAATCCGATGCCCATCCAGGAAATGGTGATACCTCACCTTCTGCACAACGAGGGCGACGTGGTCGGCCTTGCCCAGACCGGCACCGGCAAGACAGCAGCCTTCGGTCTGCCACTGCTCCAGCGCATCGACGAGGCGAGCGACGCCACACAGGCACTCGTGATAGCCCCTACGCGTGAACTCTGCCTCCAGATAGCCGGCGACCTCGCCGACTTCGCGAAATATATGGACTCGGTGAAGATAATCCCCGTCTACGGCGGCAGCAGTATCGAGTCGCAGATCCGCGGCATCCGCAAGGGCGCTCAGGTGATAGTGGCCACCCCCGGCCGACTCATCGACCTCATAAAGAGGGGAGTGGTGAAGCTCGGACATGTCAACACCGTGATTCTCGACGAAGCCGATGAGATGCTCAACATGGGATTTATCGACGACATCAACGAGATCCTCTCCCACGTGCCCGATGAGCGCAAGATGCTGATGTTCTCGGCCACCATGCCGAAGGAGATTGCTGCCATCGCCCGCAAATTCATGAAGGAGCCGGTGGAATTCGTTGCCGGCAACAAAAACGAAGGCTCGGCCAACGTGAAGCACATCTACTACATGGTGAAGGCCCACGACAAATACCTCGCACTGAAGCGGGTGGCCGACAACAACCCCGACATCTACGGCATCATCTTCTGCCGCACCAAGAAGGAGACCCAGGAAATCGCCGACCGCCTCATTGCCGACGGCTACAATGCCGACTGCCTCCACGGCGACCTCTCGCAGGCACAGCGCGACCTGGCGATGAAGAAATTCCGCGACCACGTCACCCAGCTGCTCGTAGCAACCGACGTCGCTGCGCGCGGCCTTGACGTCAACGACCTCACCCACGTGATCAACTATGGCCTCCCCGACGACGTGGCGGTCTACACCCACCGCTCGGGTCGTACCGGACGCGCCAACAAGACCGGTGTCTCGGTGGCTATCATCCACTCGCGCGAGAAGGGCAAGCTTCGCGACATCGAGAAGAGGATAGGCAAGGAGTTTGAATACAAGAAGGTGCCTACCCCCGACCATATCATCGAAAAGCAGATATATCATCTCGCCGACCGCCTGGAGCGCGTGGAAGTCGACGACAACCAGATTGCCCGGTTCCTCCCCGGAGTGCGCAAGAAGCTGGAATGGCTCTCTGAGGAAGACCTCCTCAAGCGTGTGCTCTCGCTCGAATTCTACAGGCTCCTCGAATACTACCGCGACATGCCCGACATCGACCTCAACGAGTCGCTGAAAAACAAGGATAAGAAAGATCGCCGCGATTTCTCCGACAAGAAACGCGGACCCCGCCGCAAAGACCGTAAGGACTTCAAGGACTACCGCGACCGCAAGGACGACCACAAGGACCGACGCGACAGATACGGCAAGAAACGCGATGCCGACCGCTTCGAGACCAAGGCCGAGCGCCGCGAGAGGAAAAAGAAGAAGGAGGAGAAGTCGGCACGCACCGACTATTCGCTCTCGCTGGGCAAAGACCTGACCGCAAAGAAGAAAAAAAAGAAGGAGAAAGTTGCCGAAAAACCGAAATACAACGGCAATTTCGACATCTTCAAGAATAAATAGTCATTCAGGAATGGACACTCATTCAGGAATGGAAGGAAATTCCTGAAGGAATGTTCATTATTCAGGAATGGATCGTCATTCAGGAATAAACAGTCAAAAAAGAAGGAAATGGTTATGAGGATAAAGACTTTGATGCTGCTGCTTCTGACAGTTTTCGCTGCCTCGGTGGCTTCCGCAAGGGAGGTCGAGGCGGCCGATACGCTCTCGGCGCGCTACGTGTTTGAGAATGCCCCGCTCGAGGTGCTCGATATGCTGCGCCCTTCCACGCGCCTCGACATGATCGACTATTACGTGGAGGCCGACAGCCTGCTGACGGTGCAGAACGCGCTGGGCGGACAAAGCCGCCTGCAGCAGCTGACGGGCGACTATCTGCGTCTGGCCGTCACCCCCGTGTCGACGCTCGAGATAAAGGTGCTCCCCTGCGGCAAGGACTTCATAGCCATGACCCTCTACACGGTGGGCGCCGACAGCATTGCGCGCGACACCGAGGTGCGCTTCTTCGACTCCGCGATGCGTCAGCTCCCCGCCGCGAAATTCCTGAAGATGCCCGACCCCCGCACGCTCTTCAACATTAAGGGCACCGACATCACGGAGGCCGACCTGCGCGAGTGGATGCCTTTCCAGACCATGGAGCTGACCACCGGACCGGGCGACGTGCCGCTCACGGCCACGCCCACCACCCTCAGCACCCTGCCGCAGGAAAACGCCGCCCGCCTCAGGGAGATAATGACTCCCTCGCTCACCGCCGACTGGACCGGCTCGGCATTCCGCTTCCGCCGACGGTAGGTCTGACCCTCGCCCCGACTTGAAAATCAAAACATATAAACCTCGGCCTTCGCGCTGCGGAGGCCGGTTACCGACAATAGCAATGAAAAGAACAAGAGTAAGATTCGCTCCATCTCCCACGGGGCCGCTCCACATCGGAGGAGTGCGCACCGCGCTCTACAATTATCTCTTCGCTCGCCAGAACGGCGGCGACATGATTCTTCGCATTGAAGACACCGACAGCCGTCGCTTCGTGCCCGGCGCCGAAGACTACATCAACGAAAGCCTCCGCTGGCTCGGCATCGGCATCGATGAAGGTGTGCGCGAAGGTGGCGCCTACGGCCCCTACAAACAGAGCGAGCGCCGCGACATCTACCGTAAGTATGCGAAGCAGCTTCTCGACGACGGCAAGGCATACATAGCGTTCGACACTCCCGAGGAGCTCGAGGCCGCTCGTGCCGAGCATCCCAACTTCCAGTATGATGCCCACACAAGGCTGCAGATGCGCAATTCGCTCACTCTTCCCGCCGAGGAAGTGAAGCGCCTTATCGACGAGGGACATCAATATGTGGTGCGCATCAAGATAGAGCCTGATGAAGACGTGCACGTCAATGACCTCATCCGCGGCGAGGTGGTGATCAATTCCAATATCCTCGACGACAAGGTGCTCTACAAGAGCGCCGACGACCTCCCCACCTATCACCTCGCCAACATCGTCGACGACCATCTGATGGAGGTGAGCCACGTGATCCGCGGCGAGGAATGGCTCCCCTCGGCACCGCTCCACGTGCTGCTTTACCGTGCGCTCGGCTGGGCCGACACCATGCCGCAGTTCGTTCATCTGCCGCTGCTGCTGAAGCCCGTCGGCAACGGTAAGCTCTCGAAGCGCGACGGCGACAAGCTCGGTTTCCCCGTCTTCCCGCTCGAATGGCACGACCCGGCGAGCGGCGAGGTTTCCTCAGGCTATCGTGAGAAAGGCTATCTGCCCGAAGCCGTGGTGAACTTCCTGGCGCTTCTCGGCTGGAATCCCGGCGACGACTCCGAAATCATGAGCATGGACGAGCTTATCAGCAAGTTCTCGTTCGACCACTGCTCGAAGGCCGGCGCCAAATTCGACTATAAGAAAGGAATATGGTTCAATCATGAATATCTCATGCGCATGGACGACATGTCGCTTGCCGAGCTCTTCATGCCGGTGCTTCGCGACCGCCTGGCCGAGGCCGGCAAGTCGGCCGACGATTTCGGCATGGACTATGTTGCGAAGGCTGTCGGCATGGTCAAGGGGCGCATCGAGTTTGTGCAGGACCTCTGGGCTCAGGGCGACTTCTTCTTCGTGGCCCCGACGCAGTATGCCGAGAAAGACGTGAAGAAACGTTGGCAGGAAGACACCCCGCGCATCATGGAGGAGCTTTGCGGAGTGCTCGAGGGCATCGACGACATGACATCGGCCAATGCCGAGAAGATAGTGCTCGACTGGATAGCGGAGAAAGGCTATCATCTGGGCAACGTGATGAATGCCTTCCGTCTTGCTGTAGTGGGAGCCTGCCGTGGCCCGCACATGTTCGACATCACCGAGCTGATGCCCAAGACCGAAGTGCTCGCCCGCATCCGCGCCGCCATCACCGCCCTCGCCTGATTCAGTCAGCTCCTGCGACTACCACCAGGCAATCCCACCGAGTCAGAAGGCCGGTTGCTTGCCTGACAATTCCACCAAGAGTCAGAAGGCCGGTTGCTTGCCTGACAATCCCACCGAGTCAGAAGGCCGGAGGCCTTCCATCTTGTTAACCGGGGGAGCTTGCCTCCCCCGGTATCCATACAGTCCAGCAGCAACCCCGGATGGGGTTGCACCCCATAGCCTCCGCCGACTCATACGCCCGCTGCCCCCACCGACTCAGAGCCCGGTGACCCTACCGAGTCAGAAGGCCGGAGGCCTTCCATCTTGTTAACCGGGGGAGCTCGTCTCCCCCGGTATCCCCACACTACAAGCAGCAACCCCGGATGGGGTTGCACCCCATAGCCCACCACCCAACTCCCCCACATTTATGAGCAAGACCAGATCCCTCCATCACATAGTGTTTGCCACAAAAAACAGAAGACGCACCATCCCGGAAGAACATAAGAAAAAGCTATATGCATATATAATGGGAATCTTGAGCAGTAAAAAGTGTTTTCTGCATAGGATCAATGGTATTCACGATCATATCCATATTTTATTGGATCTGCATCCGTCGGTGTGTCTTGCCGATCTTGTGAAAGACATAAAGCGGAGCAGTACGAACTGGTTGCGGCGTCAGCCGGAGTTTTGCGACTTCGATACATGGTGTGATGGTTATTTTGCCGAGTCGATTGGAGTGGAAGGTCTTGAAGGATGCAAGCAATATATCATCAATCAAGAGCAACATCACTTAAGTCAGGATTTTGCCTCGGAAATGGAATGGTTCGCACTCAAGAATAATCTTGAATGGATGCCCGAAGATTTCAAATAAGCATCCCATAGCCTCTGACGACCGTAGGCTCTACAGAGTCAGAAGGCCGGAGGCCTTCTATTTTGTTAACCGGGGGAGCTTGCCTCCCCCGGTGTCCCTACTCTACAAGCAGCAACCCCGGATGGGGTTGCACCCAATAGCATATTATCTCTATCGACGTGCAATACCCTCCGGGGTTGCAGAGCCACAGCGTTATAACCGGGGGTGACAAGCACCCCCGGTTAACAAAATGGATGGCCTCCGGCCATCTCCCGCCGGCAGCGTCGCAGTCTCATGCAGTCTGCCTCCGGCCATCTCCCGTCGGCAGCGTCGCAGTCTCATGCAGTCTGCCTCCGGCCATCAGACTCATGATGTCTGCCTCCAATCATCTGCTTGGGCGTGGCATTGTCATCATGTGTAAGGCTTCATCCGCATCTATCCCGCAGCGTCAGAAGGCCGGAGGCCTTCTATTTTGTTAACCGGGGGAGCTCGCCTCCCCCGGTGTTCCTATAGATTAGTCAGCAACCCCGGATGGGGTTGCACCCCATAGCTCCACCGTCGCATACGACCGGAGGCCCCACCGTCTTAGAGCCGTGCCCCCATCGACTCATACACCCGGAGCCTCCCCCGGTATCCCTAAACTACCAGCAGCAACCCCGGATGGGGTTGCACCCAATAGCATATTATCTCTATCGACGTGCAACACCCTCCGGGGTTGCTGAGCCACAGCATTATAACCGGGGGTGGCAAGCACCCCCGGTTAACAAAATGGATGGCCTCCGGCCATCT
>JAUNFY010000123.1 GCA_030524805.1 Bacteroidales bacterium | reverse complement strand
CAGGATCGCCGCCGGGACCGGGATCGGGATCGCCGGGGTTCATCGGGTGGCCCCACATGTTGATGTCGGAGAGCTGGAGCTTGTAGACGTTGTTGCGCACTGTGGCGAACTCCATCGGGCCCATCACCTTGTTGTCGAGGTTGTCGTTGTGGCGGTTCTTGTAGGCATATCCCACGTAGTAGACAAATTCGTTGCCGACTTTTGTAGGCATGTAGACAGTGAAGCCGAGGCCTTCGAGAATCTTGCCTGCACCTACGCCTTCGGCCTTGCGCTGCTCAACTGTGGCTACAGCGGAAGCGATGGTGGTGCCGGGAGTGGCGTCGGCGGCTGCCTTCACCATTGCCCATGTTCCCATCATTTTGTTTTCGAACACGTAGAGCCAGCTGCCGGCTTTCATCGCAGTGGCGAGGGCGCCGTTGGGATCAGCTGCCACAATCTTGGTGCGGAAGTAGACGCCGGTGGAGACACCCATCTTCTGCTGGTCGACGGAGGGAATGGTGTTCTCGGTAGCGTAGCGCCAGATCTTGTAGCCGTTGTACTCGCCCGACTGGTTCCAGGGCTGGTCGTTGTCGTCGGAAGAGCTCCAGATCTGCGAAACCGGTGTCCATTCAAACTCTTTCTGATCGGATGTCACCACGTCGTTCTCATCGATTGCCGAGATGTAATCGTAGAAGAAATGACCGAGATAGTTGTCGCGATCGGCAAATGTGTACTGATAGTCTTTCTTATACTGGAAGTCGGTGTCCACTACATAGTTGCCGGTCACACGGTTGGAACCGTTGAACGCCCACTGCTGTTCGGGCTTGCCGATGCTCCATTCGTTGGCGTCGGTACGGCTGTCGGTGCCGTCGATCGAAACGCGGCGGAGATAGTTGAACGCCTTGCTCATGTTGAAGAGAGCCACATCGGTGAGCACGAGCGATGCTGCCGGATCGGCTTTTTCGTCCTTACCTACCGTGTAAGTGTCGTTGGCAGGACCCTGCTTGAGGTCGAAACGAACGGCGGCGCGCTCCACATTCACCTGACCGAGCACGAAAGCCTCAGCCTCGGTGTTGTAGTTGGAAAATTCTTCTACAGTCGGGAGAGTCTTGACATCGCTGAGCGAGGCATTCGTCATGAGGAATGCGTCGTTGGTCCATGCGTAGTTGTCATCTTTGCTTGTGAGGGTGTACTTGAGGTCGGCAAGTTTCGCACCGGCTGTCAACTGCCTTGTCAGCACGTTGGAGGGGTTGCAGAAAACGAAAGTCTGGAACTGTGTGCCTGCCTTGGCCACGAGTTCGGCCGACTGGAACGCAGCCACGTAAACGTGCTTGTTTTCGTCGGAAGCATTGCCGCTGTTCACTTCAGCGCCCACCTGCTTGTAGGTGATCACTTCAGGGTCGTTGCCGGTGGTGGCGAGCACGATGGCCACTGAATTCACCTTGTTTTCGAAATCCTTGCCGATTTCGGTTCCGTTGTTGCTCGTAGTGTAGTCACTGTCAACATTCGTGTCGGTCTTGCTTCTTGTGCCGGTGGCGAAGTTGATTGCCACGGCGGTGTAGAAGTCGCCTTCCTTTTCTTCCGGAAGCGCCGGCATGTTTTCGTTGGAGCAAGCCGTCAGCATCAGGATCCCCACAGCGCAGGGGATCAGTTTAGAAAATGCGTTCATAAATCAATTATTGTTAATCTGTTGAGTTTTATCGCTTTATGATTATTTACCTATAAAAAAAGGGTCGAGAGGGGGCGGTCGGTGGCATAGCCACAGAAGCAATGGGCGGTGACGGCGGCGGATTTTCACCCCGGCGCGGGGTGCCGGCCGCTACATCATTTCATCAGCCGTGTGATAGTGGCTGAATCCGATATTTGATTGATTCTTTCGAGAGCTGCCGGAGCATCGGCCACTTTCATGCGGGCCGCTTCGGCAAACAATTGGCGGGCAAGGTCGAGATCGCCATTGAGGGCCGCGAGGTTGCCGCGGGTGTAGATGGCGTCGGGGCCGTTGCCGGCTTTGGCGAGGCATTCCTCGGCGCGCTTCAGATGCCCTGCCGAGAGGGCCGCGTTGGCGGCGTTGATAAGTGCCACTTCCGAGTCGGGATACATACGGACGGCGGTTTCCCAGAGGTCTTCATATTCGGGGCTTCCCTGCTCGAGGGTGGCGGCCGCGATGTAGAATTCGTTGAGACTAAGTTTCTGGGGGGCTGTCTTCACGAGGCGGAGTATCTCTTCCGGATCGGTGAAGGTGCGTATGGTGTAGTCAATAGTGTAGTCGCTGTGTCGGAGTGCCGGATACACTTCCATGAGCAGGAAGCGGTATTCCTCGGGATAGGTGCGTTTGATCTTCGCGTCCTTTGCATCCGGATCCATGTCGGTGTCGATGATGGCGAGGATCTCGTCGCGGTGTGCGAGGCCGGATCCTTCCACATATCTTTTGAGTCCTCCCCAGTCTTCCGGCTCCCATGAGGTCTTGATGAGTCCGGGGGCGAACTTATGGAGCATCTGCACGTATTCCTTCAGTGCCTGCGTACGTCCGGAGGCGAGGCGGGTGTTGTTGGAGTAACTGCCTTCGGGCGAGGCGTAACCCTTGATGGTGACCGCATCAATGTTGATGTCCTCGTCGAGACGCACCGAGTCGATGGTGGCGTTGATCTTGGCGAGCTCTATCGGGTTGCGGCGGTAGGAGGGGCGTATCTCGGTGATGTTCACGGGGAAGTCGATATATGCCGAGCCGTTGATGGTGCGTGTCTTGGGTTCGTTGCTCACCACGGGGCGGATGTATGAAAGCGCGGGAGCGAATTCCCTGGGGCGGAAATCGAGAAGAGCCATGGGCTGGTCGTCGCTGTTGAGCGAGTCGCCGCAGCATCCTCTCTCGGTGAGCTTGAGGTCGAGCTGCGAATGCTCCATCCAGGAATCCATCTTCACATCGGCGGCGTAGGGAATCTTGAGTCCCTGCTTCGACTGGTAGAGCGATGCGGGGTCGGCGAGCGAATGGCGCTGGATAGTGAAATATCTCGAGCGGCCGGCCACTGTCACCGGGGAGAGCAGCAGCGAGTCGGAGGAATCGAGCGAACGGAGCACCGGGGTGACCACCACCTCGCGGTTTGATTTCATCTTATCAGGGGCTGCTATTGTCATTTCGATCCTGAGCAACTAATATGCAAACACATAATATATCTGATAATTAGTGATATACAATATTTACT
>JAUNFY010000040.1 GCA_030524805.1 Bacteroidales bacterium | reverse complement strand
GTCGCGATGCCCGCATCGCTCCTTCTTCCTGAAGAAAAATCCATCCGGAAACCTGACGAAATCTTAACGAAAAAATAAGTTTAAACAACTTCATTTTTTGATTTCCGAGATGAAGAAAGCGATAGGGAGCATAGCGGCGATGATGGCGATACTGCTGACGGCAGTGTTGCCCTCCTCCTGCGTCGACGACCGGCAGCAGGTCAATGACCCGGTGGGCAATTTCGAGTCGCTATGGCGCACCATCGACTCGCATTACTGCTTTTTCAGAGAGAAAGGGATAGACTGGGACAGCATCTACAGATTATACCGTCCACTCGTGAGCGACGAGACCGATTTCATCGAACTCTATTCCATCTGCGCCGCCATGCTCAATGAGTTGCAAGACGGACACGTGAATCTCTCTTCGTCATTCTCCACTTCCTACTACAGGAAATGGTGGAGCGATTATCCGCAGGATTTCCGTCTGCGCACCATTCAGGAAGACTATCTGAAATTCAACTACCTCCAGACTTCGGGTATATCCTACTCCATGCTGCCCGACACAATCGGCTACATGTATTACCCCTCTTTCTCCTACGACATCGGCAACCTGAACCTCGACTACATCCTCGCGCTCCTTCATCAGAGCAAAGGGCTGATAATCGACATCCGCGACAACGGAGGAGGCAACCTCACCAATATCCGCACTCTCGTGAGCCGCCTTATCAATCATGAGGTGACGGGAGGTTTCATCCGGCACAAGACCGGCCCGGGACATGCCGACTTTTCGGAGCCGTACGAGATTACCTACCAGCCGTGTGACACCAACGTGAGGATAGCATATCTCAACCGCCCGGTGGCCGTACTGACCAACCGCAGCTGTTTCAGCGCCGCCAACGATTTCGTATCGGTGATGAAGACGTTGCCCAACGTGAGCATCATCGGCGCACGCACGGGCGGTGGCGGCGGTCTCCCCTTCAGCTCGGAGATGCCGATAGGCTGGGGCGTGAGATTCTCGGCCTGCCCCATGACGTCGCCCGACGGCAACATCACGGAATTCGGCATAGACCCGAGCCCGGGATGCGAAGTGCATGCCCCCGACTCGCTTCTGATCCGCGGCATCGACCCTATCCTTGACTTCGCAGTGAAGCGGATACTTGATTCCGCCCCGGGAGACAAGAACTGAAGCCGGAGGATTTGGAGGTTTGCGAATTTTTTTGTAATTTTGCAACGTTAAAATGCCGACAAATGCAAATTTTCAAAAATTTCATTTTTAACGCATTGATTAACATGAAATTACAAACCAAAATTCTGACATTTTCCAAATGTATAGAGACACAACATGCGGCGAGCTTCGCCTCGCCGACGCCGGCAAACGCGTCGAGATTGCCGGATGGGTACAAAAAACCCGCAAGATGGGCGGCATGACTTTCATCGATGTCCGCGACAGATATGGCATCACTCAGGTGGTGTTTGATTCCGACAATGCCGAACTTTTCGAGACAGCCAACAAGCTTGGACGTGAATACGTGGTGCGTATCGGCGGCAAAGTGGCTGAACGCGCATCGAAAAACGCGAATATCCCCACAGGCGACATAGAGATAATCGCCGACCATCTGGAAGTGCTCAACCGCAGCAAGACTCCCCCCTTCACAATCGAAGACAACAGCGACGGCGGCGACGACCTCCGCATGAAATACAGATACCTCGACCTGCGACGTCCCTGCGTGCGTAAGAACCTTGAACTTCGCCACCGCATGGCATTCGAGATCCGCCGCTATCTCGACTCGAAAGGCTTCCTCGAGATCGAGACTCCCATCCTGGTGAAGTCGACACCGGAAGGCGCACGCGACTTCGTGGTGCCCTCGCGCATGAACCCCGGCGAATTCTATGCCCTTCCCCAGAGCCCGCAGCTTTTCAAACAGCTGCTGATGGTGTCGGGCTACGACCGATATTTCCAGATAGCCAAGTGCTTCCGCGATGAAGACCTTCGCGCCGACCGCCAGCCCGAATTCACTCAGATCGACTGCGAGATGAGTTTCGTGGAGCAGGAAGACGTGATCGACATGTTTGAGGGTCTGGTGAAGCACATCTTCAAATATGTGAAGGGTATAGACTTCAACGAGCCGTTCCCCCGCATGACATGGCACGACGCGATGCGCCTCTACGGCAGCGACAAGCCCGACCTGCGCTTCGGCATGCCCTTCGTGGAATTTACCGACCTCGCCAAAGGACACGGCTTCGCTGTGACTGAAGATGCCGAACTCACCGTGGGCATCCTTGCCAAGGGTTGCGCCGGCTATTCGCGCAAGCAGATCGACGAACTGACCGAATTCGTAAAACGTCCGCAGGTAGGCGCCAAGGGCCTGATGTGGGTGAAATTCGAAGAAGGCGGCATCAAGAGCTCGATCGGCAAGTTCTACACTGAGGAAGAACTCAAGCAATGGGGCGAGAGAGCCGGCGCTGAAGCAGGCGACCTGCTTCTGATAATGTGTGGTGACGCGATGAAGACCCGCAAACAGCTCTGCGAACTCCGCCTCGAAATGGGCAACCGTCTCGGCCTGCGCGACAAAGACAACTTCGCATGCCTCTGGGTGGTGGACTTCCCCCTCTTCGAATGGGACGACGAGACACAGCGCTACTATGCGATGCACCATCCCTTCACATCGCCCAATCCGGAAGACATCCCCTTGCTCCGCACCGACACAGGCAAAGTGCGCGCCACTGCCTACGACATCGTGGTGAACGGCACTGAACTGGGCGGCGGCTCAATCCGTATACACGACTCCGAACTCCAGAACGAGATGTTCGAGCTGCTCGGTTTCACTCCGGAGCGTGCACAGGAACAGTTCGGCTTCCTGATGAGCGCATTCCAGTATGGCGCGCCCCCTCACGGCGGCCTCGCACTGGGCTTCGACCGCTTCGTATCGATCCTGGCCGGCCTCGACAGCATCCGCGACACCATCGCATTCCCGAAAAACAATTCCGGCCGCGACGTGATGAACGAATCCCCCTCGCCCATCGACCAGTCGCAGCTTGATGAACTCCGACTCACACTGACGCCGGAAGACTAACTGACCGTTGATGACAAAAGTTAAAGATATAGCTCAGGCAATAGAACTCTTCGCCCCGCTGCAGCTGAAGGAGAGTTGGGACAATCCGGGACTCCAGGTAGGAGACCCGGAGATGAATGTCTCCGCAGTATTACTATGTCTTGACGTGACTGAGGAGATAATGCAGGAAGCGATGAAACGCGACTGCAACATGATAGTGAGCCATCATCCGCTGATATTCGGCGGCCTGAAGCGTCTGACAGGCGCTTCGCCCGTGGAACGTATAGCGGAACTCGCCATACGCGAGGGGATAGCAATCTATTCGGCACACACGAATCTCGACTCCACCTACGAGGGAGTGAGCTACGAGATGGCCCACATGCTCGGCCTTTCCGACTGCCGACCGCTCGAGCTTTCCTCAACCGGCGACGGCAAGCAGGGGCTCGGAATAGTGGGCAACGTGCGCCCTACTCCCAAACTTGAATTCCTGAGAAAAGTGAGGGAAACTTTCGAAGTGAAGGAGCTGCGCTATTCGGCGCAGACGCCGGGAATAGTGGTGAGGAAAGTAGCCCTGTGCGGAGGCTCGGGCGGCAGCCTGCTCAAGGAGGCCCTTGAGTCGGAAGCCGACGTGTATCTCTGCGGCGACCTCAAATACCACGATTTCACGACCTACGGCCCCGACATACTCCTTGCCGACATAGGCCACTTCGAAAGCGAGCTCTGCAGCCGGAAAATCCTTTTCCGCGCCATCAGGGAGCGCCTTCCCGAATGCGTCATCTATTTCTCGGAGTGTGAGAAGAACCCGGTGAGGATAATGTCAGGGGAATGAAAAGTTCTTTAATTTGAATAAATAAATAATAAGATAAATGGCAACCGACAAGAAACATGACAAGGAGCGTTCGGTGGAAGAACGCCTTGCCGCCCTCTACAAACTGCAGACATGCCTTTCGGAAGTGGACCGCATCAAGAATGTGCGCGGCGAACTTCCTCTGGAAGTGAAAGACCTTGAAGACGACATCATCCGTCTCAAAACAAGAATCCAGAACTTCCAGGATGAAATCGACAAGCAAAACGATCTCATCAATGTGAAGAAAGGCGACATCGAAGCAAGAAAAAACAAGATCGAGCGCTACGACGAGCAGATCAACAACGTGCGCAACAACCGCGAGTTCGCATTCCTGGAGAAGGAAAAGGAATTCGAGACTCTCGAGATAGAACTTGCCGAGAAGAACATCCGCGACGCGAAGGCCAGAATAGAGGAGAAAGAAGCCGACATAGAGCGCACCAAGGAGGAAATCTCCGACCGCGAGCACAATCTGAGCGAGAAGAAAAACGAACTTCACGACATCATCTCGGAAACCAAACAGGAAGAGGAAAAACTCCTTCTGCAGGCTAAGGAACTTGAGTCGAAGATCGACGACTACACACTCAACGCATTCAAGCGCATCCGCAAGAACGCGCGCAACGGACTCGGCATCGTGAGCGTGCAGCGCAGCGCATGCGGCGGCTGCTTCAACCGCATCCCGCCCCAGCGTCAGCTTGAAATCAAGATGCACAAGAAGGTTATCGTGTGCGAATATTGCGGCCGAATCCTCATCGACGGCGCCCTCGCCGGCATCGAAGAGGTGAAAGTGGAGCAGCCGACTACAAAACGTCGTGCACGCCGCACAACGAAGGAATGAGACCATTCCTGCAAAAGACAGCACTGGCCATGATTGCCATAGCGGCATCATGGCCAGTCGCTCTTTCGGAGCAACATCTCGAGCTGAGCGGCGGACACAAGACGCTCAGGTGCACTTATCTCTCGCCACTCACCTACACCGGACCCGGCTACGGTCTGGGATATGAATGGCGGCACCGGGCATGGAACGAGGGGAAGACCGGAATGCAGGCGCGTGCCGACATCGACTACGGATATCTGCTCAGCCCGGCGAAAAACTCGCGGATGTATGACCTTTCGCTCAATCTGCAGTGGGGTGTGGAGCAATATTTCTCACCTGTCGAGGGCCTGACCCTGGCCGGAGGTGCCACCGCAGGCATCGACGGGGGTGCGATATATCTCGTGCGTAACGGCAACAATCCGGTGCAGGCACTTTTCTGGACCGGCCTCAGCCTCACGCTACGCGGCGAATACGACAAAATCAGACTGCTCGGCAAGAAACTGACCATATCGGAAAACGTCGAGATTCCAACGCTGGGCGCGTTTTTCTGCCCACAGTATGGTGAGACTTATTATGAGATTTATGTCGGCAACCATTCAGGACTCGCCCACTTCGGATGGTGGGGCAACCGACCTCAGGTGAAAAGCCGGCTCATCGCCGACTGGCAACTCGGGAAATATGCCCTGAGCCTCGGCTTTGAATACCGCTATCAGGGGCTTGAATGCAACGACATTACGACCCGTCAGGCCGTATGCTCCGGAATAATCGGCATACGATTCTGACAATAAGTGTATCAAATAAACGATTTAATATATTCAGTGGCTTTCGAAGTCAATAATACCATTTCGGCCGGACATGCTCACGCATTCCCGGCCGAATTCACATCATATAATAGTTGAGTAAATTAAGGTTCACTTTTGGATTGATACCATCGAAATATTCCGTAGAATTATACTATTGCATTGATAA
This sequence comes from Bacteroidales bacterium, assembly GCA_030524805.1. Classification (GTDB taxonomy): domain Bacteria; phylum Bacteroidota; class Bacteroidia; order Bacteroidales; family Muribaculaceae; genus Lepagella. The sequence goes on along the minus strand of JAUNFY010000040.1, from coordinate 19,807 downwards.
GCAACCGTTTCAAACAGCGAAGACGGAATATTGGAAATAGAAAAAATATCAATCAGAGTCCAAACAATTTCACTCTTAAGTTCAGTCCTGATTTTCGTTTATGATTTTTACCACTTCCATACACATGCGTGAGTTGTGGTAAGGGCATTTCCAGAAACCGGCCTTGTCATCTTTAAAGCGCTCTATATCCGCACCGGAAATCAAGTCGGCCTGCGCTCCGGAACGACGCCACCACCACTCTCCATGCACGTGATCGGCAAGGTGAGCCTTTATGTATTCCCACGTCTTCTCAGCCTTGGCATAAGCCGATACATCGCCGTGGAAACGGGCGAGATAGATAAGACCGACCACAGTCTCGGCCTGTACCCACCAATGGCGGTCGGTATCAAGAAGGCCCGAGCCGTGGAGTTCATATATCATGGAGCCATCGGGTTGCAGTCCTTCAAGCGCGGCGACAGCAAGCCTATGGGTCGCTTCCTTTGTCTCGGCGAGCAGGGCTTCATCGCCAATCACCTGAGCGGCCTCAAGCATCAGCCATGATGCCTCGATGTCGTGACCGTAGGAGATGCCATGCTCCACCCGCTTCATGTCGCTGTCGAAGAAAAGGCCGAGATGATCGTTGCTCCTGTCGATGACCTCATTGTTGAACAACCGGAGCAAGGTGGCGGTAGCCTCCAGCACATCGTCCCTGCGGCATACACGCAAAAGATTGGTGTAGCCCTCGAGGATGTGGAGAAGCGTGTTCATCGTCTTCTCGGAATTCATATCCTTATCGCTGAGACGCATGTCGGTGATGGGTTGCCAGTCGCGTGTCGAGGCCTCGAAATAGCCCTGACCATTGTGGTCGCGGCTGTGCTCCTCTATCGATCTGAACAATGCCAGAGCCTCATCGAGAGCCTCCTGATTGCCAGACAGAGCATAGTATTCGCTGAGGGCGTATATCGCAAAAGCAATGGCATAAAACTGCTTCTTGGTGTCGCGCGGAGTTGAGTCAGCATTTATCGACCAAAAGCATCCACCATACTCACGGTCGATGAAATTACCGCAGAAATAACACATCTGCCGCGTGGCAGCCTGCGCATACTCCTGATTGCCGGTGAGGCGGGCGGCCGCCGAGAGAGTCCACAAAATGCGGGCATTGAGAATGCAGCCACGCTCATCGTCGGGATGCACATTCTCCTGCCAATCGACGCGGCCATAGTAGCCACCCTCCGGATCTTCAAGCCGGAGCCAGTAGGGAAGTATATTTTCCTCAAGATTGAGCATGAGCTCAATCTTGAGCTGATCTAATCGCTGTTTCATCATCATCAATTATTAACATCATTGAAATTATCGGCTACGGCAGCTGCGGCAGCACTTCTCCTCTCCCTGAGAGCATCGGCTATCGTCTTCACTTTCTCAGTAGTGAGCGGATAGAAATAGATGGCGCACATGGCAATGAAAGCAACACATGCAGGGATGAAACTCATGAGGCTCCAGAGGCAGCTGATCGCGCCCTGCGGCTGAATGAGCGCGTCGCCGGTGGTGACATATCCGCATGCGCTGAGCAGCCAGAGCACTGCGGCTCCACCTATGGCACCGCCAAACTTCTGCGCCATCGAGGAGGACGAGAAGATGAGGCCGGTAGATGCCGTGTGGTATTTATGCTCGGAGTAGTCGGCAACGTCGGCATACATGGCCCAGACGAGGGGCGACATGATTCCGGTGAGCACTGAAATAATGATCTGGAACATCAGCATGCCGAACATTCCAACGGGGGTGACAGGGAGGAAGAAGAAGAGCACGCTCAGCACCACCAGCGAGGCGTTGACAAGCATGAAGGTATTCTTCTTGCCAAACTTATCGACGACAGGAACAGCCAAAGCCACTCCCACCATATTGGCGACTTCACCGATACTGAGGAACAAGCCTGAATAGAAGAGCACGGTGAGGCCGAACAGCCACATATTGGCGTCGGAGCCGATGACGTCGGCAAAGAAATATGCCACCGTAGCACCTCTAACAGTATTGAAGAGGTTGAAGCAAAGGGCTGCGGCTATGAGTATCCACCAGGGTTTATTGGAAAGCAACGCCTTGAAATCGCTTCCTACGCCCACCGAACTCTTCGTCTTCACCACTTCCTTCGTCATGAAGAAACAGATGATGAAAAGCGCCAGACAGACCGCGGCTATCACCACCATCGACCATTGCCAGCCACCGGCGACGCCGAGACCGAAGTTGTTGGTGAAGAAAGAGCATAGCGGTTCCCAAGCGGCGAGAGCGATGAACGATCCGCCGTAGGCGAAAAACATCCTGAAGGAGGAATATACGGTCTTCTGCTTCGGATCATCAGTGATGACGCCCAACATAGCGCCGTATGGCACATTAATGCCGGTATATACGGTCATCATTAGGATATACGTAACGTAAGCCCATATCAGCTTACCGGTGTAAGCAAAGTCGGGGGTGGTAAACAAGAGGATTCCGCAGATGGCGAAAGGGCCGGCAAACCACAGCAGATAAGGACGGTATTTACCCATGCGGGTGTTGGTGCGGTCTGCCACGATGCCCATCATCGGGTCGGAGACGGCATCCCAGATGCGGGTGGCCATGACAAGCACGCCAGCATCAACGAGAGTGAGGCCAAACACGTTGGAATAGAAAAAGGGAAGATAATAGCTGAAGATCTTCCAGAACATCGACGAGGCCATGTCGCCGAATCCATATCCGATTTTTCTTTTTAAATTATGCATTGAATCAGGTTAAAAAACGTTGGTAGATTTTAGGTTCAGGTTCGCGAGAGGCAAAAACATTATCATTTACTGTCAGAAATCATCCTCTTCCTCCTCATATAGATAACGCATCTCGCGGGGGCGTTTATCACGACAAGATTTAAGATTATCGCAGATGGTCTTCATTTTGTCGGTAGTGAGCGGATAGAACAGCATCGCCACCACCGCCAACAGGGCCACTGCCGCGGGAATATAGCTCATGAGCGCCCACAGGCAGTTGATGGCGCTCTGCGGCTGTTCCCATCCTGAAGTGGCCACATATCCGCATAACCCGAGCAGCCAAAGCACCGATGCGCCACCCAATGCACCGCCAAACTTCTGGGCCATCGACGACGAGGAGAAGATGAGGCCGGTGGAAACAGTTCTGTAGGTGAGTTCGGAGTAGTCGGCCGCATCGGCATACATCGACCAGATGAGCGGTGAGAGAACACCGGTGAGTATCGATATCACTATCTGGAGCACGAGCATACCGAACATTCCGACGGGAGTGAGGGGCATGAAGCAGAACGAGATGCTGAAGACAGTCAGGAACACATTGACAAGAATATACGAAGTCTTTTTACCCAACATATTGGCAATGGGCACAGCCAGCGCCACGCCGATCATGTTGGCGACTTCGCCGATGCTCAGGAAAAGGCCTGAATAGAATATCACCGACAGACCGAACAACCACACGCTGGCATCGCTGCCAATGACGTCGGCGAAGAAATAGGCCACAGTGGCACCCCGCAGCGTATTGAAAAGGTTGGATCCGAGAGCCACCACCACGAGAATCCACCAGGGACGGTTGCGCAGCAGGACCTTGAAATCGTAGCCTATGCTCGATGTCTTTCTTGAGTGCACCACTTCCTTGGTCATGAGGAAACAGATGATGAAGAAGCAGAAACACATCAAGGCAATCACCACCATGGCCCACTGCCATCCACCGCTTTCAGACATGCCGAAAAGCGACTGGAACATGGAGCAGAGAGGCTCCCAGAAAGCAAGCGCGATGAAGCTGCCTGTGTAGGCGAAAAACATACGGAAAGATGAGTAGACCGTCTTCTCCTTCGGATCAGCAGTGATAACCCCGAGCATGGCCGCATACGGCACGTTGATACATGTATATACAGTCATCATCAGCACGTATGTGAAACATGCCCAGAGTAATTTCCCGGCATAGTCGAAGTCGGGAGTAGTGAAAAGCAGTATGCCGCACACCGCGAAGGGAGCGGCAAACCAAAGGAGATATGGGCGGTATTTACCCATTTTCGTATTGGTGCGGTCGGCAATAAGCCCCATCATGAGGTCGGAGACAGCATCCCAGACCCTTGTGGCCAATACGAGCGCACCGGCATCCACGAGAGAAAGACCGAACACATTGGAATAAAAGAACGGAAGATAATAACTGAAAATCTTCCAGAACATCGACGAAGCCATGTCGCCGAAGCCGTAACCGACTTTTCGCTTCAGATTCTTCATCATGGGTGCCGCAATGATTAGGTTAACAGGAGTTTTTTACGGGTTAAGTGATGGTAGCGCGGCGATGCCGCGCTACCGGTTATGAGCAGGTTCAGTTATTTTTTGCCAAATTCCAAATTGGCGTCGATCAGTCGGTTGATTGTCTTTACAGATTCAGAAGTCGTGAGTTTGTCTTCGGGAGTGTTCATGCAGTAGTCCACGAGGCGGTCGACAGTGGAAGTGGCCACGTGCATGCGGGTGTCGGAAGAGGCGTAGTAGATAAACACCTTTCCGTCTTCGTCGGCTATCCAACCATTGGAGAAGAGCACGTTCATCACGTCGCCGATGTATTCATCACCGACAGGCGCCATGAGGTATCCGCCCGGCGAAGCAATCTTCTTCCAAGGCTCCTCGAGCGAAGTCATGTACATATAGAGCACATATCTCAGGCCAGAGGCACATGCCCTCACGCCATGGGCGAGATGCAGCCATCCTTTCGGAGTCTTGATGGGATGCGGGCCCTCGCCGTTCTTCACTTCCTTGATGGTGTGGTAATAGCGCGGATCAATGATGATTTCCTCCTTAATCTCGGCATGAGTGATGTCGTCGACAAGCGCCCAACCGATTCCGCCGCCGCTTCCGGTATCGATGAAGCCATCCTGCGGACGGGTGTAGAGCGCGTATTTGCCATCCACGAACTCGGGATGAAGCACCACGTTGCGCTGCTGCGATTTGCTCTTGAGGTCGGGGAGACGCTCCCAGTTGACGAGGTCTTTGGTGCGGGCGATTCCGCATGCGGCAGTAGCAGCCGAGAGGTCGCCGGGCTTGCTGTCGTCATGACGTTCCACACAGAAAAGGCCATAAATCCAGCCGTCTTCATGACGGGTGAGACGCATGTCGTAGATGTTTGTGGCGGGGTCATCAGTGTCGGGCATTGTGATCGGTCTTTCCCAGAAGCGGAAATTGTCGATGCCGTTGGGGCTTTCCGCCACTGCGAAATAGGACTTACGGTCGGAACCTTCCACACGAACCACAATCACATATTTATCACCCCACTTTATGGCACCTGAATTGAGGGCAGCGTTGCATCCAATCCTCTCCATGAAATAAGGATTGGTGGCAGGATTGAAGTCGTAGCGCCAAGTCAGCGGAATCATCTCGGCTGTGACCACAGGATTGGCATACCGCTCGAAGATGCCATTGCCTTCTATAGGATGGTTGCTACGGCTCAATAATTCATTGTAGCGCTCCTCAACCAGTTGTTTTCTTTGTTCGAAATTCATTTTTGGTTCTGATATTTTTACTGCACCCGGAAGCACCGGGCCGCATAATGATTTTATTTTATTATCACTTCACGAACAGGGCCTTACCGCTGTCGTGGAATTTCTTGAAATCAGCTTCCGCCGGATGTCCGGGATAGGGAACATAGAAGTGTCCGGGCTTCACATTCTTCTCGGCATTGCGCCATACGCATACGTATGCAAGCGGAATGTCGTTGAGTGCGGGAAGCAATACTTCCGAATACCAGTTGTCGATGGGGAGTCCCTCGAGTCCTGTCTCGGTGAAAGCGGCCAGTTTGCCACGTTTGGCAGCTTCTTCAGCCACGTAAGGCAATTCGTTCTGTATCCTTGCCTTATATTCCTCTATACCTTTCTCTCCGCCGAAATGATAAATGTCGGCACCGAGAATATCGACATACTCATCGCCGGGATAAGTGCTGAAATACTGTTCGCGCGTCAGATCCTTGTCGGGAGAATAAGCCCAGAGCACATTGTCGACGCCTTTCTCATCGAACACCTTGCGTGTGCGCTTCCACAGGTCGATATATTCTTCGGGAGTGCTGTTGCCTGTGCCCCACCAGAACCATGTTCCGGAATTCTCATGCCAGGGACGGAACACGACGGGCACCGGGTTGCCATCAGCATCCTTGAGCGACTTGATGAAGTCGGCAGTCTTTCCTATCCACATATCCATCTTGGCCGATAGCAGGGAGTCGGCGGCCATCTCATGAAGGGGAGACGCGGAAACGTCCCAGGCATCGGTGTCGGTAGCGGGATTTATCACGTGCCAGCCAATGGCATTGACGCCACCTCTCGCGTGCTGCTTCACTATCTCCTGCGCTATGAAATCGAACGGCACGCCGTCGAGATTCGTAGCAGAGTCAACCTCTATCCATCCGAGATCCCAGCTCATCAGACCGGGATATTCGCCGGTGACGGCCTTGACATCGGAGTTGCCGTCGACGTATTGCCAATCGTGACCGTATGCAGTGTCGTCGTGATGTCCGAAATAGAACCGACCTGATTTGGCCACTGAGTCAAGCTGAGCGAACAACGCTTGTGCCGGAGTAGCCGTTTCCTCCTCCGCATTCTCACTTTTCTTGCCGGAGCCACATGAAGCCAGAAGCATCAGGGCCGAAACGACGATAAATAGTTTTTTCATATTCTGAAGATTTTAAGTTGTTGCATATTAACCCATCACCACTACCACTTCATTGCTTGTGCCGGCCGGGCAAGCCGGGATGACGTTGCCGGGCAGTTCCTCACCATTGAGAGTGACCTTCCTCACACCCTTGCTGACCGACTCCGGATTCCGCACCTCGATATGATAACGGGCGCCACGGAAAACCCTGTCGACGGAATATTCCTTCCAGTCAGCGGGAATACACGGGTTTATCTCCAATCCATCGTAGACAGGACGGATGCCGAGGATAAACTGGGTGACGGCATACCAGTTCCAAGCCGCCGTGCCGGTGAGCCAAGAGTTCTTTCCTTCTCCGGGCCGGGCGGCATCGCGTCCGGCCGTCATCTGGCAATAGACGTATGGCTCCACCTTATGCAAGTGGCTGTTGCGCTCCTCGACGTATGCCGGGCATATCTTCTCGTAGTACTCCCAAGCGCGGTCGCCGCGTCCGAGCACCGTCTCGCCTATTATCACCCAAGGATTGTTGTGGGCGAAGATTCCGGCATTTTCCTTATATCCGGCAGGATAGGTGGATATCTCGCCATATTCCTTCACATATTCGGAGAAGGGAGGATAATTGAGCACAATGCCGTGCTCGCAATCGAGATATTTCTTAACCGAATCGAGCGATTTCTCCACCATGCCTTCTTCCATACCGATTCCGGCCATGGAGCACCATCCCTGCGACTCGATGAATATCTTGCCTTCCTTATTTTCATGGCTGCCAACCTTGCGGCCGAAATAGTCGTAGGCACGCAGATACCAGTCGCCATCCCAGCCGTATTTCCTCACTGCTTCCTCCATTTTTGCCACTTCCGCCATAGCGCGGTCGGCTTCTTCCTGCAAGCCCTGATGGCGGCATATATCGGCATAATTCTTTCCGCACACCACAAACTGTCCGGCTATCATGAGCGATTCGGCCTTCGAGTCGCCGGTTTTGTTCTCAGTGGTCTGAAACGATTCGTTCGGGTCGTCGGAGAAGCAGTTGAGATTGAGGCAGTCGTTCCAGTCGGCCCTACCTATCAGGGGGAGTCCGTGCGGGCCGAGATTATTGATGACATGATCAAACGACACTTTCAGATGCTGCATCAACGGCACTTCGCTGCCCGGCACATTGTCGAAAGGCACCGGCTCGTCAAGGATGGAAAAATCGCCGGTCTCGCGCAGATAAGCGTCTACGCCAAAGACGAGCCACATCGGGTCGTCGTTGAATCCGCCGCCGATGTCATTGTTGCCACGCTTCGTGAGCGGCTGATACTGGTGGTAGCAACCGCCGTCGGGGAACTGGGTTGAAGCGATGTCGATGATGCGCTCGCGGGCACGCTGCGGAATCTGATGCACAAATCCCACAAGGTCCTGATTTGAATCGCGGAAACCCATGCCGCGGCCGATACCGCTCTCGAAGAACGATGCGGAGCGTGAGAAGCAGAACGTGATCATGCACTGATACTGGTTCCAAATATTGACCATGCGGTTGAGTTTGTCGTCGCCGGTAGAGAGGGAGAAGCGGCTCAGCAGCTCGTCCCAATATGCACGCAGGTCGGCAAATGCCTTGTCGACTTTTTCAGTGGTGTCGAAGCGGCTCATCAGCTCTTTTGCAGGAGCCTTGTTGATCACCCCTTTGGATTCCCATTTCTCTTCAGGGCTGTTCTCGATATATCCGAGCAAGAATATAAGCGTGCGGGATTCGCCCGGCTTGAGTTCGATATCAAAGGAGTGAGATGCGATAGGGCTCCATCCATGCGCGACTGAATTGCGCGACTTGCCTTCTGCGACAGCTTCCGGCTCGTCAAATCCGTTGTAAAGGCCAAGGAAGCTCTCGCGGTCGGTGTCGAAGCCATCGACGGGGCTGTTGACCGTGAAGAAGGCATAATGATTGCGGCGCTCCTTGTATTCAGTCTTCTGATATATGGTGGGGCCATCGATCTCCACCTCACCCGTAGAGAAATTGCGCTGGAAGTTTTCCATGTCGGTGGCGGCATTCCATAAGCACCATTCTATGAGCGAGAAAAGTTTAATCTTCTTGGTCTGATCTGAATTGTTGGTAAGGGTAAGGCGCGATATCTCGGCGTGAGCGTCGAGGGGAACGAAGAAAAGCACCTTTGCCTCCAGTCCGTTTTTCTCGCCGGTAATCTGCGTATAGTTCATGCCGTGGCGGCATTCATAGCGGTCGAGAGGCGTTTTGGTAGGTTTCCAACCGGGATTCCACACAGTGTCGCCATCCTTGATGTAGAAATATCTGCCACCGGCATCCATGGGCACTCCATTGTAGCGGTAGCGTGTGATGCGCCTGAATTTTGCATCCTTATAGAAAGAATAACCGCCCGCCGTGTTGGAGATGAGCGAGAAGAAATCCTTATTGCCAAGATAATTGATCCAGGGCCAAGGAGTCCGGGGATTCGTGATGACATATTCACGTGCCTTATCGTCGAAATATCCGTAATTCATATCTTAAAACTCAAGAAGTATTTCTAAATCAAAATCCACCCGGCGATTTTACCAATGCCCCGGGCAAACGTGGCCCGGGGTCTTAAACAAAACGCTTATTTCAATCTTTTGATGTTGTCAACAAATGTAATGTCTGGATCTTACGATCGGATGAACGGGTTAATGTCAACATTAGCATTGAGCGCAAAAAAACAGCGTTCCGCTAACTTTCAGTTAACGGAAGCAAAATTAATTCAAAAGAAATTTTATTTGTAATACTATTTTATCGCATCTTTTGCACGTTGGCAGAAAACGATAAAAATGAGTCTGAAACCGCTCGCTACAAAGATTTTCCGAGGGCGCGGGCGGCCTCGCCGGGGGTAATCGACACCGGTTTGCGGCCAAGATCGGGAACGTTGAACGACTTGAGGTTTAGGTCGTAGAAAGAAGGTGATTCCTGCGGCAATACGAATGGTTTGCCGGCAGTTCCGTCGGCATCCACATGCACAAAATAGGGTTTGCCGTAGAGACCGTCGTCGCGCTTGCTTGCAAACACAAACCACCGGCCGGAAGAAGACCATGAGTGATAAGTGTCGCTCATGTCGCTGTTGACGGCATCGAGCGTATCCACCTCCCCGCTTTCGAGATCAATCATGCGCAGGTCGGCCTCGCGGTGCCAGATGGGGAAAGTGCCGAAATCAGACACAGTGTAGAGCAAACGCCGGCCATCGGGCGAAACCCTTGGATGGCTCACACTTCCCCCCTTACCATGCCGTGCGGCCACAATAGTGTCGGCCCGGCTACCAAAAGTGCCGCTTTCAGGGTCAAAATCCATGCGGCAAAGGCTATACTGAATGCTGTCGAGGCGGGAGGGACGCAACGGACCCTCGGCAACACAATAATATATGCTGCGGCCGTCGGCTGCGAATGTGGGGAAGGTCTCAAGCCGCGTGGAGTCGGCCATCAATGGAGAGGCTATGACTTTATTCCGTTTCAAATCATACACATATATATCCGACTTAGTGTCGAATACCTCAAGACGCTTGTCGGGGCGCGAATGGAAAGCCGGGATGATGGCGTTGGCAGAAAACACTATATAACGGCCCGAAGGGTCAAACTGCGCGTAGACCGGGCCCGACACCATATCGGGAGTCTTGAAATTAAGAAGGCTCAGACGGCCGTGGTCGTTAAGAAGCATTCCCCCTCCCTCGCCGCGGATGTAGAGGAAAGAGAGGTCGGCATCGGTGGGCGAATGGGTGTGGCAGTTCATGCAGCGGTTGCCGACCGAGTTGTAGTCGCACAACACGCGCTCGGAGAAATCCTCAACGTTGCGCTCCATTATCTGCAACCGGGAAAACACCTCGTAGTCGGGCTCAATCAACCGATACGTGAGATAGGGATCAATCCTGTCGGGCGAAATATTTATGCCGAATGGTTTAAATCTGACCCATTGTCCGCCTTTCAGGGCCGTAACGGTTACTTTTACAACCTTTCCGGAGGCCGCTTCCATCAACCGACGCCACTCCTTGAGGTTGAAAACCGCCTCGTTGCCTTTCTTGTGTGATTTTATCTCGACATCTCCTGCCGAGGCCACCACATGCAGCGCCTCGATGCTGTCGCGGAGCAGGAAATTGAGGGGCGCTATGTTTTCCGGCACCGTCACATCCACATAGTCGGGATATACCGGCGGCAATGCGGAAGATTCCTTCACGTTTTCCGGATTCGGTGTGCATCCGGCCAACATAGCGACAAGAAGCAACAGATTGATATATATCGTTTTTCTCATTTCATTCAAACTATAAAATCGTTTTAGAATAAGCAAATAAGGCAATCAACGGGAGCGACCGGACACTTCACTGCCTGTCGAAATAATACCAGTAGGTGCCGGCGAAAGCAGGATTGCCCCGCTTTTCGCCATATTGGCGGAAGGCCTCCATGATGTCGACCGACACTATATATTTTTCCCAGTCCTCATCGGGCGCCTCCGTTCCGGCAAGGTATATCGTCAGGGCCTGCTGATAGAGATCCTTGTAGCGGGGCTTACCTTTCTCCATGCAGTAGGTGTCGTAGTCCATCTTGAAGGTGTCCATGTCTTTGAGCAGCAGGTCGGTGCACAGCAGATAGTCGAGCGCTATGGTGTTGTTCGGATTTGATTCGAGCAGTTCGAGCAAGATGTTGCGGCAGTTGTCGCCCAACCTTATATTGTCTTTCTTATTGCTCCTCGCCATTCGGCTCACGACTTCTCTCTCAGCCTTTTCCGACATATTTCCGGGCTGATGCCGACGGCTCCATCCCGAATAGGCGAATGTGCGGTCGAGGATTCCGAGATATTTCCGCGCTGCGAGAGTGTCGCCGCTGACGAGGTTGATTTCAGCCAGACGCCGCATCATCCTCACGTTGCGGTTGCGGGGCGAGAAGACATTGCGCATCATGGCAGCCCGCTCGGCGTATGTCATGTCGCCGAGTTCGAAATAGAGGTCGTTCATCATGTTTATCACCGGCAGCGGAGTGCTCTCCCCTATCGTAGTCAGAGTGCCGAGACTCTTCACCGGGTATCTGAGCAGATGATCCGGAAGGGAGTCTTTTACCGCGCTTGAGAGGTAATAGTAGAAAGCGGTGAATTCATCGGGATTATCGGCATCGAGAGCCTTCTGCATGGCGCGGTCGTAGTGCCGCATGTAGAAGGCATCTGCTATTTCGAGCCGTTCCTCAAACTTTGTTTCGGGCATCGATGGTTTTGCGAGTCCGGGATAGAGGATAGCTTTTGAGTATGGGAGCGAATAGGCTCCGCGGAACACTGCCGGCATCGCGGCTGCAAATATCACCGCACACAATGCAAACGGCCACTGCCGGTTTTTTAATTCCGACACTGCCACAAAGAAAGCTGTAAGCAATGCTCCGAAGCCGAACAACCAGAACGACACGGGCACCAACAACGGCGAGAGGTCGACTTTGCGTCCGGATTTCATTCCGATACGCAACCTTATCAAACCCAGCCCGATGCCTCCGGCTACGCTGAGAAAAAAGGCCAATGTGGCGGAAGAGGAGAACGAGCAGAGCATCAATATGAAAAACGAACCCGTGAGCGCCCACCCTACGGTTTTCTGCCGGATCATGCCCGCAATTCCTTTGGCGAAGAGAGCTGAGCAAAGGGCGATTGCCAATGTCTGAATCACCGGCCCTGCGATGGGATAGATATAGAACTGGGTAAGCCAGTCGCCTGCGAGACAACTCAGCCAAGCCGGACGGCCGAAATAAGTTGCTATCCAGCTTCCCGAATTAAGAAATATCTGATTTTGCTCCTGCCAAAGAAAATGGCTCGGATAGCACACGGCAAAATAGACCGCCGTCGCCACGCAGCATAATATACCTGATATGCATATTATACCTCTATATGATTTGGTTGATCGTTTCATTCAATTAATAACAAGAAAAACAATAAATCATAATCATCATAAAATCAAACACATAAAATTAAATTTTTCAAAATCCAAACAAATAATTCGTCGTTTTTTAACAAAATCCAAACAAATAATCTGTCGATTTTTGATGAAATCCAAACAAATAATCGGGAGCAGGGTGGCCGGAGTTGAAATCCGGACACCAACTACTCGGCGAGCAGAGAACCAACGCCGGAGGGATCGAGCTCTATCTTATCTGCCGTGAAATTTGGCGCGTTGAAGGAATGGAGCGCTTCGGTGTAATATTTGAGCGGATTCTTCTGCGGCATGAGAAACGGCTTTGTCGCTTTCCCATCTTTACCCATCAAGGAGAGATATATGTTGGCATACATGCCGTCGATACGCTTGCTGTTGAAGAGAAACCATCCTTGGCCGCCACTGCTCCAGTTGTGGTATGCGTCGCTGCTGTCGCTGTTCACCTCGTCAAGGGCACGTGCAGTGCCTGAGGCGAGATCCAGAATCCAGAGGTCGGCATCGGCATGATGTATCGGCGACGTTCCATATTCAGTCACGTTATACATAACATACCTCCCATCATAGGAGGGACGGGGCAGACTGACGCTCACCCCCGTCGTGTCGGCCGGAACCACTACTCTAATGGAATCTCCCAAAGCACCCTTCGCCGCATCAAAAGCTATGCTGCACAGGCTGTAGCGCAACCGGTCGTATTCGCCCGGCATGTCTACCGAATCAGCATAGCAGAAATATAGCGTCTTCCCGTCGGGAGAGAATGCGGGTGTAGTCTCGCAGTTGCCGGTCTCCAGCAGCGGCGACGTGATAAACTGATTGCTGTTTATGTCGAGCACCGCGATATCGGAATATACATCCCAGGGCTCGATGTTGTGTTCGTTGTCGAGATAGAAGTTCTGCACAATCTTATTGAACGAGAAAGCCACGTATTTTCCTTCCGGATGCCAATAACCGTAGGTGGGATTGCAGTTTGTCTTGGCCGACTTGGAATGGAGGCTTGAAAGGTCGGCACCGTTCTTCACAATCGTTCCTCCGTTTTTTCCTCTCACATGGATGGTGAACCGGTCGGCACTTCCCCGCTTGGAGTAATGGCAGTTGACACATTGGCCGCCGACAGCAGTTTCCTCGAGCACCGCCGACTCTTCAAAGGAGGCGAGCTCGCGCTGATAAATGCCGGTCTTGCTGAAAGTCTGATAGCCGGGCGCTATCTTCCTGTAGACCACGCCATAATCTTCAAGCGGAATGTCGCTGACGTGCATGGCAAACGGCGCGTAACGGCGCCATTGGCCCTCACGGTCTTTCACGCTCACTTCAAACGTAAGGTCGGCACCCACGTTGCGCGCTGTCAGTTGATGCCACTGCTCTTCATCGAAATCCGCCCACTTACCGGACGTTTCGATCTCGCCACCTTTCCCGCCCGTCACCTTCACGTAGACGCAATCGGCGTCATCATCACCGACATTGAAATTCATCGGTGCGATCTGTGCCGGTATCGTCACCCCCACATAGTCGGGAAATATGTCGGGGATATCGGAAGATGGCTCCATCATGGGGGGCCGCTCCATACCGCATGCCGTCAGCACTGCCACAAGCAGCAAATATATGTGATTCTTCTTTATCATTGTCTTTATCATCGTCCTATTCATGAGTTTGTTGATATGCTTGCGTCGACGGAGCCTTCTTCATGCTTTTGCGCTGCATATTCAGGAAATATACGCCGAACGAACCGGGAGCGGCCGCCTCCCACGCCGACGGATTGTCGGGGCTCTGCATCGCCGCCCTTGCCAAAGCCGCCGTCTGCTGCTTCACTTCCGCACCCAGCGGGAACGGGATGCCGTCGAAAGAGTCGTGTCCGAAAGTCCAGTACATCGCCAACGCCTCCTGCACATGTCGGGGTAGCCGGGCTTCGCCAAACATACCATCCATTGAATTATACACACCGGCAAGCGTAGGAAGGTCGCCTTTCAGCATCGCCGCAGCTGCGAAATATTGCAACGCCAGATTATTGGAGCCCTGACTGTCGAAAGCAAGCATGGCAAATATCTTTTCAAGTTGCGAGGAGTCGTAGAATCCAACCTTGCTGAAGGCATTCTTCCGCATCGGCCCATAGACGGGATGAGCCTCCACCGCACTGTCGTCGCCGAGCAGTTTCTCCGCATTGCGTGCCCAATCGGAATAGAAAAGACTTTTGCGCAGCATCGCGATGTATTTGGCAGCTACCTTGTATTCCCCCTTTATAATCATACATTCCGCCAACCGCTTCATCAGGCGGCCGCTCTTGCGATCGTTCATTATCGACTCCTGAAGGTCGAATGCGGTTGAGAACGCAATGTTTGTCAACCCAATACGGTAAATGGCCTCAGCAGTGACAAGCTGACTCGTATTGTCGAGACGCGACATTCCACCTATGAGTCCGTCCTGCCCGGTCTGGGGATATTGAAACATCGATTCAGTCAACGTCCCCGTCATGCCGAGAGCGAGATTGATGGCCTGCAATGAAAAATCGTCGGTCGGACGTTCTTTCTTTCCACGTTCGATTATGTCGTTCCATCTGCCCTGCCGCACCAGCGAATCGTAGGCGAACACCCGACTTTTGTCGTCGTCGAAACAGCCCGGTATCCACACCACAGCAAACAATGCCACAACTCCGGCCGCAATATAAAAATATGCTTTTGATTTCCTTACATTCAGGCACGTAAGCGCGGGCAGCAATGCCGCCACAGCCGCCACAGCATAGAGCAGCGGGGGATACATCTCCGGAACCCGATAATAGTTCAGACCATGCAGCAACCTGACGAGCGGATACTGATCAAACCATAGCATACGGCTTATCCATACCCCGCCGCAGCCGATTGCCAACACTGCGGGAGCAACCCAAAACCGACGGCGCAATATACCGGAGGCCACGACGAACACAAATGCGACGCCCCCGGCGAGCCAGTAAAGGATGGCAAAACCGGCAATCATCATCAGAGTATCGGCCACAACAGATGCCGGCCGGCGGAATGAATCAAGCATGAGGAACAACATGCCGAGCATGAGAGCCACAGTAGCCGACAGCAGGACGTTTTCATCGCCCATCGCGCCTATCAACATCACTGACGGAAGCGCCGAAAGAGCATAGACGGCGTCGGCAAGAGCGCATCTGCGGCACGCCAAGCCCAGGAATACCTGCGACATGGTGAGGAGCAACGCTGCAAGAGCGGCTCCGCAGATCGGCATATAGTAGAACTGAACCACAAATTCCGAAAGCCAGTCGGCGAAACCGCCCGGCACCGAGATGCGTTCAAGAAAATAGTCGCCTGTGAAAAGGAAAAGCTGGTATTGCTCCTGATAAAGCAGATATTGCGGTATCTTCAGATATAGAAAGAGATAGCACGCTGCGAACAACAGCAATGAAAATATGGCTCGCATCAGGAGCGATGTCGTTGCGGTCTTCAGCGATGGTTGGGACTTTATATTCATCGGTTTATTGAGATTCATATTTATCTTCCGGAGTGACAGACGATGAGAGGAGCGTATAGCTGCGCGTCGTCACTACGGCCGCACGTTGGTGGGGGTCCGTTCGTCGGAGAGGATGCTGCCTACGGCCTTGCGGGTGTCGAAATCCACTTTTGTCTTGCTGAAATCAGGAGTGTTGAATGAATAGAGCGATTCCGAATAGTATTGCTCCGGATTCTGCTGCGGCAGGAGGAATGGCTTGGTGAAATGCCCGTTGTTGTCGATACTCGTAAGGTAGAGATGCGAATAAAGGCCATCCCTGCGGCGAGAGGTGAAGACCACCCACCGGCTGTTGTCGCTCCAGTTGTGGAAACTGTCGGCTTCCGGGCTGTTGATTTCATCGGCCGGACGTGCCGCGCCGTTAGCGAGATCCATTATCCATTGGTCTGATTCCTTATGCCAGATGCTGAAGTAGCCGTAGTCGCTGAGTGTGAAGAGCATATATCGGCCGTCGTAGGAAGGACGGGGCCACGACACACTTTTACCTTTTTCGACAGCATTGAAGATGGTATCCACCTCGGAGCCGAAGCGCCCGGTCTTCTCGTCGAAGGCTATGCGGCAAAGATTGTACTGCTCATCCTTATATTGCAGAGGATATTCCTTCTGCAAGCAAGTGGTGAAATAGAGCCATTTACCATCGGGGGAGAACACCGGTGTGTTTTCCGACCATGTCTTGGTGTTAAGCAAAGAATCGGTGAGTATCTCGTTTTTCTCAGTGTCATAAACAAGCACGTCTGACGATAGGTCAAAAACCTCCAGACGCTTCTCACCGGCAATGTGGAATCCCTGCCGGGTCTGGTTGGTGGAGAAAGCGCAGTAACGTCCGGAGGGATGCCAGTAGGGATACACCATCGAGCCTCCGAGGGCGTCGTTGTTGGCTTTCAACCAAGTGCATTCGCCATTTTTCTGCATCATAGTGGCCCCATGTTCGCCTCGCACATGGAAAACGAATTCTTTCGGATTTGTGCGGTTGGAAGTGTGGCAGTTGTAGCACTGTCCGTCGGTCATCGTGTTTTCGATAATGGTCGACTCATCGAAATTGGCCAGATCGCGCTGATAGATTCCCATCTTGCTGTAGACCTCATATCCCGGTGCTATACGGCGATAGGTAAGCCCCCATTCCTCAAGCGGATGAGCGCTTACGTTTATCAGAAAATCATCATACTGCACCCATCGCCCCGCAATCTTGGCGCATACACTCACGGTGAGTTCCCCGCCTTTGTTTTCTTCGGTCAATTTATGCCAGTCTTTGATATCGAAGTCGGCATATCTGCCATTTGAGTGCAGCTCGCCATGCTTTCCTTTGACCACAACATCGACCCGCTCGACATCTTCGGCATCGACCGAGAAATTGAGCGGAGCTATCCCCGCCGGGATGGTCACTCCGGCATAGTCGGGGAAAATCGGGGGCTCGCCGGCCACTTTCTCCACATTCTTCGGGCGCTCGGAGCAACCCAGCAACGCGATAAAAACTGCAATAAAAAGAAACCTGTGTTGAGTTAAAAATTTCATCATGATGTCTACAAATAAATAACTTCCAGAACCGCGAGGCATCGCGGGGAATCACTGCTCTGACAGCAAATAATGGAAAAGGGTGTTGCGGTGGGCGGCTATAAGGTCGGGATTCTTGGTGGTCCAGGCCTGCGCGAAGGCGCGGAGCGACTGCTCCACAGCCGGCGACACCATTCCCTGCGGCATCGGCTGCCCGCTTTTCATCGACATGAATGCCAGCGCCTGCTGCGCGAGAAGGGGATTATATTGAGGATATTTTTCCGCCACCACACCCATATATTGGCTGAACCTGTTGAGGTCGCGCTGCAGAAGAGGATATACCACGAGATATTGCCTTGCGAGCGTGTTGCCGGGATTCTTCAGGAAGAGCTGTCCGAATGTCTTGTCGAGTTCTCCCTCGCTGAACATATAGGTTTCATCAATCATGCCGCGGCGCATCGCGCCATAGAGCGGGTGAGCGTCAATTCCTTCGGGCGACTTGATCAGCTGAAGGTTGCGCATGGCCCATTTCTTATAGAACAGCGTGTTTTCGAGCAATTTCAGATATTTCTCGGCCAACTTGTAATCGCCGCGTATCATGGCCGTCTCCGCCAGACGTTTCACCGCGCGCACACTTTTATTGTAGTTGGGAATCGCTTCCATTCCCTCGAAATAGAAACGCTGTGCGCTGTTGACCAGTCCGAGTTGGAAAAGAATCTCGCCGGTGGTCCACGAAGAGAGGGTTTCCTTGAGGAACGGCGGCACAAGCCCTTCGGCACCATGCTGGAAGTAGTCGAAAGCACGCGCATCGAGTTGGCCGGTCATGCCGAGGGCAAGATTGGTGGCGCTCACAGTGAGTGGGAGATCAGGGGCATGACGGTCGGAATATTCGATGATGGCGTCCCAATCGTTGGCCCTCACCATATAGTCGTAGTCGATGAGGCGATATGTAGCCGGGTCGTAAGCCTTCGGAAACAGGAAAGCCGCTACGGCCACGTCTGCCACAACCAGAGCCGGAATCAGCACCTTACGGGGAACCTTAACCAACAAACAGAGCAGGAAAGGAATAGCAACAAGAAGAACCTCCAGTAGCACCTGACCCAAAAGCAATTTGTCGGGATTCAACACATATCCGATGCCTATTAGCTGATAGCTCAAAGGATAGGGCAACCATAGCGACCACACCGCTACATTTGCGGCGAGCCACACGACAGCGCCACACCCTATCCAGACCAGTGATGAGACACCGCGTCGCTCCTGCGGCACCGGCTTTTCTGCTGCCAAAATGCCGCGCGCAATAATCAAAACCGGGAGAAGAATCGCCACGGGCCCGGCAACATAATAAAGCAATGCGACAAGCAGCAGGGCCATCAACGTAGCGGCCACTCTGCGCCCTGAGCCATCAAAGCATCTCAGGTACAATACGGATGTCCAGAGAGTTATGGTGAGCGCCACGATGAATGCTACCGTGATATTCTGATTACCCATAAAGAGCCATAACGCCGTGAGCGGGATGAAGGCAAGTGTCCAGCACTGTATGACACCGGCATCACGCCTCATCTTGCGGAGCATCAGGAAACATCCGGCAGCGAAAAGCATCATCAGCATTGTCATCACGGCCGCGCCAATACAATAATTGTTGAAAAATTGCGTAAGGAACTCGCCGAGGTATGTCGAGATTCCGCCGGGACGCGCTGCAAGAGCGGCAAAATATGTGGCTGCGGTCTGAAACAACTGCATCTCCTCCCTGTAGCCAAGAGCGCTACGGAAAGGGAAGGCCCAGAACCAATAAGACAATGCAGCGACGACAACTGTCATCGCTACGCATAGTATGTTTTCTTTCGGTAAATTTTCTTTCGATGATTTTTCCACCTTAAAATTCCTCAAGGTATTGATTAATCTGATTTCGCAGATTATCTATTTCAGTTTCAATGATATCTTTTACAATTTCAGGACTTATATGAAAATACCCGTGCACCATCAGATGCCTCATCCTGATCATGTCGTTCCATTCAGTGGCCGGATGAGAGGTTACGAATTCCTTTGTGAGCATATATGATGCTTCCCCTATAATCTCAAGGTTTTTCACAAGGCCGAAAAACTCAATCGATTTTTTATCAAGAAGCGGAACGTTGTCCAAAGGATAATAGGATTGAATTCTGTCGCATGCCTCAACTATATGTATCAGCCTCAACCGGTCTCTTTCGCTATCTCTCATATATCAGGATTCTGTCGCGATTCACGAATGGTTCCACACGTGAATCAAGCATGCCACATTCAACT
>JAUNFY010000039.1 GCA_030524805.1 Bacteroidales bacterium | reverse complement strand
CTTAAAACAAAAAAAATCCCAAAATTATTTGGAATTTAACATAGAATACGTGAGACTGTCATCGTTGCCCGTTCCACGCATAGAGGCTCTGGCATTGCCCATCGTAGTAGAACGAGCAAACATGCAGAAGCCTCACGCAGAATATGACTTATGCCTATAGCAAACACTCACGCGCTTGCCATTGGCTTAGTTACATATCCACAAAGGCATCTACCGTCTGCTTCAATCCTGACTACGATTCGAAACTGCCAGATTTCTATGCGTCAAGAAAGAGCGTATCGATAAACGCTACTCAATATGTCATCATCCCTCCCGCAAAACCCTCGACCGGCTTCTGCGGAATGGTCTGACGACGCAAATTTACGAATTAGTTTTTAAATATGCAAGTATTTTTTCGAATGTTTATAAAAAATGGTTAAGAAAGGCTGGCCCTTCTTAACCTAATGAGCAGGGAAAATAGAAAAAGAGAAGAGCAAAGCGCCTGCGCCGGTCAGAGCAGGGAGCGGGTCAGGAAGTCGACGGCTATGTCTACAGCCTTCTGCGGATCGGGACCGAAACCGTGATCGAAGCCGGGCATGGAATGATATTCGCTCGCGGGCCAGAGATCGGAGAAGCGGATACCGTAGGTATAAGGCACGACGCGGTCGCCCGTGCCGTGAATCACGCATGCTTTCCCGTGATATCTGCCCGCTGTCTCGTAGATCGGAAGATCGAAAGCTGTTCTGATATATTCCTGTCCGAGTATTTTCCCGCCTCCGAGATCCACGCCTTCCTGAGGAGGATTCAGCGGGTCGTAGAATTTGCCGAACGTGTTGCCTCGTATGCAGTCGTCGCGGAGCACGGCAGCGGACGCCATCAGCACGGCAGCCTTCACGCGGTCGTGTCCCAGTTCTCCGGCCGTCATGGCAGCCACCACCCCACCCTGCGAGTGACCGAGCAGCGCGATGCGGTCGGTATCCACAAAGGGGAGCGACGACACATACTGATACACACATTTTGCATCAGCCACCTCATTGGGCACCGTCATCTCCTTGAAAAGGCCCTCGCTTTCCCCATGCCCGTTGAAGTCGAACCGCAGCGTCGCTATTCCTTTTGCGGCGAGCTGCCTGCCGAGGTCGCCGATGAAACCGTCATTCCTGTTGCCACCGAAACCGTGGCATATAATCACCATCGGACATTTCTCGCCGGCCTTCAGCACCGGTTTCTCAAGCGTTGCAGCGAGAAGTCCATGATCTCCAGGAATCATTATCTTTTCCATTGAGACCGGTATCCCTGTTTCGGGAGCGTAGATACGTATGGTGAAATCGCCTTCCGAGTCAATATATCCGATCAGGTCGGCAGTGTTCATGAAAGAGAGGGCCTTGCTGTCGGTGAAGACTTTAGGCAGGCTGTAGGGAGAACCCTGCACGGCCTCGTTCTCAATGAAAATGCGGCAACTGTCGCCACGGCTGTCGACTCCGCTGAGCGTGTAGCGCGCCGAAAGAGTTGAGATTCCGTTGTCGTCCTTCTGCCGGTCAAGAGCGCCGGGAAGCACCGAGCCCTTGAAATATCCGTTATCGCAACTTCCGCCGAAAGAGACGAGCCTCACAGCCCTGCCGGCATTGCATTCCACAGCCGACACCATATTCATATCGGTGATGGATATGGCAAGTATTTCCTTATAGCCTTCAATATCGGCGGCCACAGCCAACGATGAAGCAGTCATGGCCAACGCCATAAAATAATTCAATTTCTTTTTCATGTCACAAAAATAATAAAACAACTCCACTTCCGCAAACGGAAGTGGAGTTTTACATCGCTATTTTACTTTGCAAAATAGCGGGTTATGGTTCGGATCAGCGGAGGCGCACCTTGTGATGGCGGTTGCCGTCGGCGGTGCGTACCACTACCAGGGCTACGGAGTTGCCGGCCTTGACATCTACCGACACTGAGTCGCTGCCCGATACGGAAGCGATTCTCATTCCGTCGAGCGAGTATACCTCCATATCAATATTGCCGGGGTAAGCTACAGAGATGGCTCCATCTATGACTGCAAACGAATAGAGAGCCGAGTCGACAGAGCCGACACCTGCGCCGGTGTTGGTGAAACGACGGTCGGCATTAAGGATCTTGCCCGATTCGGAATCGATGAGCATTGCAGTGACATGAGTCTTGTTGATGTCGGCAATCGACTTCGGAGCAGCCACCTTCATCTTCACGGTGTAAGGCACACCTGCCTCGATAGTAGTCGGGAGCAGACCGCCGGTGCCGTTGAATGTGTTGCCGGCCCAGTTGCGTAGCACATTGTGGTAGTAGTAGAGATTGGTGGTGCGGTTGTAGATGCCGTTTGCGCCCCAGTCGCCGAGCACAGCCTGATCGTGGGCCACGCCATTGGTCTGGAAGCCCATGAGGTCGTCTTCGCAAAGTTCGAGGAGCATGTTGACATTGGCATTCTCGATGTCGAGAGCGTATGTCACAGTAACGTCAGCGACACAGTCGTTGCCGTCGTACACTACAGAAGTCACCTCTACATCAGCGGGAGCCATATTCTCGAGTTCGGCCACGATGTGGTCATACCAGAGTCCGGCGTTCTTATAGATGTAGTTGCTGTCGTCGTCCTGCGTCATCGGCGACACGATATCCGCGCCGCGGTTGATGCGCGCTGTAGGAGCGGCCTGCATACCGAGGTTGTCGGTCATGGCCTGCACCTGATCGTTGTTGAAGTTGTCGGCCGGGTAAGAATGGAGTTCGACGGGAAGCACGAGGCCGGGGAAATCCTTCTGGATCCAGTCGAGGGCAGCGTGACCGAGAGGACAGAACTGGCAACCCTGGCCGGTATATTCCTCGAGTACTACCTTCTTAGTAGTCTCCATGGCAAGGTCGAGCACGGAAGCGGAGAGCGACTGCTCCTCATCGCCGAGAGTGACGTTGATGCTGAATTTGTTTTCCTTGCCAACCTTGACGGGGAGCATGTCGGGGAACTTGAAGTCAAGTCTCCAGCCCTGCTCAGCCACCACATCCGGGTCGGAAAGCGACGACACGAGGTTGCCCTCGGCATCGTTGAGGCGGATAGAATAGCCCTTGTACGACTCATTATCGCCGAGCACCTGAACGCTCGCGCTGATCTCCACTTCATCCTTATCCACTACGGAAGAGGGAGTGGTGTTGATAAGAGCGTATTTCATGTCGATGGCAATCTTGACATCGTCGAGGAAGATAGCTGACTTATTGCGGTTGTCGTTGACAAAAGCGATGTAGATGTTCTTGCCCGCATACTTCTCAAGCGAGATAAGATTGTCGCGCCACTCGCCTTCGAGGAGTTCCTCGTTGGCACCGGGATCCTGAGCCTCCTCATAGATGAGGTCGCCATAGTAGCGGAAATTGTCGACGATCGAAGTGGTGAGCGAAGTGTAGATATTGTCGGTAGCGTATGCGTAAACCTTGAGCACGTCGCCGACATCCTTATAGTTCTGCGATTTGAAAGCGAGGTAGGCAGACTCGTCGGAGATGTTGAGAATGGAGGTCACCATCCAGGCATCGGCTTTGCCGGGCGCCTTGAACATGGAGTGAGAAGCTGCACTCTGGCTTGTGCTCGACTCGGTGTCCATAACAGTCCACCAAGGCATACCCTGGGTGAATCCCCATCCAGCCATGAGATCGGAAGGCTCGAGATCGGAAGCGCCGTCGTAGAACATCCATTTGTTCGTAAGGCCCTGGTCGAAATTATCCTCGAAAAGGATGCCATCGAGGCCGGGACCTTCGGGGAGGTAGCTGCCGACGTAGCTTATCACGATCTCCTCGTTGGGGTCGGCACCGGAAAGGTCAGCGACAGTACCGGCGGGCACCACTACCTCATAGTGCGAACCATAGGCGAGACGCTGCTCAAGCACGGGATAAACAGAGAGCACATCGCCGGTGATGGAGCCACTGAGGGTCGTCACCAGTTCGCGCGAACCATCCTCGCCTACGAGAGAAAGAGTCATGGGGGTATCGTTACCTTCCACCACGTTGATATCGGAGTTGAAGCGAATGCTGACCGGGTTGGATGTGGCATTGATGCGCGACACTTCCGAACCATCTACCGGGGAGATGGTCAGGGGAGACACTGGAGCATCGGGGCGACCCTTGTAGGAAACTCGGATCTCACCGTTAAGACGAGAGGCATCTCCTGCCACAGAAACGATACCGGCCGGGAACACGACGGTGTAGGTCTTGCCCTCTTCCAGACGGCGGTTGCGGAAAACAGCAGAAAGAGTTCTCTTGTCGCCTGCGTCAGGCTTGATTGAGATGGAATTTGCCACTGTGTTGCCTTCCGCATCGATGAGGCTGACAGCATTGAACTCACCTACCACATCGATTTCGCGGTCGAATGTCACCTTCACTTCGCGGAGCATCGCAAAGGAAGCGTTGTTGACGGGAGTAGTGTAGTAGTTGCCGAGAAGATTGAAATCCTTCACTACCTCGGGAAGCGGACGGTCGAGCTGGATTACATAGGCGGCATAAGGGCTCATGGAGTAATCTACCGCCATGAGTGTCTTGCCATCATCCGAGACACCGGTGAAAGTGCCGGTGAGACCGAGATTGTCGGGAGAATACTGCTCTTTCCAGTTGATGTCCCAGAGTTGCTCAGCCACCACAGCAAAATCATACCAGTAGTTGCCGGTGTGGAAATACCAGTCGCGCATCGGGCCTTCGTATGATTTCGAGCCATACACAGTGCCGAGCGTGTCCTGCATGCCGCCGAAATAGCCGGCACCTTCGGGCAATACGGTGAACGTAGCCGCATCGCAATCGTAGGTGAAGATTCCATCGGTGTCCTGATCAGTATAAAGGGGGCCGCATACCGTATGGGAAGTGCCGATGAAGTTGCCGCCTTCTGCCGACAACACTCCAGGCACGTTGCGGTTGAATGTATAATAGTCACCGTTCTCTGTGACCTCTATTGCCATACCTTTCCAGGTATTGGTGGTCATGTCGTAAGCGAATGCCCAGCATTCGTCAGCGTAGGAGTAGTTCACCACTCCGGTGAAAACCTTGCCGTCGGTAGAGAGATCACCTGCATAGAGCTGCTGCACAGTAGGGTCATAAGTGGCCGTAGGAGTCAGCGGATGCGCGCTGATAGGTTTGGGAAGGTTGTCGGGGGTGATATCCTTCACCGCGTCGCCCGTCAGATCCCATACACGGATAGTGGCGAACATACCGCCGCCACTGTAGACAGTTCCGATAGCGTACTTTCCGTCGGGTGTGATCCTGTCGATAGAGCCTGACTTGTAGGCATGATTGTTCTCGACATATTCCCATGCACCTGTAGCTGCACGCCAGATGGCCGGCTTACCGTTGTAGCCACCTACCACGATTGACGCATCGTCAGTGACGTCGCGTGCCTCCATCGAAGCCACGCTTGTAGCCTCCTGCTCGGTGAAGAGATACTTCACCTGATGAGTTGACAGGTCGTAAAGACGCGGGAAAGAGGCTGCCTCGTCGGCAATCAAAGACTTTCCTGAGCCGACAGCCCAGAGGCCGTTGTCGGAAAGTTTGTCGGGAGCGCCACCATAGTTTTTGTCAGACACCACGGTGATACGGGGAGCCGGCACCGAGGATGCTGCCTGGACTGCGGAACCTGCAAGGACCGCAGCCAACAAAACATAAGTTATTCGATTCATAATGTTTGATTTGACATTGATTTCTTTCTAATAAGTAAGATTGGTAGCCGGAAGACGTTTCACGGTCTTCCGGCTTGAAATTATTTAACTACTACCTTCTTACCGGCTACAATGTAGATGCCGGCGGGGAGAGTCTTGAGGTCGGAAGCTGTGGCATTCTTCATGACGATTCTGCCATCTACCGAGTAAACCGCAGCAGGAGCAGCGTTCTCGCCAACTGCGTCTACACCCTGACCTTTGGAGACGATATATGTATAAACGAGCTCATCGTTGGCGCGTCCGGCAGTGCCCATCTCCATGTCGTATGTTTCATCGCAGAAAGAGCCGCGGGCCACTTTCAGGCGGTAAGTACCTTCTTCCTTGACGGGAGCGGCGAAAGTGAACACGTATGAAGTAGGATTCATCCAATCGTCTTCGATTGCATTACCTGATTCAGCCACCTGTGTCTCGTCGCCGTTCTCTTCCACTTTCCAGAGAGTTGCTACGGGAGCACCCTTCTCCATGGGGTAGAGAGTCATCTCGGAGAATGTCATCTCCACTGAGCTGATTTCCTCAAGTGTCGATCCATCAGCAGGACTTACGGAAACAGGAACGATGTCGTAAACCACATCACCGGTCTGACCGTTCTCAACTACATATCTGAAAGTGGTCTGCTTGCTTGACACGCCGTCAAATTCCTCGCCCATAGCGAAATAATACTGGGGAATGATGACAGCATAGCTGCCGCTTGCGGTGATAGGCTCGAAAGTCCACTTCATCTGCTTGTCGTTGCCGGGCACTTTCTCAGGCATGCCGAGCACTCTCACTTCAGTGCCGAACATGTCTACGATGCGTGCATCCTCAGAAGCGGTCCAACCGAAGTTCATGATCAGGTTGTCTTCATTTGAAACAATGATTTCAGAAAGAGACTCAACCACTGCATTGTCTTCAGGCGCTACCGAAGTAAGGTTGGCGATGCCGATCATTGATTCATAGAAGATGCTATAGATATAATCGTCGAATACAAAACCGCCATTGCCCTTCACATAGAGGCCGTCCTTGTCTTTTGTAGTGACGCTGATGTGGGGCGACACGAGAGTCTTGGCGAGAGCAGGATCAACAACGAATTCCCACATCGAAGCGTAGCCGTCGGCATCAACATCGCCGATAGCTGAGAATGTGCCTGCGTTCACCATCGAGCCTGTCGACTGGTTAAGCTGGAACGACTGGGGCTTCACGGGTCCGGAGTAAGTGATGGTGAAGCGAGCCTGTTCGGGAGTGTTGATCACGTAAGTGTCGGGATCGGGCGAAACGTTTACATACTCATACGGGCTGTACTCTGTGGGAGGAGTGAGACCTTCGAAGTAGATGGCAGTCTCGAGTTCCTTCGACTGTTCGATAGTGATGCTGTTGGGATACTGGTTGGTGACAGGATCATAACCGATGCCGCAGAAAGTGAGACGGAGCTCATACCTATGGCCTTTGATAAGCTGCTGGTCGGGACCACCGATCGAGATGTAGAGGCCGTTGACAAACTGGTCGGAATCATCGCCGCCGTGACGGTTTACGTCGATACGGTTCTCGCTGCCCTGATATATCCATTCCGGATTCTCAGCATCAGTCACATCCCAGAGCGACCAGCCGATATAGTTGACGGCGTCATCGTTGTCTGTGACGAAAGTCACTTTGTTAAGACTGTTCTGGCCGATAGCAGCCACACCGGCTCCGTCGGCGGGATTGGAGGAGATAAGTTTGATCTGAGGATATTCCACACTTGCGCCGAGTGAGGGGTCAGCCAAAGTGTAGTTTGCCACGAGTTTCTCGTTGGCCACACCGTCGACTGTAACAGCGCCGGCATTTACCGTGAATTCATATTCACCGTTGTCGATGATCTCGTCTGTATCAAACTTCACGATAATAGCCATGCCCATGAAATCGGTGAAAGACGTGCAGTTGATCACATCGCCGGTATCAAGACACTCGAGAGTGGCAGTGGCCTCTGCAGCCACGGAATACTGGGCACCTCCCGCGTCGAGATTGAACGTTGCGAAGAGCTCCTTGGAGTCAAGAGTCTTACCGGGCTCCGGCAACACTGTCAGCTGCGGGGCAGCCATAGCACCGGCATAAGCGGCGAGAGCCGCGCAAGCAGTCAGTAAAGATTTTGCAATACTCATATATTATGGATTTAAGTTGCCGGAGCGGAAATATGCCGCTCCGGAGATTATAGAAATCAGCGGATCATTATTTTCTTACCGTTGTGGATGTAGACACCCTTGTCGAGCGAATTCATCTGGAGGCGTGTCACATTGCGGAGCACCGGTTTTCCGGTGACGTCAAACACATCTGCAACAACATCGGCATCATCAGCGCCGATTGCATCTACATCTGAGGTTCCGGCCGTGTAGTTGCCTCTTACGTCTGACGAATGGTCCAAACCGTCGGCACATGTCACGCCACTCATATAAAGAGTGATTACTGTGCCGGCATCGGCGGTGAACTCCGGCATGGTGAAGTGGAAAAGCATGTCGTCGCCGGTAAGTGAATCCTGATCAATCTCAGTCCTGACATCTTCAGCTGCGATTACTGCAGTGCGCGCTTCGCCGCCATCGGTATAGTCGAAGCAAATGTTTTCGTAGCTGATCTTTGTGCCGTTCATGACCCAGATCTCGACCTCGTCGCCGGGTTTCAGTGAAGAGCCTCTGGCGGGAGTGAAATCTGCGGCAACGGAGTAAAGGAGTTCATTGATGACGTATGAGCTGGAGAAACCGGTAGGGTTCGACACCATACCCGTATATGCCATCTGGCCGTCTTCAGAGAAGATATTGGAATAGGAGATGTATAGATCATTGGGCAGCTGGCTCACTTCCGCGCCGGGGAGCATGTCGATGCGTCGGCGGAGTTTTCCTGAGAAGTCGAAAGAAACGGTTGTTCCGTCGACATCACCCATGACATTCTCGCGGTATACACCCAGCTCAAGATTATCCGGGTTTCCGTAAGCGAGCTGAGCGACAGGGGCTTTCGCAGCATCTATGTTTCTGTCAAACACGAGTGTCATAATGCCGTTCTCATCGCCTTCTACGTAGTATGAATTGAAGGGATTGTTGGTCACCTTGGTGGAGAATCCTCTTGTTTCCATGAGTTCCGCCGGTTTTGCGGCCATCTTGAAATCAATCTCGAGTTTGCCGTTCTCGTTATATTTGTTGTCTGAATTTGTAGCGTCCTTGATCTGGAGCACACGCAGGGTCATGCTGTCGCCTTCCTTGATAAGGTCACGGTTGTAGAACGACATGATGATATCGTTGACATCAAAAGACACGGTAGCGTTGCTGACAACCGGAGTGATGCTCTGGCGTTCGCTACCGGCAATCAGGAAACAGTTTCCTACTGTGACAGGATAGTTGAAACTGAGGTTTATACGATAGTTCTTGCTGACAGAAAACTTATCGTTGTAGAAATTCGGGTCGGAGGGATCGATGCACGGATCAGTCCTGACGAGCTCGATTTTCGTATCGCCCTCACGGATTACAAGCGTACCGGCCATAATGCTCATCTGGGTATGGAGGTAATATGTGTGACCGCCCTCAAGACTTGCGTAACTTATCAGCTGACCGCCATCGGTGTACGAATGCGAACCGTCGACGATGCTCTTTTCACTGAGGTCGGGAGAACTGTAAAGCGTCATCGGGCTGCAAGTCCAGAGTATCTTCACCGGACCGGTGACAGACGGAGTGTAGCTTGCCTTCACTTCTTTATAAATAGGCACATCGTAGGTTACATCCGGCTCCAACACACCGAGATCTACGATCTCGGCCTTTGCGGAAACCGCCATGAACAGAACTGATGTCAGCGACACCAGCACTGCTAAAAATCGATTGCAGTAGTAATTATGACTCATAAGCGTAAAGTTGTTAATATACAATGTGATTATATATGAAAATTAGTTCACACCGGTTACAGACCCTTTTCGGAATCAGGTATGAACGATTAAGACGCTCCAAAATTACAAATCAGAAACCGAATATGCAACTAAATTATCTAAAAAAATACAAAAAAACTAAAGAAAAGATGTATTCCCCGGGTATGGAAGGCGCTTGAGCTGCTAAAATGACATGATTCCGGGCCGATGCCATAAAAACCATAAGTTTTTTGGAAGCTTTTGTTTCTTGTGGACCATAACCAACTGCTGCCCATATCGGGAAAGCGACATGGGCAGCGGAATATCAAATATATCATTAGGAAGAGAAAGCGGTGATGAGGGTCAGACCGGATCGAGCCCCTTGCGCCTCCATTCGGGGAGCGCGTTGTGGTCGCGCACGATGGTGTTGGCGAGCGATACAGCCTTGGAGATATGGTCGCAGATGTTCTTCTCTCCTATCAGGCCGACAACGTCGGATTTCATGAGCACATCGTAGACCTTGGGCTGCACTCCGGAAAGCACCACATTGATGCCTTCCTGCTGCGACGACTTGATGAGGGTCTCGAGATTGTGGATTCCGGTGGAGTCGATGAAGGGGACCTTGCGCATGCGGATGATACGCACGAGCGGTTTCTCCTGCATGGAGGAGCGCATCAGCTCGTCGAATTTGGTAGCGATGCCGAAGAAGAACGGGCCGTCGATCTCATACACCGAGACACCTTTCTCTACATGAAGCACCTCGTGGACATGCACCTCGGTGCCTTCGGCCACATCAAGCTGATGGCTGTAGACCTTGATCTCGGCATTTTCAGTAACGCGGCGCAGGAACATCACCATGGCGAGCAGCAAGCCGATCTCGATGGCGATGGTGAGGTCGAAGATGACGGTGAGCACCATAGTGACGAGGAGCACTGAGAAATCGCTCTTCGGATTGTGGGATATTGCCCTTACGGTGCGCCAGCCACTCATATTGTATGCCACCACCATCAGCACTGCCGCGAGGCAAGCCATAGGCACGAGATTGATGAGCGGCATGAGGAAAAGATAGATGAGCAGAAGCACCACAGCATGCACCATACCCGCTACCGGAGTGCGGCCGCCATTGGTGATGTTGGTCATGGTGCGGGCGATGGCTCCGGTTACGGGGATGCCACCGAAAAGTGGCACAATTATGTTGGCGATTCCCTGGCCGAAGAGTTCGGTATTGGAATTGGTGCGTGAGCCCGTGATGCCGTCAGCCACAGTGGCGGAGAGCAGCGACTCTATGGCGCCGAGCATGGCGATGGTGAAGGCTGAAGGGAGCAGGGCGTTGATTGTAGCCATGTTGATCGAGAAGCCGTGGGGCATCGGTATGTCGGAGCTCATGTTGCCGAACCGGTCGCCGATTGTCTCCACATGGAAACCCGGGATGAACTCAGAGAGAGCCCAGCAGCCAGCAGTGACGAGGATGATGGCGATAAGCGCACCCGGCAGTTTTTTCGAGATCTTCGGAGTGAGGGTTATGATGACCAGCGACAACGCACCAACAGCGAGAGTGACAGGGTCCACATGGTCGAAGTTGGAGAAGTACACACCCCACTTCGAGATGAAATCGCCGGGGAGATCGCTTAGGCCCATTCCGAAGAAATCATTGATCTGGGTGGAGAAGATGGTGATGGCGATACCGGCCGTGAAACCTACCACAATGGGATACGGAATGAACTTGATGACAGTGCCGAGATGAAAAATACCCATCAGCACCAGTATCAGTCCCGCCATTATCGTGGCGATGCAGAGGCCGGAGATGCCGAACTGCTGGATAATGGTGTAGACGATGATGATGAATGCGCCTGTAGGACCGCCGATCTGCACCGTGTTGCCACCGAAAGCGGACACGAGGAAACCGCCGATGATGGCCGTGATCAGACCAATGGAAGGCGACACTCCCGAAGCAATGGCGAAAGCAATGGCGAGCGGAAGCGCAACGATGCCCACCACGATGCCGGCTATGAGGTCGGATTTGAAACGCGCAGCATTATAATCCTTCCACATCGAGAAGGATTTAGGATGAAAATCTAAATTCATTTTAAAGAAAAATCAGAGTTGTTTCCTGTAGAAAGAAGATTGGAATTGTTTACTATTTACTATAAGTAAGAGTTATTTCTTAAGATGGGATGCGTATTCGAAAATCCGGTCGAAGATGACGCGGTCGAGATCGGAAATCTCCACATTGCGGCGCGCCATGACTCGCTCGGCAATGGTGAGGAACCTTTTCATCGGCACATCGGCGAAACCGCTGTTGGGACTGCCCTCGAGGAAACTGGGGACGAATGCACGCGGGAAGCCTGAGCCATAGATGTTGACCCCGACGCCGATGACGGTGGCCGTATTGAGCATGACATTGATTCCAAGCTTGGTGTGGTCGCCGATGATGGGACCGCAAAACTGCAGGTCGGTGCGGGCAAACGAGCGGAGACGATAGTTCCAAAGGCGAATCTTGGAATAGTCGTTTTTCAGGTTGGAGCAGTTCACTCCGGCTCCGATGTTGCACCACTCCCCTACCACGGCATTGCCGAGATAGCCGTCATGGGCTTTGTTGGAAAATCCGAATATTACCGAATTGTCGACTTCTCCGCCCACTTTCACGTAAGGGCCGAAAGTGCTGCCGCCATAAAGTTTGGCGCCCATCCGTGCCTTTGCATGGTCGCAGAGAGCGATAGGTCCTCTCACGCAGCATCCTTCCATCACAGCCGCATCCTTGCCGATATAGATAGGGCCCTCCTTCACGTTTAGCACAGCACCTTCCACCTCAGCACCTTCCTCGATGAAAATCATTGGATTGCCATTTTCGTCGACCGGATTGCCGAGCACTTTATTGGAATCAGGTACTAGCAACGACTTGCGTCCGGTCGTGAGGCGTGCGTAATCCTCCACGAGCAGACTCGGGTTCATCAGGAATACGTCGTAGACATGGCGGAGATGGCGCAGGTCTTCCACAAAGACGTCGGTGAAGTTTTTCGATTCGAGGTCGCCGAGGCCGCCGCGGAATGCGAGCGTTCGGTCATCGCATACGATAGCCTGTCCTTTTCGCAGCGAGAGGATCCGGGCTGCCACATCGCGGTCGGGTACTACTGTGCCGGAGATGAAGAGCATTTCTTCAGAAGCATCGTCGGGCTGACCGAAACGGGGACGGAGGAAATCGACCGGGAGAGCGTGGATTTCGTCTTCGGGCAGAAAAGCGCACCATTTCTCGCGGATAGTGGTTATGCCGACGCGGAAGTCGCATATAGGGCGGGTGAATGATAGCGGGAGGAGATCGGCGTGGTCATCCTTGCTGTCGAAGAGAACTATTTTCATATTATGAGAAGTTTTAATAATAGAGAATTGAAAATTGGGAATTGAGAATCACCGTGAATTCAGGATCCACGGGGTGATTGGCGATTTCCCAATAGAATCAAAACATCTTTTTAATTAAGGTTGCAAAATTAGTTAAAAAAACTGAAATATGCAAAAACAGCGTCCTATTTTTGGGTTAAACGTCTGAATAGTTGGGCAAAAGGCATGATGAACCATGCGCGAGCCATATATGTTGTAAAGATAAAGGAAGAAAGACGGATGCAGCGACGTCGGCATCCGCGATCAATATAAAAAAGCAAGCGATCTCAGCTCTCCAAAGGCGCGATACCTTTCTGCAGACGAGACGCGGAAAAAGCAAATGTAGCAAGGCCGGAATCTTCAGGGATTCCGGCCTTTTTCCACGTTTTCAATTTTTTCTGACACCTCCTCGCCTCGTTTCTGAATATGTTACAGCATAAATATTACAAGAAAACTACGGGGTGCAACCCTCCGGGTTGATGTGGGATAGTAGGATTAACCGGGGGTGGCGAGCACCCCCGGTTAATTAAATGCAAGGCCTCCGGCCTTATACTTCAGATGCAATACATATATCAGTACACATATTTTTGAGGTGTGGTGGGATCAGAAGGGGTAGCCGATGGCGAGGTGGAGGGCGAATGCTTTTTTGAAGGCTACGTTGAAGTAGTGGGGCGTGCCGTTGCTGTAGGGGGTGTGGAGGCCATAGCCAAGGTCGAGGCGGAGCACGAGCATGTCCAGGTCGTAGCGGAGGCCTACGCCGGTGCCGAGAGCAAGGTCTTTGAAAAACGATTTGCCCGTGAGTTTGCCACCGGGACGCAGCGGGTCGTCTTTAAGCAGCCAGATGTTGCCGGTGTCGATGAAAGCGGCGCCGTGCAGGTCGGCCACAATCGGGAAACGATATTCGGCATTCATCTCAAACTTGAATGTACCTGTCTGGTCGAAATATCCGTTTACGAGATTCTTGGGCGCGCGGTAGCTGCCGGGACCAATGGAGCGGACAGTGAATGCACGGATGGAGTTGGCACCACCGATATAGAACTGTTCGGAATAAGGCACCTCGCGAGAATTGCCGTAGGCGTGTTCGGCACCGAGAAGCACTCGCGCAACGAGCCACTGGTCACTTTTAGGCAACAGACGATGGTTCCAGACAAGCTGCACCTGCCCCTTGACAAACTGCGAGAATGGAGTGCCGAAGAGTTTCTTCTCCCCTTTCACTCCACAAAGACGATAGACGCCATCGAAGATGTTGCCCGCTTCGGTGAAAGTGGCGGTGAAAGTGAGTTCGTTGTTGTGTTCGCGCTCGAGCCAGCGGTCGTAGGTATAAGTGTAGCTGAGCTGCGGGATAAACCGGCTCTCGAAACTGAGCGCCACGGCAGGATTCTGCGCCATTACGGAGTCGAACGACTCTGTGGTGTGGAGCAGTTTGTTGTATACCAATTTGAACGGCGTGAACGAATTGACGGCGTAGCGGTTTGCGCGCCATTCGTAGGTGATGCCGAGGTTGAATTCGGCAAGCTTGAAATATTTCGGACGGTTCAGGATTGAGCCGCCGAGCGAGATAGTGGTCCAGTTGAGGTCGCGTTTTGAGCGCGGAATAAACTTCGGGGCGAGCAATCGGGGGAAAGCGAGCGAGGTCTGCACACCGAACTCGTAGGAATTGAATACGCTCGAGCGGTCGCGTCCCGTCTGCCATTCATAGTTGGCATTGAGCGAGACTGATAGTTTTTCAGCTCCCCCGAAGATATTGTTGTGGGAAAAAGTGCCGACGAGTCCGGGGCCGATGTAGGAATTCGACTTGGAAGTGGCGTTGAGCTCGAGACTTACCTCCATGGGGCGGTCGTAGCGGCAATTGATGAAGACATCCATCTGAGGATTGTCGGCCGACGTATCTGCCGGCACCGGCTGAATCTCGATGTTGGAGAAGATGCCGAGCCGGGCGAGGCGAGTCTGGGTGCGGTCCATGTCGCGGACCGAGAAAACTCGGTCTTTGCGGAATGTGATACACTCCGGAATCATGTTTTTCCTCACATTCTGCGGGCGCATGATGATGAGTTCGCCGCGGTCGGTATGCAGCGTATCCGGACGTCCCGGGCCGTAGGTTTCATTGCGCTGTAGAAGAGTCACCACATTGCGGGTGCGGTATTTGTTTCTTGCCAGGGCCGGCATGTCGGCCACAAACTCCATCTTCATGGCCACGTTGCGTGGATTCATGAACGTGTCGGCAAGAAACTCGATATATTCGGGGCGGAAATAATAGTAGCCACGGTTGCGGAGTTTGTTGGCGATGTCCACCCTGAGCGCTATGAGCGAATCGACACAGAACACCGATCCTTTCTGAAACCAGCGGCTCTTGCGAGCGAGCGAGTCAACGAAATTGGAGATGGCATCTGCCGGCCGGTTGATATACTGTATGCTGTCGATCTTATATGGCGACGCCACGTCGAAAGTGTAGGAAATGGCGGCTTTTCTGTCGTTTTTCTTATCATAATCCACGTTGAAGGAGGCGGTGCTTCCGAAATAACCGTTGTCGGCGAGAATCTGCTCCACCATCTTCATGCGCTGCGGCGCCCTGACATCGGAGATGAGCACCGGCTGGCTGACAAGGCGGTCGTAGAGCCAACCCTTCAGACCTCCCGCCGAATCATTCCAATTATTGTAGACCCAAAGCCCGAGGGGGAAGGGAATGCGCAACTTTGAGTAGGGATAAAGGAGCGGAATGGAATTGTTGGGACGCACTGCCACTGCCTGGTTGAGGTCGGAGACGAGTGCCGCCGGGAGTTTTTCATCGTCGGTGGGGTTGATGGTGATTTTTTTCACGCCGGTGTAGAGCACGTCGCCCTCGTCGAGCCGACGGGTGGTGCTGCAGGCTGCTGCGAGAAGCAGCAGCGCCAGAAACAATATGGAGGGAATCTTATTCAGCATTTTCATAGTCTTTAGAGTCATTCCGGGTGTCTGCCGGCATCAACGAATCTTTTTCATTCACAAGAATGGTGGAATCGGCGCGTACCGAATCTGCAGGGAGGGGAACTTCCGTCTTCTTCGGTTTTTTCCACAGCTTACTGAGCCCGAAGTGGGTGATTTCGGTGAAGTAGGCAAGGCGGCGACGGAGCGACAGGCCCACACCCGTCTCGGTGATCTCGCCCTCGAGTATGCTCTCAAAGCCGGTGTGCCTGAAAAGGCGGGCGTTGAGGCTCATGGTGTTGGTCTGCTTGAGGATATACTCGAAAGCGATGTCGCTGATGAGGTTCTGCTCGAAATTCTCGTCGGCCGAGGCATCGGTGGAGTAATTTCCGCCTACCACAATCTTGAACCTGTTGTTGATGAGCGATTTCGACACCTGATAAGAGTAGGACGTATTGGTGGAAGTGCTACCGTTGGTGCCCACCTCATACTGATTCACGCCGAAGTTGATGTCTACGCCCTTGATGGCCTTTGCCGCGAGGGTGTTGAGAGTGGAAGTGAGGAAGCTGTAGAGGTTGCCCGTTACGAAATTAGACTTCACCGACTTGGCGCTCGGACCGGTATAGGTGCCGGTGAGCAGAAGGTTCATGGCCTGCTGCTGGCGCTGCTCGGCCGTCATCGACTGCAGCTCGTTGCTTATGCTCATGTCGTCGTTGGTCGAGAGGTCGAAATTGACCGAGGGAGCCGACAGGGTATTGCCAATCTTCAGCGACACCAAGAAATTGACGAGGCTCGTGTTGCCGTTCATCTGTATGTTTGCCTTCATGTTGTCGGAGGCATTTATGTCGAGTATCGGGTTGAGGATGTCGCCGGTCCAGGTGATGTGGCTGTTGCGGTCGAAGTCGAATTCCTTCATACCCATGAGAGGCAGTGAATAATTGGCGTAGCCGGTGCCGGTGTAGAGAGTGCCGTTGAGCTTCATGTCGCCCATGAAATTCTGGAAATAATTGAGCGTGCCAGAGGGATTGCACTCCACCTTTCCGCTGCCACCGAGATTGACTGTCACCTGAGTGCCCTGCGAGATGACGGCCTTGGCAGTGATACGCATCGACATGGACGACGACAGAGTGTCGGCCTTGGCCACGAGTGTGGAATCGGCGAAATTCACAAACCGCACCACATCGCCGGTCGAGCCCTGGCCCGAAAGCATGTCGGAAGAACCGAACGCCATATTATAGGTGACATCGGTGGTGGGAAGCACATTGAGATTGGCATCGACAATCATCCTCGACAACGGACCTTTGACGGAAGCATCGAGATCGACGAAAAGATTGCCTGTGATGTCGGCTTTGCTCTTCTTGCCGCCCACGAGCTGCATGTCGGAGGCTTTCGCCGACAGATCGAGCGCGATGTCTGAGAATTTCGTGGCATCCACCACTCCGTTGATGACGAGAGGATGGTCATTGACCGCCGAGATGTCGAAGTCGTCGAATTTCAGCACATTGTCGGCCACCACTATTGGTTTGCTACCGAATTTGAAATTGGTGCCGAGCATGTCGACGAGCACCGCCACCTTGTCACTCTCGATGCTGCCGTTGAGTTTAGGCTCTGTGAAACTTCCGCTCATGGCAAGAGTACCGTTGAGACTACCTGAAAGACTCATGGTCTGGGGCGGAAGGAACGGATTGGCTATAGAGAGCGGGAACTGCGTGAGATTGAGGTTGAGGCGTTCGGCTATCATGCCTCCTTTGGGGCTTACGGTGTCGGGAGCAAGCAGGAACTGCACGGCAGCCGCTTCGGCGCCATCGATAAGCAGACCGACTTTGCCGCCACTTCTGCCCTTGTTGCCCATGCCGGCAGCAAGGGTGAACGAGAGATCGCCCACGCGTTTCTTGGCAAAAACGAAATCGGAGACGTCGAGGGAGCCTTTGCCGATGAGCGCACGCCCGTTGTATCTGACACGTATGTCGGAGTTGACCTCAGCCGTGAGCGGTGGCGCATTGAGCGACATCTGGAGGAAATCCTGC
The DNA here is from genome assembly GCA_030524805.1 of Bacteroidales bacterium. GTDB lineage: Bacteria > Bacteroidota > Bacteroidia > Bacteroidales > Muribaculaceae > Lepagella. The sequence goes on along the minus strand of JAUNFY010000039.1, from coordinate 7,814 downwards.
ACCCGGATATTCTTCAGGTTGAGATGGAGCGAGTTGCCGCCATCGGCCACCTCTTCAGTGCGCAGGAGTATGCTCGAGCGGTCGCTGCTGGCCTCGAGGTTCGCATTTATTTTCTTATTGAAGATATTAACATCCACGTAGTTGTCCACATTCAACTGCCAGGGGAGATAGGCTATGGTGGCCTTCAGCGGAGTGAAGCGCAGCGACATGATGGAGTCGGCCACCGCAGCCGTGAAACCGAGCCTGTAGCCCATCTTGCGCTGCACGTTGTGCTGCACGAAATAAGCCGAGAGGCGGTTTTCGCCCAGATAACCTGACACATTGACGTCGGCAAATTCATCGAGAGTGCCTGGGCGGTTGCCGAGGTGGGCCTGATAGTCGATGAGTTGTCCGCGCGACTTGAGGCCGAAGGTAATAGTGTCGAGCCGCATCGTGCCAGAGCGCAATGAATTGAGTGTGAGATTGCCCTGCAGCACGGAATCTTTGCGCAGATTGACATCGAGCGAGCCGAATCCCATGTCGGAAGCCGAGAGAAAATCTTTCACCACTCCGTTGCCGTCGACGTCAGCCTTCAGGCTGAACGGCGGGAGCTTCGACTCGATAGCAACCACATCCACCCGTTTCTGCTCCATTATCTGCGGGATCAGTTGCGCAAGACCGGTGAAGGAATCCACGAGCGGCTCCAGACCTGAAGCTGCCACAAAACTGAGTTGGGCGCCGCGCGCATCCACATTGCAGGCAGTGCCGTTGCTGTCGGCCTTCAGTGTCATGGCCACGCCGTCGGGTATGTCAAGATCCTGGTCGGGCAGATGCCAGTCGATATCCGAAGCATCGAGAGCCACATCATAGTTCCAAGCGCGGGGTGAGGCTGTGCCTGAAAGATGCAGCCGGGCGCCCCCATGGCAATCCGTTTCGGAAAAGCCGAGAGCCTTGAGGTCGAGATTGCGGATTGAGGCGATGATGTCGGCCCGGTATAAATCGTCGGAGATATCGCCCGATCCTGCTATATTGAAATCGAGAGGTGCTGATTTGGAATCGGCATTGAGCGAGAAAGAACCGTTCTGCAGCGAGGCAGTCAGGTCAATATCGCGCAGTGTCTGGTGGTTGTAGACGAAACTTCCGAGCTTGAGATTGATATCGGTATGAGCACCGGCTTTCTCCGGATTGAATCCGGCGCCACGTGCATGGAGCGAGGCCGTGAGCCGCCCCATGAGCGAATCGGCCATGAACGCGCCAACGTTGAGGTTGTCGATTTTCAAATCGGCCTCATATATTTCTGAATTCATGCCAACCTTGCCGTTGCCCACGACATCGCCCTCCGAGGTCTGAAGATTGAAGAGCGCGGAGTAGTCGCCACGCGAGGCTGCCGCCGAGCCCTTTATGGAAAGGGCTGGAATCTCCACGCCCTGCAACTCCACGAAATTGCTCACTACCGAAGGGCGGCGGAGTTCTCCTTCGAAATCTATGTCAGCCACCAGATTTTTGAAATCAAGGGCATTGCGCGCATTACCTTTGGCCCGGAGCGAGAGCACGCCGGGAATCTTCACATCAAGCTTGCTCACATCGGCATTGCCGAGAGTGCCGCTTGCGCGCAGCTGAGCATCTATGCCGGCACCGTCGGGCAAAGCGGAGGTGTAAGTGCGGAGGGAGGGCATGAAGGCATTTATGTCTTGCAGGCCGATGCTGGCATCGACATCCACATCGAGAAGGGCGCCCGGCATAAGTTGCATCAGGGCGTTAGGAATGGCTGCCGAGGCATCGATGCGCGATGCAGGAGTGACGATATGGAAATCACGCAGGGCCATACCTGTTGAATCCATCTCGAACAGGCCGCGGGAGTCGCCGAGAATCCGGATCTCGCCGGGAGTGGCATCAGCCATGATGAGGCGTCCGGAAAGCAATGTGATCGGCAACGAGATGGAAGGACCGGCATTACGGAATTTCTCGACCGAGATGTCGAGGTCTTCCGCGCGTATGTCGGAGGCATCAAATCCAGGCACCTTAGGTGCACCCTGCACCGCATAGCGCGCGCCAAACCCCTTCAGCGCGAGTTTTGCCACGTCGATCACCATGGGGGCTGACGATGAGGAGGAATCGGATGCGGCGGGTGCGGGATGAGTGCTGACATACTCAGCCGAGGGAGCTATCATGGCCGCATAACCGGTAGCGGCAGCCACATTGCCGATGGAGATATTGTTTTTTCCGAGGTCGATCACTGCGTCTTCCACAAGAAGATCGGATGCCTTGAAAAGGAGGGTGTCGATGGTTGGGAGCATCGACATGGTGAAGAGCATATTGTCGAGATGCAGACGCCTGGCCGAGATATAAAAAGGAGTGGAGGTGGAATCGGTCGGTGAGGGTTTCTGCTTCCACACGTCCATGGAAAGCGAGATCTCGCCATCCTTAAGGTAGGCATCATTGAGCGTGATAGCCGATTTGGCAAGGTTGGCCGATGACTTGTCGTCGACGTTGAGTTGTCCGGCTTTCACTATCATCAACATCGAAGAGTCGGGACTGAGCATACGATAGTGGGCATCGACGAGCGAGAGGCGCTTCACCTGCGCGTCGAGATGCAGGAGGGGAAGAAGGCGCACGTCGGCCACAACCTCGCGGGCCGTCACCATGGTGTCGCCAGAGGCTTCCACTATGGCTACATCGCGCAGCGAGACATCGAGAGGAAATCTGAGCCGGAACTTATCGACCTTGATCTGCATGCCGGTCTTCGATGCGGCAATCTCGGTGGCGGTCTTCACAAGAAAGTCCTGCACTGGAGGGATATAGATCAGCACCGGGATGAGCAGCAACAGCACAAAAACGCAGAGGAGAGTCTTGAGCCCTCGCCTGATCCATTTGTTGCGAATAAGATGATGTTTCTCCGGGCGTCCGGGAGTGCCGGATACCGTGGCCTCATCCGGATTACCCTCGGAAGGGTTGCCGGGAATCGCTTTTTTTGGATAATCGTCGTTGTGCATTCTAAGAAATCAGATATAGTCTACAATGATGTAACAATATTCGGAAATTAAGGTTTACATCGCAGGCATTATTGGAGAAGAGGAACGTTGAAAAATCCGACAGGCGTCTTGAAAATATTATGTTCTACAACATATTTCTTTTTTTTGCAGTGTAGCGGAGATTTTGTAATTTTACGGATTATTATGGAGGGATAGGGCAGATCATACGGGAATCACAGGCATCTCCGGATGCACAGAACACTAACAGCAACCAATTTAAACTTAACGCTAATTATCATGTACAAAGCAACATGGGGCATGATTGCCATAGCAGGCCTGGGCCTGACACTGACGTCGTGCAACTCACAACCGCAAAGCAAGACCACGGCCTCCGGACTCGACCCGGAGAAATTCGTGGCCGAGTATCAGGGTAAGCCTACCGCCCTCTATACTCTTAAAAATTCCAACGGCATGGAAGTATGCGTCACCAATTTCGGCGGACGCATCGTGTCGATTATGGCCCCCGACCGCGAAGGCTCGATGCACGATGTGGTGCTCGGCTTCGACAGCGTGCAGGCTTATTTCCCGGAAAACAACCAGACCGACTTCGGCGCCTCCATCGGCCGATATGCCAACCGCCTCAACCAGGGACGCATCGTGATCGAGGGCGACACCATCCAGCTGCCCCAGAACAATTTCGGCCATTGCCTTCACGGCGGACCTTCGGGCTGGCAATACAAAGTGTATGATGCCAAGCAGCTCAACGACAGCACACTGACGCTGACCATCGACAGCCCCGACGGCGACAACAACTTCCCCGGCAACGTTAAAGCTGAAGTGACCTACTCTCTGCTTTCCGACAACTCGATCGACATCCGCTACAAGGCCACTACCGACAAGCCGACAGTGGTGAACATGACCAACCACTCCTATTTCAACCTCAACGGCAACCCCGAGGAGCCCATCACCAACAACATACTGACCATCAACGCAAGCCGTTTCACTCCGGTTGATTCCACCTATATGACCACCGGCGAGATACTCGAAGTGGCCGGCACACCCATGGACTTCACAACAGCCAAGGAAGTGGGTGCCGACATCACGAAAGTGGACTACGAGCAGGTGAAATTCGGCAACGGCTACGACCACAACTGGGTGCTCGACACCAACGGCGACGACACACAGGTGGCCGCCACACTCTACTCCCCCACCACCGGCATCAAACTCGAGGTGCTCACCAACGAACCGGGCATCCAGGTGTATTCGGGCAACTTCCTCGACGGAACAGTGACCGGCAAGCACGGAATCACTTATCAGCAGCGCTCCGGCATCTGCCTCGAGACCCAGAAGTATCCCGACTCGCCCAACAAACCGGAATGGCCGTCGGCTTACCTGAATCCGGGCGAGACATACGAAAGCCACTGCATCTTCCGTTTCTCCACTGCGGAATAATTCCTGACAAAAGACAAAACACGATGAGTTGTTTTGTCTTTCAATGCGAATTATGAAACGATAGAAAACATCATACAACTTTGATAAAAAACAACCAACATCTAACCGATGAAGCCGCAACGGCTTCATAAATAAAAACAGACAACAACTTATGGCATTATTAGACTGGTTAGTGGTCGCGCTGTTCGCATTGGCTCTGATAGGCATCATCCTGTGGGTGATGAAGCAGAAGCAGAACAATGCCGACGACTACTTCCTCGGCGGCAAAGACGCCACCTGGATTGCAATCGGCGCATCGATATTCGCGTCGAACATCGGATCGGAACACCTCATCGGCCTCGCCGGCTCGGGAGCCTCGAGCGGTATGGCCATGGCGCATTGGGAAATACAGGGCTGGATGATTCTTCTTCTCGGCTGGGTATTCGTACCGTTCTACAGCCGCTCTATGGTGATCACCATGCCGGAATTCCTTGAAAAACGCTACAATCCGGCATCGCGCACCATCCTCTCGGTGATCTCCCTCATCAGCTACGTGCTCACTAAAGTAGCCGTGACGGTATATGCCGGCGGCCTTGTGTTCCAGCAGGTATTCGGCATCGAAACCCTCTGGGGCATCGACTTCTTCTGGATCGCAGCCATCGGCCTTGTGCTCATCACTGCTCTCTACACCATCTTCGGCGGCATGAAATCAGTGCTCTACACCTCAGTGCTCCAGACTCCTATCCTTCTTCTCGGCTCGCTTATCATCCTGGTGCTCGGCCTCCGCGAACTCGGCGGCTGGGACGAGATGATGCGCATCTGCTCGGAAGTGGAGGTCAACGAATATGGCGACTCGATGGTCAACCTCATCCGCGACAACCGCGATGCCCAGTATCCCTGGCTCGGAGCGCTCATCGGCTCTGCTGTAATAGGTTTCTGGTATTGGTGTACCGACCAGTTCATCGTGCAGCGCGTGCTCTCGGGCCGCGATGAGAAACAGGCTCGCCGAGGCACAATCTTCGGTGCATACCTGAAGTTGCTCCCCGTCTTCCTCTTCCTCATTCCCGGCATGATCGCCTTCGCTCTTCACCAGAATCTCGGCGACTTCCTGCCTCTCACTCCGGAAGGCAACCCCAACTCCGACGCAGCGTTCCCGACACTCGTGGCCAAACTGCTTCCCGCAGGTGTGAAAGGTCTGATTGTCTGTGGCATCCTGGCGGCATTGATGTCGTCGCTGGCATCGCTCTTCAACTCCTCGGCCGCCCTCTTCACCATCGACTTCTACCAGCGTTTCAAACCTAAGACCGACCCCAAGAAACTCGTGCGTATCGGACAGGCAGCCACAGTAGTGATCGTGATCCTCGGCATCCTTTGGATTCCGGTGATGCGTTCGGTTGGCGATGTGCTCTACCTCTATCTGCAGGATGTGCAGTCGGTGCTCGCTCCGGGCATCGCGGCGGCGTTCCTGATCGGTATTCTCTGGAAACGTGCGTCGGCACTCGGCGGCATGTGGGCGCTTCTCTCGGGCCTTATCATCGGACTTACACGCCTCGGTGCCAAGATCTACTATACAAGCGCCGGCATCGTGGCAGGCGAGAACGCGGACGCAAGCCTTTTCCAGAGAGTCTTCTTCGATGAAAACTGGCTCTTCTTCTGCGGCTGGATGCTCGTGTTCTGTCTTGCAGTCGGAGTGATAGTGTCGCTCTTCACCAAAGCCCCCGACCCCGAGAAGATCAAGGGCCTCGTATTCGGCACCTCGACTCCCGAGCAGCGTATGGTCACACGCCAAAGTTGGAACCACTGGGACGTGATCCACTCCGTCATCATCCTCGGCATCACCGCAGCATTCTATTGGTATTTCTGGTAAACTAACCCGCAATTCGCCCGGTTATATGGCCTCCTTACTGAGATTGGCTTTTCGAGCCAATCTCAGTAAAAACCACCGGGTCGTCAGGCCGGAGAACTGGAATTACCGGTAAATCTCAGTAAAAACTTCTGAGGAATCAGGCCGGAGGCCTGAGATTGTGGTCAACCCCGGACTTCAGTCCGGGGATCTGCCTCTAAAACACAAAAACAAAGTCCCGGAGGGACGCATTGTGATACAGACATGAGCAAAGTCAGCGCCTATTATCATATAGTATTCTGTACTAAAAGAAGGGAAATGACCATTCCCAAGGCAGCCAGAGAAGATCTATACCGATTCATTTGGAAGCAGCTCAGGGAGATGCAATGCCAACTCATCAGAATTGGCGGAATTTCCAATCATGTGCACATGTTTATTGATCTGAATCCCTCCCTGTCGTTGGCACAACTCATGAAGACTACCAAGGGAGTCTCAAGCAGATGGATGCAGACTGACCCGAGGTTTAACATGTTTAGAGGCTGGGCTGACGGATACTATGCGTGCTCCGTGTCTCCAAATCAGAAAAGAGGCTTGATAGAGTACATCAAAAGTCAGGAAGTTCATCACTATGGCGCCACCATAGCAGAGGAACTCCAAGAAATGTGTGCTAATTCCGACCTCGAATATGATGAAAGGGATATGGTATAGTCTGATTGACAAGGCGCCCCTCCGGGGCTTCTGCTGAGTCGGGATGCTCACCACGGGCTTAAGCCCGTGGTGAACAACAAAGTCAGGCCTCCGGCCTGACCTCCCGGTAAACAGGACTCGGGGAAATGCCGGTCAACATCTTTATTGACAGATAATCAACGACTCGCAAAACCGATACTCAAAAGAGTTCGCCTAACAGAACAAATCTGATTAATAATTACATTACAAAATGCTTGAACAACTTAAACAAGAAGTATATAAGGCTAATATGGACCTTGTGAAGCATGGTCTTGTTATTTTCACCTGGGGCAACGTGTCGGGCATCGACCGTGAGAAAGGCCTGGTGGTGATCAAGCCGTCTGGCGTGGACTACGACGTTATGAAACCCGAAGACATGGTGGTCGTAGACCTTGAAGGAAACGTTGTGGAAGGACAGCTCAAGCCCTCGAGCGACACCCCGACACATCTTGCCATCTACCGTGCTTGGCCCGAGGTAGGAGGCGTGGTACACACTCACTCCACTTTCGCCACCGCATGGGCGCAGGCCGGCCTTGACATCCCGAACATCGGCACCACACACGCCGACTATTTCCACGAGGCAATCCCCTGCACCGCCGACATGACCGAAGAGGAAGTGAAGGGCGCATACGAGCTTGAAACCGGCAACGTGATCATCAAGCGCTTCGAGGGTATGAACCCGATGCACACCCCGGGCGTGCTGGTGAAAAACCATGGTCCGTTTGCATGGGGCAAAGACGCGCACGATGCAGTGCACAACGCAGTCGTGATGGAGCAGGTGGCCAAGATGGCCAGCATAGCTTTCGCCGCCAACCCCAACCTGACCATGAACCCGCTCCTGATCGAGAAGCATTACCTCAGGA
>JAUNFY010000038.1:19767-25719 GCA_030524805.1 Bacteroidales bacterium | reverse complement strand
CCTTATAACCCTATAACCTTATAACCTTCAAGTTGAGCGACAGCGAAACTTGAATTCCCTATTTGAGGAGTTGCTTGAGCTGTTCCGACGACGACTTGTCAGAGACAAGGATGCCTTCGGGCGACACCACTACCACGAGATCCTTCAGTCCAAGCCCGATGACGGGGATGCCGAGTTCGTTGACTACATGTGTGTTCTCGCTCTGGAAGAGCTGCGCGTTGCCCGACGTCTGGCCGGGGAGTTTCTCGGTCAGGGTGTTCCATGTGCCAAGGTCGCGCCATTCGCCGGTGTAGGGCACGACGGCTACCGACGTGGCTTTCTCCACCACCTCATAGTCGAAACTTATCTTCGGGAAGTCTTCATAGTGGGCATGTATCTGCTCGAATGTCATGCCCGGCATGTATTTCTCCACTATCTGCATCAGGTGTCCCAGGCGGAAAGCGAACACGCCGCCGTTCCAGAGAGCGCCCTCGGCCAGAAGCTGTTCGGCTACCTCCACGTTCGGCTTTTCCGTAAAGCGGGCCACTGGCATTGCGCCCGCACCATCCGCCTCCCGGCTGGCAGGCACTATATATCCGAATTTCTCCGAAGGATAGGTCGGGGTGATGCCCATCAGCACCAGCTGCGCGCTGCCGGCCTTCACGGCGTCGGCCATGCGGCATACCGTCTGGAAATACTCATCATCGGCAAATGTGTCGCAGGGCATCACTATCACCGGCTCGTCAGCGTCAGTGCCCTGCGATGCCAGATAGGAGCAGGAGAGGGCGATGGCGGGGAATGTGTCGCGGCGGCACGGTTCCGTAACCACGCCGATGCTTCGGCCAAGCTGTGCGGTGACGTATTCCTTCTGCGCCTCACCCGTCGCCACCACGATGCCGTCGGCATGCCCCGTGGCGGTGATCTGACGCACCACTCGCTGTATCATCGACTCCCGGCGTCCGTCGGGGGTTTCGAGTAATTGCAGAAACTGTTTCGAACGTACATCGTTTGAAAGAGGCCATAGCCGTTTGCCCGACCCTCCTGACAGCAGTATTATCTTCATATATGTAATTATTTATCAGTTAATAAAACCCTGCGCACGCTGCGGCTTCCCATAATGTCTCCCGGCGGCGCTTCATCCATACAACAAAGTTAGGAAAAAATCCCGACACCCCCAAAACATTACGCCAAAAATTCCGGTGAGAATATTGTGCGGTTTTGGAAAAAGTGTTACTTTTGTAAAAATGAAGTTGTTTGACCTTATTTTTAACCAAAATTCAATAACGAAGTCGTCTAAGCCCCCCATAACCACATAATCCTCAAGTTGAGCGACAGCGATTAGCTACACATAACCCCATAACCCCATAACCATCAAGTTGAGCGACAGCGAAACTTGAATTAAACACTACATTATCATGAAAAAAGTCATTTTCTTGCTTATGCTCCTCGTTGCCCAAAGCGCGGCAATCTTCGCCAACATCACAAATAGCCAGTCGGAAGATCGGTTGATCCGCTACTTCGACGCCGGCAATCCCATCGAATTCGACGGCAAGGAATACTACCTCGCGTGGAGTTCCCATCCCTACGACATCTACTATCTGCAGGAATATCTGCCAAAAGGGGAGACCTTTGATTCATTGACCAATATGATCACCGTGGCGGTGCTTTTTTATGGCGACATCAAAGACGTCGACGCCGGAAAACTTGTGGATGCGAAAATCAGTGAGCTTAAAGCCCGCAAGAAGACTGACAAGGTCTGCAACTACCAACTGCTGGAAAACGGCAACGAATATCTGCTTGACTTCATCGTCAGCCAGTCCGACGGCAAAGGAAATTTGGAATGCGTCGAACTCAACCTACACCACTACAAAGACATTGAGATTGACGGCAAACGGGCCAACTGTCTCGTCTTCTATTCCCGCCGCGCCTACGGCGACGACATCATCCCCTTCATGACGACCATCCCCACCCGCCGCCCCCAATGGATCGAATCCCTCACCACCCTCCCCCTCACCCCCACCTTCAAACCAGCCCCGTAACCCTTCCCCTCTCTCCTCACAAACAACAATTGGCAAACATATCGCCAATGCTTTGAAAGAAGAGTTAGAAGGAAGTTCAGTTGTCGCAAAATTTGCGACAACTGCGTCTGATGGTAAAACTTATCAGATGGAATACTATAATATTGAAATGATTACATCTGTAGGTTACCGGGTAAAGTCTAAACGCGGTATTCAATTCAGGGCTTGGGCAAATAAGGTATTGAAAGATTATTTATTCAACTTTAGCATCTTGTACTTTATATTGATAATCTTGTTATTGAGTTAGCTTTTGCTAAACGAATTTCAGACAAAGGTCCTGAGAGAAGTTGCTCATAAACTAACCCTATAACCTTCAAGTTGAGCTTGCGAAACTTGAAGGTTATTATAATTGCGCATAGTCGTATGATCATCTATAGCATCGCCGCAATATTACGGATTGAGGAAAGTCGTTTCATAAAGGATGCATCAGACTTAGCTATCTGCATATTATAATCGCTTTGCAAATTAAGCAACAAATCAGCCGGAATATTCAATGCCGCCTCAATTAGTAAAGCCATTTCTGTATTAACTCCTCTCTTGCCTTTGATTATCTCATTGAGAAGTGATGGTTTGACCCCTATACTCTCTGCAAGTTTTGCCTGAGTCAGGTTACTTGCTTCAAGTTCATCCTTAATCAACTCTCCCGGATGAGTAGGCTCAAACGGAGTAAGGTTGTTGGCTATCATGTCTGGAGCAATGCCGGGTAATGTAATCATATCAATCGTAATGGTTTGAGAGTTCAACAATATTACAGATAGTCAAAATCGGTTCTTCGGTAGTTTCTCGCATAGTAAATTCTATCCTATATTGGTCATTAACTCTAATGGAGAATCGTCCTGCTTTATTACCCTTTAAGGCCTCAAAGTTCAAAGAGTTTATCCGAAACAGATCCTCTTTGCGAGAAGCCCATTTCAGATAATCAACTCCGCGCTTATAACGTTTGATAACGTCGATCCTGTAACGATGTTTTTTATCGTTACATTCTCCATTTATATAGAGGTCTCTAAGATATTCTTCTCCGAATTCGACTATCATATAATTCTTTTTACGACGCAAAGATATAAAAAGTTTTTTATATTCACAAATTTGTGAATATAATTCCTTATCTATTACCTGTTGGTCGGATTAAATTTTTTAATATTTACAATGGAAATATTGTATATATTGCCGATATTTACTAAATTAGTAATAATCAAACTATTGATTGCCATCATCGTGCTTATGGACAACTTCATCGTAAAGTTCGTACAAATTCTCGAAATCTACAAGAAATTCGCTGGAAATCGTGTAGACAAGAACGGAAATCGTCCACATTGTGGCGTTTGTACCTGGTGTGTCGCCACTCCATCCCCTCCGGCGTAGTACAGGCTAAGCTGCTCGTGGGCAAAAAAGAGGGGTGTTGTTGCTGATTTGAGGAAAAAGTGCTATTTTTGTAAAGTTTTATGCAGGTAGGTGTTCGGACTGTCGGAACTGATGTCTGCTACACTCCGACAAACACTCATCCAAAGGCAGAACCAAACACTCATCCAAAGGATATACCAACCCTCATCCAAAAATAGAAATATAACAAGAATAGACATACAATCATGAAAAGGATATTGGCATTAACCCTCTTGCTTTCAGTGTGTGCCGCTATGGCGACGGCGGCCCGCGACAAGGCATCGGAAGCGCTGCTCAGGCGTATTTGTCCCGAGGCTGCCGGGCGCATCATGCTTGAAATCGGCCCCCACGCCGACGGCAACGATTATTTCGAAATCTCGGGCCGCAACGGAAAACCGCGTATCGTGGGCAACAACAGCGTCAGCGTGGCCACGGGCCTGCACTGGTATCTGAAAAACCATTGCGGAGTGCACCTCTCGTGGAACAACATGCGGGCCCAACTACCCGCCCTGCTCCCGCTCCCCACGCAGACCGTCCGCAAGCAGACGCCGCTCACCATGCGCTATGATTTCAACTACTGCACATTCTCCTACAGCATGGCCTTCTGGGACTGGGAACGCTGGGAAAAGGAGATAGACTGGATGGCGCTCCACGGCATCAACATGCCCCTCGCCATCGTGGGTATGGAATCGGCATGGCGCAACATGCTGCTGCGTCTGGGCTATTCCGAAAAGGAAGTAGGCGATTTCATCGCCGGACCCGCTTTCCTGGCATGGTGGGCCATGAACAATCTCGAAGGGTGGGGTGGTCCGCTTCCCGCCTCATGGTATGAGAACCGCACTCAACTCCAGAAAAAGATACTCGCCCGCATGAAGGAACTCGGCATGACTCCCGTCCTGCCCGGCTATTGCGGCATGATGCCGCACGACGCCGATGAGAAGCTGGGGCTCCAGGTGGTAAAAGGCGACAGATGGAACGGATATGTGCGCCCCGCCAACCTCTTGCCCACCGATGAGCGATTCGACGAGATTGCCGACATCTATTACGAGGAACTCACCCGCCTCTACGGCAAAGCCGACTTCTATTCGATGGACCCCTTCCATGAGATGGGCGACGTGGAGGTGAACTACGCCGAAGCCGGACGTAAACTGCTCGCCGCCATGAAGCGCTGCCGCCCCGGCGCACGATGGGTGATACAGGGCTGGACCGAGAATCCGCGTCCTCAGCTGCTCGAGGCCATCGAGCCGGGGCAGCTCGTCATCCTCGACCTCTTCTCCGAGTGCCGACCCATGTGGGGCATCCCCTCGGTGTGGCGGCGCTACGAAGGATATGGTCCTCACGACTGGCTCTTCTGCATGCTCGAAAACTTCGGCGCAAACGTAGGCCTGCACGGAAGGATGGACCAGCTTATCGACAACTTCCGCCAGACAAAGACCAACCCGCTTGCCAAAAACATAAAAGGTATCGGTCTCACCATGGAAGGGTCGGGCGGCAATCCGGTGATGTTCGAGCTTATGTGCGAACTCCCCTGGATGGGCTCCGACATCCCCGGCAAGGAAGAATGGACCGCGCGCTACGTCCGCAACCGCTACGGATGCGACGACCCCGACCTGCAGGCCGCTTGGCAGGTCCTCATCGACGGCATCTACAACTGTCCCGCCGGCAACAACCAGCAGGGCCCCCACGAGAGCATCTTCTGCGGCCGCCCCTCTACCGACAATTTCCAGGTGAAATCATGGTCGAAGATGAGAAACTACTACGACCCCGCCACCACTCTACGCGCCGCACGCCTCATGGCGAAAGCCGCGCCTCGGATGCGCGGCAACAACAATTATGAATTCGACCTCGTCGACATCTGCCGTCAGGCTCTCGCCGACCAGGGCCGACGCCAATATCAGCGCGCCATGTCCGACTACCGCACCTTCTCGCGGAGCGACTTCCGGAAGAGCAGCCGCCGATTTCTCGACATGCTCCTGCTGCAAGACCGCCTGCTCGGCACCCGCCCCGAATTCAGGCTCGGAACATGGACTGAGGCGGCCCGCGCCCTCGGGCAGACCGAAGAGGAGAAAGACCTCTATGAATGGAACGCAAGGGTGCAGCTCACCACATGGGGCAACCGCGAATGTGCCGACAAGGGCGGTCTCCGCGACTATGCCAACAAGGAATGGCAAGGCCTCCTGAAAGACTTCTACTATCCCCGATGGGAGCGGTGGATGCAGGCGCTCGACCGCCAGATGGAGGAAGACTCCGGGCCACGCCCCGACGCCCTCGGTGGCGGCCCCAACGCCAACAAGACATCTTCCGAACTCTTCGCCATGGCCCTCCCGTCGGCCCCCGTCATCGACTGGTATGCTATGGAGGAGCCCTGGACCCTCCTCAAAGGGGGCTACACCGCGCAGCCCGAGGGCGATGCCGTTGATGTGGCGCTCGAAGTGATGGAATATCTGCAGAATGAATAATCCGGGCGGCTCGATGAAAGAGTCATGATAAACCCGACGAAAGAGTCATGTTAAAC
>JAUNFY010000038.1:0-19757 GCA_030524805.1 Bacteroidales bacterium | reverse complement strand
TAGAAAATAAAAGTGCTGACTCGCGATATAAAATATCTGAAAGGAGTAGGGGAGGCAAGGGCGAAACTGCTTGCCTCCGAGCTCGACATACACACTCTCGCCGACCTGCTCCATTATTTCCCGACCCGGCATGTCGACCGCAGCCGCTTCTATCGCATACGCGACTTCTCCGGCACCGAGATGCCTTACATCCAGCTGCGCGGGCAGTTCATCAATTTCTCAAAGGAAGGGGAAGGACGCAAGCAGCGGCTCACCGCCACCTTCACTGATGGCGAGCGCCTGTGTCAGGTCACGTGGTTTGCCAAGATCCAGACCATAGCGGCCATGTATCGTCCCGGTGTGGAATATGTGCTTTTCGGCAAGCCGGCCTACAAATACAATGCCTGGCAGTTCGTGCATCCCGAGGTGGAGGCCTTCGATCCGGCGCGTCCTCCGCAAGGCCTGCGCGGCATCTACGGGCTCACCGAAACCCTCCGCAAGCGTGGCGTCACGTCGCGCCTCATCCAGTCGCTTGTCGGCAACCTGCTGGCAAGCATCCCGAAGGGGGCCATCGCTGAGTCGCTCCCGGCCGAGATTCTAACGGAGCGACGCCTCATGCCGCTCGACGAGGCGCTCCGCAACATGCACTTCCCCGAGTCGGTGCAGGCGCTCCAGCGCGCTTCCGAGCGCCTGAAATTTGAAGAACTTTTTTATCTCGAACTCCATATCCTTGAATACGCCCGCCGCCGCAACACACAGTTGCACGGCCACATACTGGCGCGCGTAGGCCCCCTCTTCAACAAGTTCTACTCCGAGGTGGTGCCGTTTCCGCTGACCGGCGCCCAGAAAAGGGTGCTCCGCGAGTTGCGCGCCGACATGCGCACCGGCCGGCAGATGAACCGTCTGCTGCAGGGCGATGTGGGAAGCGGTAAGACTCTCGTGGCCTTCATGACGATGCTCCTCGCCGTCGACAACGGTCTGCAGGCGGCCCTGATGGCACCCACCGAGATCCTCGCCACCCAGCATGCCGAGTCGCTCGCCAAATGGGCCGAACCGCTCGGCATACGCGTGGAACTGCTCACCGGAAGCACCCGCACTGCCCGCCGCCGCGACATAGCCGAAGGGCTCCTCGACGGAAGCATACATATCCTTGTCGGCACCCATGCGCTCATCGAAGACTCCGTGCAGTTCCGCAATCTCGGCGTCGCCGTCATCGACGAGCAGCACCGCTTCGGGGTGGCGCAGAGGGCAAAGCTATGGAGCAAGGCCGAGGTGGCTCCCCACGTGCTGGTGATGACTGCCACTCCGATACCGCGCACTCTTGCCATGACGGTTTATGGCGACCTCGATGTCAGCGTGATAGATGAACTTCCCCCGGGCCGAAAGCCGATTCAGACATGGCTCCGCTTCGACGACAACCGCAACGAAGTCTACCGCCATCTCAACAACGAGCTCCGCCAGGGGCGGCAGGCCTACATAGTCTATCCCCTCATTCAGGAAAGTGAGAAGAGCGACATGAAGTCGGCCGAGGAAGGGTTCGAGCGCATCAAGGGATTGTTTCCCGGCGTAGAGGTGGCACTGGTCCACGGCAAAATGAAGCCCGCCGCCAAAGACCTCCAGATGCAGCGCTTCGCATCGGGCGAGGCCCGCATTCTGGTGGCCACCACCGTGATTGAAGTCGGCGTCAACGTGCCAAATGCGTCGGTGATGATAATAGAAAATGCCGAAAGGTTCGGCCTCTCACAGCTCCATCAGCTCCGCGGACGCGTAGGCCGCGGTGCCGACCTCAGCTATTGCATCCTCATGAGCAAGCATCAGCTCGGCGCCGACACCAGGAAGCGGCTGGGAATAATGACGGAGACCACCGACGGCTTCCTCATCTCGGAAGCCGACATGAAGCTCCGCGGCCCCGGCGACATGGAGGGCACCCAGCAGTCGGGCATCGCCTTCAATCTCAAGCTCGCCAATCTGGCACGCGACGGTCAGATTATATCTGTGGCGCGAGCGGACGCCATACGCATTCTTGATGGCAAACTGCTGCTGATGCCCGCTTCCATCGATGTGATCAACCGCGAACTACGCACCCGCTTTGCCAAAGAGATAGATTGGGGGCGGATTTCCTGACCGGTGATGAACAAAAGAACTGTCTCATTTGTTTAGTGTTAGTATATATCTGAACAGAACTGAACGCTTTTTGATTATGAGTTTGAAACACAGGAATATAACATCTAAGACGAAAAAGATATGGGCATGTGTGGCCCTCGTGTGTGTGGTGGCTGGCATTGCCTTGTTTTATTTGCTGAAGCCGAAACCCGAGCCGGCGCCGTTGCCGAAGGTCGGAACTGAAACGATTGGTCTCACCGACGTCAATATCTATGGAGAATACGTGGGTCGCATCCGCGCCCAGCAGTTTGTGGAGGTCCACGCGCGTGTCGAGGGCTACCTTGAGAAGATGTGCTTCAAGGAAGGATCGCACATCGACAAGGGGCAGACCCTTTTCGTGATCGATCCCCGTCTGTATAAAGCGCACGTCAACAAGGCGCGCGCGCAGCTCAACAAGGCTGAGGCACAGGCCCGCAAGGCCAAGCGCGACCTCGAGCGCATCAGGCCCCTTTTCCAGCAGAACGCCGCTTCGCAGCTCGACCTCGACAATGCCGAGGCTGCCTACGAGAGCGCCGTGGCCGAAGAGACCGTTTGCCGCGCCGACCTCACCCAGGCAGAGCTGACCCTGGGCTACACCAATGTCGTTTCCCCTATCTCCGGATTCATCTCCGAGCGTGTGGCCGACATCGGCACACTTGTCGGTCCCTCCGGCGGCAAATCGTTGCTGGCTACAGTGGTTAAGAGCGACACCGTGAGGGTCGACTTCTCCATGACGGCCCTCGACTATCTGCGCGGCAAGGACCGCAACGTCAATCTCGGTAGCGAAGACAAGAACGGCAAATGGAATTCATTCGTCACCATCACCCTTGCCGACGGCTCTGAATATCCCTGGAAGGGTTTGGTCGATTTCGCCGATCCGCAGGTAGATCCGAAGACCGGCACCTTCTCCGTGAGAGCCGAGATGCCGAATCCCGACCGCACTCTCCTTCCCGGCGAGGTGACCAAGGTGAAGGTGCTTCTCGACGTCAGGGAGAAAGCCATCCTGGTGCCCACCAAGGCGCTCGTGATCGAGAAAAACGGTGCCTACATCTTCGTGGTGCGCAAGAACAAGGTCGTGGAGAAACGCTTTGTCGTGACAGGTCCCGAAGTGGGCAACAACACTGTCATCGAGAAGGGCCTCGCCAAAGGAGAGGTCATCGTGACCGAAGGTTTCCACAAGCTGACCCATGGAATGAGAGTGGACGCGGTGCCGGCCTATGGCCTGCCCCACAAGAACGCTAAGAAATCACAACACGACTGACATGCAAAAGAACTTCTTTCTCGAACACCCCGTCTTCTCGATTGTCATCTCGATTGTGATCTTCATAATCGGCGGCATCGGGCTGATGCTTCTGCCCGTCGACCAATATCCCGACATCGTTCCCCCCGTGGTGAGGGTGACGGCTTCTTATCCCGGAGCCGACGCCACCACCGTAACCCAGGCCGTCGCTACGCCCATAGAGCAGGAACTCAACGGCACCCCGGGCATGATCTACATGACTTCCACCAGCAGCAACTCCGGAGGCTTCTCGGCGCTCATCACCTTTGATGTGGGCACCGATCCCGAGCTCGCCGCAGTCTATGTGCAGAACAGGATAAAGAAGGCCGAGGCAAGGCTCCCGGCCGAAGTGGTGCAGAACGGCATCTCCGTGTCGAAAGAGACGGCAAGCCGCCTGATGACAATCACAATCCTTTCCGACGACCCTAAGTTCGACGAGGTATATCTCAGCAACTATACCACTCTCAATGTCGTCGACCCTATCCGACGCATTCCCGGAGTCGGCAGCGTAAGCAATGTCGGCAGCCGCTACTATGCGATGCAGATATGGCTTGAGCCCGACAAGCTCGCCAATTTCGGCATCACCGTCAAGGACCTGCAGGACGCGCTCAAGGACCAGAACCGCGAGTCGGCCGCCGGATCGCTGGGCCAGGCCCCGGCAGAGGGTGTCGACGTCACGATGCCCATCATCGCCCGCGGACGTCTCTCGTCGGTCGAGGAATTTGAAGACATAGTGCTCCGCGCTACCGACGACGGCGCCATCATCCGCCTCAAGGACGTGGCGCGCATCTCGCTCGAGGCGCAGAGCTACGCCACCGAGAGCGGCATCAACGGCGGCAACGCGGCCGTGATCAACATCAACATGCTTCCCGGTGCCAACGCCCTCGATGTGGCCGAGGCGGTGAAGAAGGAGCTGCAGACCCTCTCGGCGTCGTTTCCCGAAGGAATCAGCTATGAGATTCCGTTCGACATGACCACATATATTTCCGAGTCGATCCATCACGTCTACCGCACCTTCTTCGAGGCGCTCCTGCTCGTGATCCTGGTGGTGTTCCTCTCGCTCCAGAACTGGCGCGCCACCCTTATTCCGGTCATAGCGGTGCCCATCTCGCTTGTCGGCACTTTCGGCGTGATGCTGGTGTTCGGTTTCTCGCTCAACATGCTCACCCTCCTCGGCCTCATCCTTGCCATCGGTATCGTGGTCGACGACGCCATCGTGGTGGTTGAGAACGTGGACCGCATCATGAACTCGGAGCATCTTCCCCCGAAAGAGGCTACGGCCAAGGCCATGTCGAATCTCGGCAGCGCTCTTGTGGCCATGTCGCTCGTGCTGTGCGCCGTGTTTGTGCCGGTAAGTTTCCTCCCCGGCATCACCGGACAGCTCTACCGCCAGTTTACGGTGACTATCGCCGTTTCCGTCGTGATTTCCACCATTGTGGCCCTGTCGCT
Source organism: Bacteroidales bacterium (assembly GCA_030524805.1). Classification (GTDB taxonomy): domain Bacteria; phylum Bacteroidota; class Bacteroidia; order Bacteroidales; family Muribaculaceae; genus Lepagella. The sequence continues at coordinate 14,908 of JAUNFY010000038.1, read as the reverse complement.
GTCGCCCGTCATGTGCGCCAAACTCCTCAGGCCGGCATCGCATAAGAAGAAAGCGAAGGCATTCAGATATATCAACCTCTGGCTCAACCGCGGCAACCGCTTCTACGGACGTGTCATCCGCCTCAGCCTGGGCCATAAGAAGCGCATGCTGGCGGCATTCGGGCTTGCACTCGTATTCATCTACGTGATGAATGAGCTTATGCCGACGAGTTTCATGTCGCAGGAAGACCAGGGCTACTTCACAGTGGAACTGGAATTGCCGGAGGGTGCCACCATCGACCGCACCCGCGAGGTGACCGACCGCGCTATGGAGATGCTGCTCGCCGACGAAGATGTGGAATATGTACTCAACGTCACCGGCAGCTCGCCGCGTGTCGGCACCAACCAGGCGCATTCGCAGCTCACCGTGATATTGAAGCCCTGGGACGAACGCAAATCGGGCAGCATCGACAAGATCCGCTCTCGCATACTCAAGGAACTCTCCGAATATCCGGAGAGCAACGCATATATCTTCACTCCCGCCATTGTGCCCGGCCTCGGCAGCTCGGGTGGCTTCGAGATGGTGCTCGAGGCCAAGGGCGACGCCACTTACGCCGATCTTCAGCAGGCGGTCGACACCCTGAAGATGTATGCCGCGCAGCTTCCGGAAGTGACCGGGCTCTCCTCTTCGTTGCAGAACGACATACCGCAGCTCTATTTCGACGTGGACCGCGACCGCGCGAAGACGCTCGGCATCCCGGTGAGCGACATTTTCTCCACCATGAAGGCTTTCACCGGCTCGATATATGTCAACGACTTCAACATGTTCAACCGCATCTACCGCGTCTATCTGCAGGCGGATGCTCCCTACCGTATGAACCGCGACAACATCAAGCTCTTCTACGTGAGGAATTCCAAGGGCACGATGGTGCCGGTGTCGTCGCTCGGCGACACCCATTTCACCACAGGCCCCGGCACGATCGGACGTTTCAACATGTTCAATTCTGCCACTATCTCGGGCGAGGCCGCGCCCGGCCACAGCGTGGGCGAGGCAATGGATGCCGTCGAGACATTGGTGAAGGAAAAGCTTCCTGCCAACATCGGAGTGGAATGGAGCGGACTCTCTTATCAGCAGAAACACGACACGGGCAACACCGCCGTGATTCTCGGCCTGGTGCTGGTGTTCGTGTTCCTCTTCCTTGCCGCGCTCTACGAAAGCTGGTCGGTGCCGTTGGCAGTTATCCTGTCGCTCCCCATAGCCGGAGTCGGAGCCTATCTCGGCATCTGGCTGTGCGGCCTCGAGAATAATGTCTATTTCCAGATCGGTCTGGTGATGCTCATCGGTCTTGTGGCTAAAAACGCTATCCTGATTGTGGAGTTCGCAAAGGAGGAATCCGACAAAGGCGCCGATGCGGTGCATGCGGCCCTCACGGCGGCACGCCTCAGGTTCCGCCCCATAGTGATGACGTCGCTCGCCTTCATGCTCGGTCTGCTTCCGCTGCTCGTAGCCACGGGTCCCGGCTCCGCCGCACGGCGCGACATAGGCACCGGAGTATTCTTCGGCATGCTGGTGGCCATCACCGTAGGCATCGTGTTCGTGCCCTTCTTCTTCGTGATGGTCAATAAGGCTATGCGGCGCAAACCCGCGAAGCCATCCAGATTCATTGAATTTTTCCGTAAAAAGATTTCAAGATGAAGTTTACCGGACTTTTTTCCATATTGATGGCCGCGGCATTGCTGTCGGGCTGCTCGGGTACAAAAAATCTTGTGGCCCCGCGCCTCGACATGCCTGCTGCCTACACTCCGGAGTCGGCACCCGCCGATTCCCTTTCCATCGCCGATCTTGAATGGTGGGAATTCTTCACCGACCCCACTTTGAAAAAGATAATGACGAGAGCCCTCGCCAACAACCGCGACCTGCTCAAGGCTTCCGCGAAGATCGAGGAGATGAGGCAGCTTTACGGCGTGGCCAAAGCCAACCAGCTTCTGCAGATCGGCTTCGAAGTGGGCTATTCGCACGAAACCAACAAATATGATGGCGGCCCGACCAAGAAGGACCCGGAGCACGACCTGAAATTTCCCATCAGGTGGGAGGTGAACCTCTGGGGAGCCATGTCGCATGCGCGCAAGGCTGGCGAGGCGAGATATGTCGCTTCGCAGGAAGACTACCGCGCCATGCGGATGGAACTCATAGCCGAGGTGGCATCCACTTATGTCAAGTTGCTCTCGCTCGAGAATGAGATGGAGATTGTGCGCCACACGTTGCGCACCCGCGAGGAGTCGCTGCATCAGGCCAAGATTCGCTTCGAGGGTGGTCTGACATCCGAGACGGTTTATCAGCAGGCGAAGGTGGAGTATGCCACGGCTGCATCGATGGTGCCGGCGCTCGAGATGCGCATCACTGCCATGCGCAATGCGCTCTCGCTGCTGATGGGCGAATATCCCGGCGACGTATTCGAGGAGCGCACGTTCCAGTTCGACAGGAATCTGGAGACGAATCTTCCCGCAGGTCTCCCGTCCGATCTCCTGAAGCGGCGTCCCGACCTCCGCGCGAGCGAAGAACGCCTCAAGGCGGCCATGGCCGAGGTGGGAGTCTCCTATGCCGACCGCTTCCCAAGCCTCAGCATTGGCCTCACTCCCGGCTTTGAAAACGACGGTTTCAAGAATTTCTTCAAGTCTCCTTTCACATACGCCATAGGGGAGATAGCCGGAACGATATTCGACTTCGGACGCAAGAAAAGGAAATATCAGGCGGCCATTGCGGTCTACGACCAGGCCCGCTACGAATACGAGCAGTCGGTGATGCAGGCCTTCAGCGAGGTAAACACCGCCATCACCGCCTATCAGGGTTATCTGGAAAACAAGCAGTTGATGAATGAGCTCTGCGAGGCCGCAGCCAAATATGTGCGGCTCGCCACCCTCCAGTATCGCGGAGGCACGCTCAACTATATCGACGTGCTCGACGCCCAGCGCAGATATTTCAGCGCGCGCACAGGTGTCAACAATGCGGTGCGCGATGAGTATCTCGCGCTCATCAACCTCTATAAGGTGCTCGGCGGAGGCTGGCGCCTCGACTGACGGCCATCTTGTGCCGGCGCGGCTGCCCTGTTCGGGTCAGTCGCTTTTTTTCGCTTTCATATTTGATGATGTCAAATTATTTAGTTAGTTTTGCACTGTAAAAACTGTTTATGATCCGTAGATAGTTTTAACCGACTACACTAACTGAGCATCATCATGAAAAGACTGTTTCCGATAATTCCGCTGCTTATGGCCGCAGCCCCTGCGGCTGCGCAGTCCGACCCCGTGCCGTCCTCGTGGGGGCTGAGCCCGGCGGCTGCCTCATTCGACCGTTATGTATATTTCAATCCCTGGGATCAGGGGCGCAAGCTGCCGATTTTCTGGGGCTTTGACACCGCATGGAACGACTACGCCAATATGTTGCGTGGCGTGAGATATTGCGGTGCCGATGTCGTCGACTGCGCCCGCGTGTCGTTCCAGCCCTGGGCTGAGATCACTCAGAAAGGGGTGCTCCCTGAGATGCTGCAGAAGAATCTCGATGCCAGGATGAAGACCGTAGGGCTGATAGGCCGCAAAGTGGATATAGTGCTAAACCTCGATGGCGGCGAGAATACCGTCAAGGAGGTATATGGCGGCTACGAATATGAGAACCCCGACGACCCGTGGTGGTCGCCGAAGACATATATCGGCGATGTCGAGGTGCAGGGCCCGAAATGGGCCGACCTCATCGACGCCACGGCGGCTGCCGTCGAGGCAAAGGGCTACAGGGTCATAACCGCATCCCCGCTCAACGAACCCGATCTCGAACTAAACGGGACCCCGATCGAGCTCTTCTATCAGATAGCGAAATCGCTGAAAGATTCCGAACGCTATCCACGCATGAAAGACGTGAGGATTAGCGGCGGCAACACCCTCAACAACGACGAGGCCCTGCGCTGGTATGAATACAACAAGGAATTTCTCGACGAGGGCAACACCCATCAGCTCGCCGGAAGTTTCGACACCTACGCCGACTTCTTCCGCAAGGTGCGCGACGACGGCAAGTATGCCACTGCCGATGAACTCCACAATGTGATGGAGGCGATGGTAGGTGTCGAATATGGCATGCAGACAGGTATCTGGTGGGGCACTGCCGAGCGCGCCCGCGGCGAGTTCATGAAGGCGAGCCATGGCACCCGCCTCGGATATGCCGAGAACCGCGCTGCATGGTCGGCCGCATCCGTCTATAGGGCGCCCTCAGGTGCCCTGCAGGCTTTCGTGGGGTGCTCCGAACGTCAGGCCAAACCTTCCTCTTTCAATTTCGTATCGGCCGACGGCCCGTTTTTCATCAACGGCCACGGCCCGCTGCGCGAATATGTGGTCAATGTGCCGGGCGATCCGGCCGGTGTGTATCAATCCGAACTACAGCGCAATGCGGAGGCGGTGCTCGACATAGCCCGCGGCTCCGACATTCAGCCCCTTGTGGCTGGTGATTACGTCATAGTCAACTGCGGCAGCAGGATGTCGGTTGGTATTGCCGGCGGTGAGGCTGTCGACGGAGCCGGCATTGTGCAGGATGCCCCGCAGGGTGCGTCGGGCACGACATGGAATGTGGAGGCGGTCCCCGAAAACTGGGGCGGCGACTTCAGCTATCATTTCATCCGCACCGGATCGGAAGGCAATCTCAAGTCGCTCGACGACAACAACTGGAACCTTGAAGAAGGAGGAAAGGTGATATGCTATGGTTTCTCAGGCTCTTCAGTGCAGCAATGGGCGCTTGAATATGCCGGAGAGGGTGCCTTCCGCATCCGCAACAAATACAGCTCGCTCTATCTCACTGCCGACGACAGCAATGCCGGCTCTGGTATATGCCAGCGTTCCCTCGTCGACTCCGACATGCAGTTGTGGCGCTTCATCCCTGCCGGCGCCGTGGTGGAGTTTGATTCTCCGTCGGTCCCCGCAGCCCTCTCGGCAAAGGCTAACTCCGCGTCGGTGGAGTTGAGCTGGGAAGCTTCATCTGATGCGCAGGATGTGGCCTACAGCATCGTGCGTGCCGACGGCGACAGCGATTTCTTCAATACCGTTGCCCGTGGCGTCCGCTCCACTTCTTTCCTCGATAATTCCCTCTCCGGATGCGACACTTACCGCTACAAGGTGATGGCTGAGGATGCGGCCGGCAACCGCTCAGGCTTCAGCGCCGAGGCCGAGGTCTCGGTGGCTGACGTGGCGCCCGGCGAAATCGCCCGTTACGCCTTCGAGGGCAATCCCGCCGACGAGGGCTCCAACTGTTTCGACATGAAGGTGTCGGGCAATGTCTCCTACGTGTCCGGCTACGATGAGCAGACCCGTGCGATGGTGCTTTCTTCCGGCTCATGGTGTCAGCTCCCTTATTCGGCTCTTGCTTCAGATGAATTTTCCGTCAGCCTCTGGTTCCGCACCGTTTCCGCGCTCGAGGGTAAATGCCTCTTCTCCACCGGGTCGGGCGATGGCCACACTCTCGCTTTCTATCCCTATCTCGACGGCAATGCCGCTCTGATCGCAGGCGATGGCTCTGCCGACTGCATGCTCTCTGCTGAGTCGCCCGCTCCCAAGGAGTGGACGCACGTGGCGATTGTGGCATCAGCCGATGAGATGTCGCTGTTCGTGGGCGGACGTCAGGCCCTTCAGGGCGATGGCAGGATGATGCGCGAGGTCCTCCCGGAAGAGCGTCTCCTGACTTATCTTTGCGCCGATACCGACCGCGGCAACAATCTCACCGCGAGCGTGGCCGACATGCGCATCTACAACAAGGCGCTCACGGCTGACTAGGTGAAAGCGCTCGCATCCGCTTCCGGAGTCGACGCCACGCTCGCTGCCGAAAAGGAAGTGCTCGGCGTGGAATACTACACTCCCGCGGGATGCCGCATTCAGGCTCCGGCCGAGACCGGTATCTGCATCGAGCGCACCATCTTCACCGACGGCACTACCGCCACCCGCAAGATAGCGAGATGACCCGCGCAAGGAAATAAAATGAAAAAATCCTCTTCCGGATAGTACCGGATGAGAATGGTTGCGTCATATAAGTGAACGGGAACAAAATCCTGTTCACTTTTTTTGTAAACAAGAAGCATTATTCCTGAACAACAATCACATTTCAGTGAACAAGAATCATTTTTCTGAACAACAATAATGAAAGAAGAGGTTAGGCACATATCCGTCCGTGATGGCAGCGAAATCCGGGATGCCGTCTGCGTCCGCCGGCGCTTGATGGCGTTGCTGCTGGCGGCAGTCTGTTGTGTGGCGGTCGCGGCAGCGCAGAATGTCACCATTAAGGCGGTCAACCGGCCCGCTGCCGAAGTGTTCCGCTCCATTGTGGAGCAGACCGGCAGGAATTTCGTGTATCCGTCTGAACTGCTTGAGGATATCAAGGTCACGGTGAAGGCAAAAAACAAACCGTTGCACTATGTGCTGTCGGAGATGTTCGCCGACACTCCAATCACCTTTAAGATCAAGGGCAACAATATCATCCTGAAGCGCAGGAAGAAGCCCGCGAAATCGGAGAAGCGGAAAAAGTCGGTTGTCGAAGCACCCGCTACAAAAGTTGAAGTGCCACCTGCCGAATCCATCATGCTCGATGAAGTGGAGGTGGTGTCGCGCCTTGAGGCTCCGGCGGTAGAGACGTCGGAAATCGGGGCCAAGAAAGTCACTGCCGAGGAAGTGCGCAACATTCCGGTGCTTTTCGGCGAAGCCGACGTCATAAAGGCATTGCATACACAGCCCGGCGTCACCGAGGGCACAGAAGGTATGGCCGGTATGTATGTGCATGGCGGAAATGCCGACGAGAACCTGTATATGCTCGACAATGTGCCTATGTATCAGGTGAATCATTTCGCCGGGCTGTTCTCGGCGTTCAATACCGACATTATCCGTTATATCGACTTTTTCAAGTCATCCGTTCCGGCTAAATACGACGGCCGCCTCTCTTCCTTCATGGATGTCAGGCTGCAAAACGGCAACCGCGACGGGCATCACGGCTCCGCACGCCTCGGCCTCACCTCGGGCGCCTTCAACATCTCCGGGCCGATCGGCAGTAAGACAACCTATCTCGTAGGCTTGCGCCGCTCATGGTTCGACGTGCTCACCATCCCGTTTGTTGCTATTTCCAATTCGCAAAATGATGATGAGAAACTGCGCTTCAACTATTATTTCATGGATTTCAATGCCCGTGTACAACATCGGTTCTCTCCTAAGGCGACCGCTTTTGTCAGTTTCTATTTCGGCGACGACAAACTGAAGACCGGTACGGAAGACAAGGGCTATGACAAGCCCAATTATTTCGGGTCGTTCTACGACGACCGCTTTGACATGCACTGGGGAAACCTGCTTGCTCAGGCCGGTCTCAATTACCGTTTCAGCGACAATCTTTCCTCTGAGTTCACTGCCGCCTACACGCGCTTCTTCTCCGGCATGAAGCATGAGGATATCATCAGGGATAAATCCTCCGACCATATTGACGAATCGCATGTCGTCCTTAATACGGATAACAACATCAACGACTGGATATTCCGTGGCGATTTAGATTGGAGTCCCAACGACAACAACCGCGTCCGTTTCGGCGCAGGATACACCCGACATTCATTCCTCCCGGCACGGACATCACGTTTATATGAGGTAGGCACGACCCATCTGTCTGCCCGAGATTCAACATGGACCTATGGTGCTAATGAAGCAAACGTATATATTGAGGATGATTGGAAAATAAACGATAAGTTCAGGATCAACGCCGGCTTTCACGGCTCGCTCTTCAATATCGGGGGAAAGACAAATCTTGGATGGTCTCCGAGATTGTCACTCAGTTATCGTCCTGATGAAGACTGGGCAGTGAAATTTGCATACGCCCGAACTACCCAATACGTGCACCAGCTCAACCAGAGTTATCTTGCTCTCCCTACCGACCAATGGATTCCGATAAGCGGAAAGTTTAAGCCTGAGACTGCTGATAAAATTTCGGTGGGTGGTTATTGGCAATCTCCCGACAAGTCTTATGCCGTATCGGTGGAAGGCTACTGGAAATGGATGGATAATCTTGTGGAATATAAGGATGAATATTATCTGCATCCTCCTCTCGACTTATGGAACGCTCAGCTTTGCAGTGGTAAAGGCACTGCAAAAGGCATTGATTTCAAGATCGAAAAGGTTTTTGGAAAAGTGACCGGATCTGTTTCCTATTCTTTGGCCTGGGCCGACCGCACGTTTGCCGGAAAGAACGGGGGCAGAACATTCCCGGCAAAATTCGACAACCGACACACGATAAATGTGGTGGTGAATTGGAAAATCAACGACAAGGTGCAACTCAACGCCTCATGGGTAGGGCATTCGGGCAACCGTTTCACTCTCCTCAATCAAGTGTGGGACGACCCTGAATTCGAAAACTCCGACTGGTTCGGAGCCGGAGAGTCACCATTGCGCACCGGCATCAACAGTTATAAATTGCCGTTCTACCATCGTCTGGATTTAAGCTGTACCGTCAGGAATAAGCGTGGCTACTGGACTTTCGGCCTCTACAACGCATACTGCCACATGAATACCGTCGCTGTGAAACGTGGCACACGTGAGATTGCCGTGTCGAAACCCGATGAATATTATATCACATTCGAACCGGTGTTCAAACGTGTAAAACTTCTTCCTGTCATTCCCTCAATTTCATACACATGGCTATTCTGAAAAAAATATATCCGCTTTTGTTCCCGTCGCTTCTTGCTTCGTGTGAGGAGGTATTCACGCCGGATATGCCCCACGTTCCTGTGTTGTGCGTCAACTCTCTGGTAACAGCCGGACAACCCGTTGAGGCTAAAATTTCAAAGTCAAGGCTTTACACCGATGCTCCCGAAAAATCCGAAGTACGTGATGCCGATGTCAGGATTTATGCCAACGGTGAGCTGCAGCTTGACTCTTATCTGCCCAAGGAGGGCGACAATATAAGGATTGTGGCCGTAAGTCCTGCCGTTGGCAGAGGTGAGGCCGACGTACTTATCCCGGCTTCTATCCCGGCGCCGGTTGCTGATTGGGAAACTTATGATGTAAGTTGTTGGCAGTCTGATATCAGCGGGGTGTCTGTCGTCTTCAAACTTAGGGTCGATCTCCGTATTGAAGACCCCGACGGAGAAAACTATTATAAATTTTCGTTCAGCAGTTTTGCGCAGTCAGATGAGGATACTGACGACCTTGAGGCAAGCGGTAATTATGGGTTTTCTATCGGATCGTTGGACTATGATATGGAACCGATTTTCAGCGAGCATATCAGTATCTTTGAGTCAATAATGGGTGGCGATGCTGAAGGCTTCTCATTCTTCTCTGATCGGCAGTTTGCCGGAAAGAGTTATACGCTGCATCTTCAGTTTGACAACTGCTGGTTCCGCTATCCGAAGGGCGAAGTCCCCGACTGCAAAGTCAATTTGATTGTCAGCTCCGTTTCCCCTTCCTACTACAACTGGGCCAACTATACGTGGCAACGTGACCGCGGAACTCTTTCAGAATTCAGTGACTACGGCTTCGGCGACCCCATCTGGGGATACAGTAATGTCTCCACCGGAGCCGGAGTGGTCGCCGCTCAGTCAGAATCGGTATGCTCCATAGATCTGTCTGACTTCGTGCGGCAAACGATAGCCGACGCCACGAAACAGTAACCTGCGCAATAGTAACTTACATAATTAACCTTACATAATTTAAAATCAGATAATTAAAATATTCGAAATGAAAAAAGTGAAATCCATTCCCACCATCATTCTCGCGATGATGGCAGTCCTTCTCATGGCTTCGTGCGACGGCAACGGCTATGAACCCATCTCCAGTTCTCCCGATGCCTGCCAAGTAATAGTGCAATGTGTCGACCGCAGCGGAAAAAGCCTTCTCGACGACAAGAAATTTGTCGACGCCATCTCAGTAGATGGCGGTGCCTCCCATTCGAAAATCAGATACGACGTAAGGAACTACGGCAGTGGAAAAGCCCTCTTTTTCAACGCCGAACTTCCCGATCAGGGCGATATGAAATGGTCGGCCGACCGACGCGAGGCAAACGGCATTTCAAGAATGACCATGAAGTTCAACAAACACAAGGTCGAGATGAAATGCCACATAAAATACGTTGCCAACCGTCCCCCGGCCGCTGCCGGCGGTAAAGCCACTCTCGAAGAAGTCTCCTGCAGCAACCAGACCTTCAAACGCTCCGGCAACAGCGTCACCATAACCCTGCGAATGGACAAAAACGGCAAACTCCTGTAACCATAAGTAATGCTTAAAGCAACACGTGATGCTCGCAGCAATACGTAGCATTAATAACGACACGTAGAATCAAAACAACATAAAAATGAACAGAATCAAAATTCTTTTTGTCGCTCTTATCGCGACTCTTGCCCTCGCTTCATGCAGCGAGGATGAACCCCCGGCGATGCTGTGGGAAGTATATGCCACACCCTCGGAGAATGTCAACGCAGCCTTCGACCCAAGTTTCTACACCCAGATCCAGATCACTTCCGATGGCGAAGGGGGAGAAGTGACTCTCAGATGCACCAACTACAAAAATCTTCAGCTGTCTGCAAAGCAAAACGACAATGGTGAGTATGTGGTTGAGGATTTTCGGCTGAGAGCGACCGTGACCGAACCGGATGTGATAAAGATAATTCTCGACAAGATGCCTGAAGATTTCGAGGAAAAAAGGACAATCCTTTACATCTACGGCACCAATGGAGTCACAAATACTACAGGCGTAAGCATAGTCCGCAAACCCTAAGTAGAACAACGAAAAGGTGAATTGCCTTATCGGCGGCTCCATTTGCCATGGTCGTAACTGCTTTCCTGCAGTCCGGCCATGGCTTCAATCTATATTGGTGGATAGACCCTGAGGCGTAGGAAGGTCGCCTCTCCATCCTGCTGTTATGTATTCTTATGAGGTGGTCATGAGGGTAGTGGGGATGCGATGCTGAAATTCAGCGGATGGAAGACTTGGCTTCGGAAACACCCTGCAGATCATCGCCTCGTTGCACTTTCTTGCCGTAGCCAATGGTATAAGCCACCGTGAGGTTTAGACGCCGGTGGTCGCTGACATTGATTGCGGTGGAGTGCATGGAGTAGTCGGGGGTCTCAATCCATGTCTCGCCGGCCCGCCAATGGCTGCGGAAGGGATTGATGATGTAGGCCGAGACAGTCCATGATGCGTTGCCCCATCCTGCCATAAGCCAGAACGAAGACTGCGAGCGTGAGCGCATGGGATTGATGTTGGAGTAGGATGTTTTCGGCGTAGTGTATGACGCACCTGCATAGAACTGTCCGAAATAATACGAGGCGCTGACAGTGGCGAATACATTGGTATGAGCCAGATTGTAAACGCCGCTGAATGAGTGTCGCGATATAGTGGGACGTGCCTGCACCACAAGTTTCCTGCCGAATGCATACGCCACAGCATTGATCGCGGCCCATACATTGTGGGAGTCGCCGCAGTTTTCCGGACGCACGAGGATGCCACGCCCGTCAGAAGTCGGGGTAAAGGTATCTGTGAAAAAGTCATGGTTGTATATCCACGCGACGACGGGCGACACGTTGATGTATTGCGAAGGATTCCAGGTATAACCAATCTGACTCACCATGGTACGGAAAGATTTGAGTCCGGGATTGCCCTGCGACCATTTCAGCAAGTCGGTCTGCAGCAGCATGTCGTTGGTATTCGAGCCGTCAGGGGTATTGATGGAGGTGTTGAAGACAAACATCAATCGATGTCTGCGTGCCGGTATCCAGGAAACACTCAGATTCGCACTCGGCGACAATGTGCGTTCTTGCACTCCTGAGGCCTTGGACCGGAAGAAGGAGGCATACACTCCCATATTGAGATTGAAATTCTGACCGGGATGGAACTCATAGTTGGCACCGGCAGCAGTCAGCCACCAGGAGTTGTCACTGGTGCCTTCAGTAGAGCCGGTATAATTGATCTGACTGTTGTATGTCATCGACATCCCGTTGATAGAAAGCGAGTGTTTGCCGCCGAACTTTTTAGTGAAATTCAGACCGACGTCCGTACCCCAGATGTTTTCGCGAGCGGTGAAATCACGTATGGTTTCGGAGCCCTCGGTGCGAAACTGAGTCTGGCGCACGCGGTCGTATGAGAGTTCGAAATCAGCTGAAAGCGACCATCCGCGGGGAAGTTGCTGGAAAAAGTCGTTGCTCCATCGGAATGTGTTGTTGAGCGATGGAAAATCAGTGCTCCATGAATCGACTTTGAAAATATCGGGAGCGTATGCAACCGTACCCTGGCTGCGCAATTTGCTGCTGTTGACGTTAGCCCAATTGAATGTTGAGGAAAACTGCGTATTGTCGGTATTGTATTGGGCACGTAAGGAAGCGGATGGACGGTAGTTGATGAATTTCGAACCGGAAGTGGTGCTTGTGCGCGTGATTCCATCCGGAGCCTCGGAAGCGTAACCGGGCAGCATGAAATGCTGTACGCTCTCCGAGCCTTGATGAGAGATATCGGAGTATTGGAAATAAGCCCTGGCATCGAAGGTCATTTTCTTATACACCATCTTGGAGTTGAGTGTATTGTAGGAAGAAAAGCAGCTCAGGAACATTTCAGTGGTGGAAAATTTAGTATATCCGCCATATTCATATTTCTGCATTATGAAGTTGACTACATGCTTGGCGTTGCGAAACCTCGGGTCGGACGGGAAATCGAGAATCTCCACGCGGCGCACATCGCGGGTATTCATGTCGGAAATGTCGCTGCCCGAAGCGGGAACGCCATCAATGAAGAAGGCTACATCTTCGCCGGCGTTAGTCTTGACAGAACCTCCGAGCGCGTCTACTATCAGTTGAGGAATCGCCATGTGCTGCAGAAGCATCACTCCCGTGGCAGCGGCATTGCGTTGCTGACGGGTAGGTACGTATGTTATCTTGTCAGCCGTCATCGCCACCCGGTCGGCTTCCACAGTGAGTTCCTCAAGTTCTTTCCCGCCGATACTGTCTTCTTTCTCCACCTGAGCTATGGCAGCCTCCGGCATCAGTACGGCATATACTGAAAAAGCAATAGCGATACAATTATTTCTTTTCATAAGCAATTTTAATAATTTAAACAACAAAGTTAACAAATAATAATAAAAATTCCAAATTCAAGCATCTTTTTAACATTTGCTTGTTCAATCCGCGGATGTCTACAGACGACGCCCGCTTAATTTAGTGACATTAGTGTAAGGTTTTACAAAAAATTGTTGTAAATTTGTAGCCATGGAGAAACAACTGCATAATTTATTGCTGGCGCTATGTGTCTTCGGCACACTGCCGGCCATTGGCAAAACCATGAGCGCCGATCAGGCCTTGGAATACTCATTGATTGAGTTGACATCAGTGACACATACTAATGCCGACCTGTCAGAGTTGAAACTCATAGGACAACGCGAATATAATGACATAACCACGCTTTATATTTTTTCATCTGCATCGATGTATGTGATAGCTTCCGGAAATGACAACGCTCCCGGGTTGTTGGCTTACTCTCTCGACGGAGGTTTTTCTGAGTCCATGTCGCCCGAAATGGAATGGTGGCTGGAGCAATATTCTCAATATATTGCTGCGTCCGGTATTTCAGTGAAATCAAAAGCTGAAGAGAATAGGAATCCGATAGCACCCTTGATTTCTACCCGATGGGATCAGTGCGCTCCATATAACAATCTGATTCCGCAACACAACGGAAATACGCCCTACACCGGATGCGTGGCTACCGCAATGGCTCAAATCATGCGTTATCATGAATGGCCGGATATGGGTGAGGGTGCGATTCAATGGACCTGTAGCCGAGACTACGCTTCTCACGACCATATCTTCAATTTTGAAGATGCTCCGTTTGATTGGGATAATATGGCCGACAGATACGATGAGGGTGCGACGCATGAGCAGGAAAATGCTGTAGCCCGATTGATGTCTGCCTGTGGAGCGGCAGCCGAAATGCAATATGGCTATTCCGCAAGCGGATCTTTCCTGTATTTAGGAGCGAGCGGACTGGCGGAACACCTGAAATATGACCCCGGAATGGAATATCTGGAAAGCAAGTGGTTTGAAAGTCTTGATGAATGGGATGAGATTTGCTACGAGGAAATTTCCGAGGGGCGCCCAATCCTATATGGAGGTGAGAATGATGAAAGGCACACCCGACACGCTTTTGTGCTCGACGGATATTCTGAAGAAGGTTTATACCATATCAACTGGGGCTTTGGCGGAGAAAACAACGGCTATTTCAAACTGACGGATTTCTCCTATCCCGGAGGAAATTACCGCCTTAACCACGCCATGGTGAGAGCTATAAAGCCGATGAGCGAGCCATCTGCCTTTGTCCCTGCTATATCGTTGGAGAGACAATTCAGAACGAATGAGTCACACTACGTGCGCAATGCCGATGTTGATATATGGTTTATGGAGAGTTTCCGTAATGTATCACTTACGGATTTCTGGTATTTACATGGAGTTAGGTGTGTGCCGGTAGACGGTTCTCCTGAATTTTATGTCAGCGGCGAGGAACATTGGTATAGACCACGCGGTGTGAATCGTTTCTATACTATTTCAGCCGATAAATTCCCTGTCGGGATATATGACTTATATCCGGTTTTCAAGACTGATACCACGGAATGGAAGCCTTGTTATCAAGACCACTCCCTGAAAGAAGGCTGTATCAGGTTTGAAGTGACGGAAACGGAAATCAATTCATCGACATCTTCAGTCGACGATGTTCATGCCGACGAGGTGAAAAACGTTGTCTACTATGACTTGTTCGGCAATAAGGTAAATCAACCGGATAAAGGCATTTTTATCAAGGTAGAAAACGGCAAAGCAACTAAAATAAAAATATAGACCGGAAAGTCTTTCAAATCCCCATTATTCGGCTTTCAACATTACCGACATTCAACATTCAACATTA
>JAUNFY010000122.1 GCA_030524805.1 Bacteroidales bacterium | reverse complement strand
CACTTGGACGATTTTCATTGGTACAGTTGGACGATTTGTCGGTGCAGTTTGCTGCGCCGGCAATATTTTTTTGTGATTATGTCGGCATTCTCCACTTTTTTTCATTAAATTTGCAGATTAAATCGGTCGGCATGCCTACAGTCTCAACAAATCAGGCATACCGACAACCTCAACACTTATGGTAGAAATCAAGATAATCAACGAATCGGGCAACCCGCTCCCGGCCTACGCCACTCCCGGCAGCGCCGGCATGGACCTGCGGGCATGGCTCCCCGACGGCAGCGTCACCCTCGCCCCGCTCCAGCGCGCTCTCATACCCACCGGCATACGCCTCGAGATACCCGAAGGCTATGAATGCCAGATACGTCCCCGCTCAGGCCTTGCCGCCAAACACGGAATAACCGTGCTCAACACCCCCGGCACCATCGACAGCGACTACCGCGGACTCGTGGGCGTGATACTCGTTAACCTCAGCGCCGACCCCTTCACCGTGGAAAACGGCGAGAGGATATGCCAGATGGTCGTGGCGAAAACCGAGCAGGCTGTCCTCACTGAAGTCGACGCAATGTCGGCCACTTCCCGAGGCGACGGAGGATTCGGACACACAGGCCGGTAACCCCCAGCCCGCATCTAAACATTTTGGCTACCCCTTTCGTTAAGACTATAACCGATTCAGGTTCCGCCCGTAGGATACGCGAAAACCTGATATATATGAAGCGGTCGGGCCAATCACGCCGGATTTTTGAAAAACTGAATATATGACAAAGAAATATACATCCATCCTCTGCATAGCTTTATTCATGAGCCTCTTCGCCTCACTCGGCTTCGCAGCCACGAAGCGCAGCCACGTCGACGAGTCGCGCCATGCCAAAGCACGCTACTACTACGTTGAGAGCAGCGTGGCCCTCGCCGAGGGACGCGTGCCGGAGGCCTACGAACTCATAAAGAAAGCGGCGGCAACCGACCCCGATTATCCCGAGGCCGCCTACAACTACGCCCTGCTGCGGATGGCAATGCGCAACGACACGTTGCAGACCCCGACCGAGACCGGCCGCAGCATCGCCATGATGCGCGACTTCGTGGAGGCATACCCCGACGAGGCTGCCGAAGCCATGAACTATTCATTCCTCGTGGCCCGCAACGGCGACCTCGACGAGGCCATCCGTGTGGCAGAACGCATCGATTCGCTCAAACCCGACCTAACCGGAACCCTCCTGCAGCTGACACAATACTACAGCCTCCGTCAAGAATACGACAAGGCCATACGCTCGCTCGAACGCTACGAGCGAATCGAAGGCGCCGACCCGGAGATAACACTCCGCAAATTCGCCCTCATGCTCAGCAAGGGCGACACGACAGCCCTGCTCAACGAAAGCCGACGCATGACGGTTGAAAACCCCGTCAACCCGGAATACATGCTCATCCGCGGCAACGTCTTCGAGGCTCTCGAGATGCCCGACTCGGCAATCATCAGCTATCAGAAAGCGGAAGCGCTCGACCCCGACAACGGTCGCACCAAACTGACGCTGGCAAACTATTACCTCGAACGCGGCGACTCGGCCATGTACGACCTCAAAAGCAGCGAGGCGCTCCTCAGCGACAACATCATGCTCGATGAGAAACTCGACATGATGACCCGCTACATGCAGAACATCATCACCGACTCGGCCGACACAAGCCGCGGGACCCGCCTCTTCGACGGGCTCCTCGCCCAGTATCCCCACGAGCCGAAAGTGCTCGACCTCGGAGCCCAGTATTTCGCCGCCACAGGCAACCTGCAGCGCGCCGAAGAACTGATAGCCTACGCCACCGACCTCGAGCCCGACAACCCCGACTATTGGCTCAGGCTCCAGTCCTACTATCTTTCCGACGATAAATATGCCGAATCCGTGGCCGCCGGTGAAAAGGCCATGGCTAAAATCGACAATCCCTCGCGCGGCATATTCATGATATATGGCGCGGCAGCCCTCTTGAACGAGGAATACGACAAGGCGAAGACTGCCTACCAGCGTCTGCTCGACTCCGAACTCCCCGGCGCCCTCATCTCCGACGATGCCGCCACAGTGATGAAAAAAGCCGCCAACCTCGACTATGAAGCCCTCATGCGGGTGGCGAGCGCCTACGCGATGACCGGCGACTGCTATTCCAAGACCGACAGTCTGCCACAGGCCATACGCGCCTACGAGGTGTGCGTCACCCTCGACCCTACCAACGTGATGTCGGCCAACAACTACGCCTATTTCCTCGCCCTCGATGGCCACGACCTCGACAAGGCGGAAAGCTACAGCAGGAAATGCGTGGAGGAAAGCCCCGAGAATCCGACCTATCTCGACACCCTCGCCTGGATCCTCTATCTTAAAGGTGAATATCAGGAAGCCCTCGAACTCCAGACTCTGGCCATAGAGAAGATTGAAGACGTGGAAAGCAACACGGGTGAATACTGGGACCACCTCGGCGACATACAGTACAAGACCGGCCACAAGGAGAAAGCTCTCGAAAGCTGGAAAAAAGCGAGGGAGGCCGGAAGCGACAATCCTCAGCTGCCCGAAAAAATCAGAACGAAAAAACCGGTGGAATGAAAATGCGTTGTTTATTATCCGCCCTGTCGGTGCTCGCGGCCTTTGCCCTCACGGCGATGCCGCAGATGCCTGCCGGCGCCGTCATGGCTGAAGAAGAGATAGCGGTAGCCGATTCCGTAGCCTATGCTGAAAGCGACACGGCAGCCGCGCCGGAAGACATAGCCGCCAACGAACTTATAGCGTCGGCCACCGCCGGCATCATCAGCAACTACCCCGCTGAATGGGCGCAACTCTCGATGCAGGGCAAACTTAAGTTCGACGGGCTCCCCGTCAATCCCAATATAAAGGTATATATGGACCGCAGCAAGTCGATCCTGCTCTCGGCCCGCGCCCCCATACTGGGCGAAGTGGCGAGAATAGAGATATGCAAAGACTCCATCACCTTCATCAACAAGCACACCCGCCGCTATTTCTCGGCCGACCTGAGCAGCGTCTTTTCCGCCAACCCCTCCCTCATCGCCGACATCCAGGACATCCTCCTCGGGCAGGTGGCATATCCCGGACATGGCAGGCTCACCACCGACCTCGCCGCCCTCACCGAGTGGTCGCTCACTGCCGAGGGGCTTCTGATGCTCTTCCCCTCAAAGCTGCTGCAGCACCGCGAGGCTGAATACGGTTTTCTCGTAGATCCCGACTCTTTCCGCCTCTCGGTGTTCGCCCTCATGCTGCCGCAGTCGGAAACCATCGTCGACATACATTACCTATACGGCACGGCCGGATACACCCTGCAGCTCATGTTCGACAACAACAAGCAACGCCTCGGCGGCGAACTGCAACTCTCCGCACCCGACTTCAACCCCACTCCCCTCACTCCCACCGACACCCGGCGATACGTGAAGTCGGACATCAAGGGAATCCTGAAATTCTGACAATGCAACTTCTCAGCACTGAAGTTGTTTAAACTTATTTTTTCGTTAAGATTTCGTCAGGTTTCCGAGTGGAT
>JAUNFY010000037.1 GCA_030524805.1 Bacteroidales bacterium | reverse complement strand
ATTTCGGGCACAGTAACAAATATCACAAGCTTTGGCCGGAGGCCTTTGTGTGCTGTAAGGCGGAGGATTAACCCCGAAATGAATTTCGGGCACAGTAACAAATATCACAAGCTTTGGCCGGCGCCCTTTGTGTGCTGTAAGGCGGAGGATTAATCCCGAAATAATCTCGAAATGAATTTCGGGCACAGTAACAAATATCAACAATATCCGGCATCCGGGATTCAACATCCAACATTCAACATTATTTTGCCTCCTCACTTTTTTTTGTTAAATTTGCATCTGGAATCAATATCCATTCCGTTTACTTAAATTATCTCTTATGTCTGCCACAAGGAAAAGCGACTGGAAACAAAGCAAACAGACCGGACACATCGCCGCGCTCATCACCGTGATGTGCTGGGGCTGCAGTTTCATTTCCTCCAAAATATTGATGGACGACGCCGGAATGACTCCCGTTGAAGTCTTCGTATACCGTTTCAGCATCGCCTATCTCATAATCCTCATACTCACCATTCGCAACATCCGCTCACGCAGCTGGGCCGACGAATGCCAGTTTGCACTCTGCGGCATCTGCTCGGGCACCCTCTACTTCCTGATGGAAAACTATGCGCTGATGTATACCTCTACGGGCAACGTCTCGCTGCTTTCGTCGCTCTCCCCCATCTTCGTGGCCATCCTGCTCGCCATCATCTACAAGACGCGTATGCGGCGGGGCGAGATAGTGGGTTCGGGGGTGGCTTTCGCGGGCGTGGCGCTCGTGATCCTCAGCGAGTCGATCAGCAAGGGCCTTGGCTTCAGCATCAACCCCCTCGGCGACCTGCTCTCGCTCTCGTGCGCCCTGTCGTGGGCCATATATTCGATAGCTGTGAAACGCCTCATACCCTTCTACAACTCCCTCTTCATCACGCGGAAACTCTTTTTCTACGGCCTTCTCACGTCCGTGCCGCTCCTCATCATGCAGCAGCAGCCTCTCCACTTCGGGGTGCTCCTCGACTTCTCCCAGCCTAAATATATCATGAACCTGCTCTTCCTCGCGGTGATGTGCAGCACGGTGGCCTATCTTCTCTGGAACGAGGCGATGAAACTCATCGGCCCTCTGGCTGCCAACAACTACATCTACCTGCAGCCGCCCATCACCATGATAGCGGGATTCTGGCTGCTCGGCGAAACCATCTATCCCTTCGGCTACATCGGTTGCGCCCTCGTGCTGGCAGGCCTCGTCATCGCCGACAAAAAGAAATAGCCCCAAAGGTACCGAAGACCCTGAGCCCACGAAGACCCTGACAGGCAGGCATTAAGGACTTTTGAAAGAATTATGGATAAACTTGACTACAAATACACCAACCTCGCGATCAATGTCGATGAAATCATCGGCAATGATTTCTGGATCTACGACAAAATCACGGCTCCGATGTTCATGATGGTCAAGGAACCCGTGAAACTGACGTCGAACACAAACATCTTCGTCAGGAAAGGCTCTTTCAAGATCCTGATCAATCTCATACCTTTCGAGGGCGAGGCTCCGGCACTGGTGAACATCAGGCATGGCGAGACGCTACAGGTGATAGAGGCAAGCGAAGACCTGTACGCTTCGTTCATAGTGATATCGAAGCGGTTGGTTGAAGACATATTCCTGCATATCAACGACGTGACGAACCTCTCGAGCATCAGCCGCCACCCCGTGGTAAGACTGCCCGAAGACATAGTGCCGAAGTTTGAGGGGCTTTACGACTCGATGGCACTCGTGGCCGGGGAGAAGGAGAATCCGCAGCTGCTCAAGGCGATAGAGCATTGCCTCATCGCCTTCTACTACCGCTTCAGCTACAGATGCTACGACCTCATAGAGGGGAGCGGCGACACCGCCACCCGCCTGAGCGACAACTTCCTGCGCCTGGTGAAAGACAAGTTCAAGACGGAGCGCTTCCTCGACTACTATGCCGACCAGCTGGGAGTGACGCCGAAACATCTCTCGCGCACCATCAAGGCGCAGACGGGCTACTCGGCGGCGACATGGATAGAACGTTTCCTGATTCTGGAGGCGAAGATATTGCTGAAGTCAACCAACCTGACGGTGCAGCAGATAAGCGACAACCTGAGTTTTCCGAGCCAGTCGTTTTTCGGCAAATATTTCAAGAAAAACGTGGGAATGTCGCCTAAAGCCTACCGCAATTCGTGACCCGGCACCTCTCCCGGCCCTCGCCCCTCTCCCCGAGAATGCCCGAAGGCAAAGAATTAGAATTAAAAATTCAACATACAACATACATGATACTACCAGTCTATCTTTACGGCCACCCGGTGCTCCGGACCGCCACAGATGAAATCGATCCCGATTATCCCGACCTCAAGCAGCTCATCGCCAACATGTGGGAGACAATGTACCACACCGAAGGCGTCGGGCTCGCCGCTCCCCAGATAGGGCTTCCGATACGCCTCATAGTGCTCGACGGCTCGGTGCTGGGCGATGATTTTCCCGAATGCAAGGACTCGAAGATGGTGCTCATCAATCCAGAGCTCGACGTGATAGAAGATGCCGACCCGGTGAGCCGCCCCGAGGGGTGCCTCTCGCTCCCCGGACTGTCGGAAAACGTGAAACGCGTGGAGCACGTGCGCCTCAACTGGCTCGACGAGAATTTCGAGGAGCACGAGCAGGACTTCTACGGATTTCTCAGCCGCATAATACAGCATGAATACGACCATCTGGAGCAGACCGTCTACACCGACCGCATAGCGCCGATCAGGAAACAGCTCATCCGCACCAAGCTCAACAACATAGCCAAGGGAAAGGTGCGCTGCGACTACCGCACGAAATCCGCCACAAAATAAAGTTGCAAGAAACTTAGACGAAGAACTAGTCTAAACTTAATTGAAGCTGTCTAAACTTCATTAAAAAACATCAAACATGTCCGACGATAAAAAAATAATTTTCTCCATGGTGGGCGTATCCAAGGTGATACCCCCGCAGCGTCAGATTCTTAAAAACATCTATCTATCGTTTTTCTACGGTGCCAAGATCGGCATCATCGGCCTCAACGGCAGCGGTAAGTCTACCCTCATGAAGATTATCGCCGGTATCGACAAGAATTTCCAGGGCGAAGTAGTGTTCTCACCCGGATATTCGGTCGGCTACCTCGAGCAGGATCCGAAACTCGACCCCGACAAGACAGTGCGTCAGGTGGTGGAGGAGGGTGTGAAACCCATCATGGATCTGCTGGCGGAATATGAGGAAGTGAACAATGCTTTCTGCGACCCGGAAGTGCTCGAGGATGAAGAGAAAATGGCGAAACTGATGGAGCGCCAGGCCCTGCTTCAGGATAAGCTCGACGCCTCCGACGCCTGGAACATCGACAACAAGCTGGAACGCGCGATGGACGCCCTGCGTTGCCCGCCCGACGACCAGACCGTAGGCACCCTCTCCGGAGGCGAGCGCCGCCGCGTGGCCCTCTGCCGCCTGCTCCTTCAGCAACCCGACGTGCTTCTGCTCGACGAGCCCACCAACCACCTCGACGCCGAATCAATCGACTGGCTCGAGCAGCATCTGCAGCAGTATCCGGGCACGGTGATCGCCGTGACCCACGACCGCTACTTCCTCGACCACGTGGCGGGCTGGATTCTTGAGCTCGACCGCGGCGAGGGCATACCCTGGAAGGGCAATTATTCTTCATGGCTCGACCAGAAGACAAAACGTATGGCACAGGAGGAAAAGCAGGCGAGCAAACGCCGCAAGACCCTCGAACGCGAGCTTGAATGGGTGCGCATGGCTCCGAAGGCGCGTCAGGCGAAGGGCAAGGCCCGACTCTCGAGCTACGACCGCCTTCTCAACGAAGACCAGAAGCAGCGCGAGGAGAAACTGGAAATCTTCATCCCCAACGGTCCGCGCCTCGGCAACAAAGTGATCCTGGCCAACCACGTGGCGAAGGCTTTCGGCGAGAAGAACCTCTTCGACGACCTCAACTTCATGCTTCCGCCCAACGGCATAGTGGGCGTGATAGGCCCCAACGGCGCCGGCAAGACCACCCTCTTCCGCCTCATCATGGGGCTGGAGAAGCAGGACAAGGGCGACTTCGAAGTGGGCGAGACA
The DNA here is from genome assembly GCA_030524805.1 of Bacteroidales bacterium. GTDB lineage: Bacteria > Bacteroidota > Bacteroidia > Bacteroidales > Muribaculaceae > Lepagella. The sequence continues at coordinate 22,618 of JAUNFY010000037.1, read as the reverse complement.
GTGAAGATTGCCTACGTAGACCAGAACCACAAGGACCTTGCGCCCGACAAGAGCGTATATGAGGTGATCTCGCAGGGTGTGGAGTCGTTCCGCATGGGGGGCCGCGACATGAATGCGCGCGCCTATCTTTCGAAGTTCAACTTCAGCGGTGCGGACCAGGAGAAGAAGATCGAGGTGCTCTCGGGCGGCGAGCGCAACCGCCTTCACCTCGCGATGGCGCTGAAGGAGGAGGGCAACGTGCTTCTGCTCGACGAACCGACGAACGACATCGACGTCAACACGCTCCGCGCGTTGGAGGAAGGTCTGGAGAATTTCGCCGGTTGCGCCGTTGTGATCAGCCACGACCGATGGTTTCTCGACCGCATCGCGACGCATATCCTCGCTTTTGAAGGTGATTCGCAGATCACTTTCTATGAAGGCAGTTATTCGGACTACGAGGAATTCCGCCGCAAGCGCGACGGCGTAGACGCCGACACGCCCCACCGCATCCGCTACAAAAAACTTATGTAACCTATACTTATCCGCCTGCCGCTCCATCCCCTTCCGGATGGGGCGGCTTTATTTTTTGGGGACGCGGTGGGCACGCTCGGAGATCGGGCCGGTACTGGGGGACGATACTGAGACGGTATTGAGGGACGATGCAGGGATTTGTGCTGATAGTGAAGATTTTTTTTGTTAAAAATTTGGAGGGGCGGAAGTTTTTTGCTACCTTTGCTGTCGCAGGCCGCATCGCAGAGACCCGGTCAGGGTAAAGCGGTTGGGGGCTGTGGCTTAATGCCTTATGGGATTAGGCCGTGATTTTTTTGTAAAAAGCGTTTACTCGGCGCTCTTTCTTGGCTTGTTGAAACTTCGCAACTTTCACAATCTCAGTCAGGAATCAGCAAACGGTAGATGCCTTTGTGGATGTGTATATCTTGTCCTTCTTCGGCACGTGAATGCCGGAAGAGGACGCATATCACATATTCTGCGTGAGGTCTCTGCATGTTTGCTCGTTCTACTGAGATGGGCAATGCGAAGGCCTCAACAAGCGGAACGAGTAACAGTATGACTCTCACGCTTTTATGTTTCCATAATTCAAACAACAACAGCCAACGTGGGGAGTCAGTTGGCACCTTCTAACTCACCACTTCCCATGAAACTTGTTTCCTTTTTCCGACAGATACTTACTGTCGTCTTGCTGGCTTTTATAGCCTTGCATACCTCTGCACAAATTAAAATCGGCACATATTATTACGATTTAGATCCGTATAAATTCGAAGCAACTCTTATTGCTCACAATGACTATAAAAAAATAACAGGATCGTTAGATATTCCTGAAACTGTAAAATTTGGTGCGAACTACTATACAGTGACATCTATTGGCGAAGGAGCCTTTCAATTCTGTAGTCAAATAACAGGGAAACTTTCTCTACCAAATACTATAAAAACTATTGAAGCCAAAGCATTTTATAATTGCTATCAGATTACTGGCAATTTAAAACTACCTGAAAATCTAATCACTATCGGAGATGAAGCTTTTTTAAATTGTACGGAATTATCAGGAACATTTATTATTCCTGAAACGGTAGAATATATTGGAGCAAAGTCATTTGACAATTGTTCCAAGTTGATAGGAGATTTGATAATTCCTCAAAATGTTGAAACAATTGGAGAATCTGCTTTCAACTGTTGTATTGGTTTTAGAGGCAAACTTGAAATATTATCCAATAAATTGAAAAAAATATCAGACCGTGCATTTTATTATTGTCAATTTATAACATCAGCAAAATTGCCTGATACAATAACAGAAATAGGAAACTATGCATTTCATTTTTGTCGAAGGCTAAAAAGTATAAATATACCATCTTCTCTTGAGATTATTGGCGATCAAGCATTTTCGATAAGCTCGGCTGTGACAGGTTCAATAAACATACCTGCGTCCACTACAAATATAGGCAAAGGAGCTTTTTGCTTCATGGATAACGTTACAGATATTGTTGTTGATTCAAGCAATAAACATTATGTTTCTGAAAATGGGATTCTATACAATAAAGATAAAACGATACTAGTAGCATGTCCTGCAGGTTTAACTTATACACCTAACGTGATTTCCAACATACCGCGTACAGTTGTTGAATTGTATGATTATTCTTTTGGAGGCTGTGATAAATTTACCGGCTCATTGCAAATCCCGGAACAAATACAAAAAATAGATGATTATGCTTTTAGTGGTTGCAAAGGGTTTAACGGGGCGCTTATCCTACCTGATAATCTTACAAGTATTGGGAAAGGTGCATTTTCAAGCTGTTCAGGCTTCACTGGCGATCTCATAATTCCTGATAATATCAGATCAATACAAAATAATGTATTTAATAAATGCTCTGGTTTTTCAGGAACTTTAACTCTTCCAATTAATTTAAAATATATTGGAGACTTTGCTTTTGAAGACTGCTCTAAACTAACAGAAAATCTGATTATACCTGATTGTGTAGAAACAATAGCCGATTATGCTTTTCACAATTGCAAAAGTTTTTCGGGAGTAGCAAATCTCCCAAAAGACTTATTATATATAGGAGAAGGAGCATTTGATTCTTGCGTTGGCATAAGTGATTTTATATGTAAATCTACTAGGCCGGCTAATGCCGAACTTCATTGGGTTGGTAACAATTATAATTTGTTCAATGCTACCAATGCAAAAATCATAGTGCCAACAAATACAGCTGAAGATTATAAGAAAAAAACCGGATGGAGCGAATACGCTGCAAGAATATACGAAATAGGCGATGCGAATCTTAGTCAGGACTTGAATGTGGCAGATGCGGTGACTGTAGCCAACGATATTATCGGAGTTCCGAATTCGACATTTTATAAACTATGCGCCGATTTCAACAGCGACGATAAAATCAGCATAAGTGATGCCACCGGCATCATTGAGGCATTCGTTTACAATACAAGTAGCACAACACCCGCAGACGCGCCGCGTCGTGTTCTGGGTGGAAAGGCATTGCGGATTGACAATTTCAGCACTTCCGGTGATGTTGCCAATGTTGGCGTAAGTATCTCCGGAGTTGAAAATATGGTGGCCATGCAGGCCGACTTCTACCCTACCGATGGCGTCATAATAGAAGGAGCCGCAATCGCTCCCGAATTATCCGCTACGCACTCGCTCACCACCGTCCGTCTTGCGAACGGAGCTTTGCGAGCAGTGGTATTCTCCGCCGCCAACGCGCCAATCGCAGCTGACGCACCCATTCTGACCCTTGAAGTTTCCGGAGATGAAGGCTCCATCGAAGCGAACAACATCTACGCAGCGGCAGCCGACGGCTCAGATACGAAACTCGGATTTTATGGAGGAATTGCAACTTCAGGAGTGTCAGGTGTGAATGTAAGTGCTGTTTCTCTTGAAACAACCGGCACCTCTCTGACAATCTGCAATGCAGGCGGCGCAAACGTTGCCATCTGCAACCTTGCCGGTCAAAACGTTTTGACAACTACCTTGAAATCGGATCGCGAAACCATAGAGTTGCAAAATGGTATCTACATAGTGCGCATAGCCGACAAATCCCATAAAATAATAATCCGATAACACTACAGTAGTAAGGCATTCTCAGTCAGTCTCGCCGAATTACCGGCGAAACTGACTGAAATAAATTTCACCGATATATGAAGAAATTGAATTTATCATGGTTGCTGACCATGCTTCTTCTTTCCTTGACATCGTTTTCCGCATTTGCCGACAGTCTTAGCATCGAACCATTCGGTATCGCGCCGGGCACGGAAAAGGAAGTGGAAGTGAAAATAAACGCTTCCGGCAATTATGTAGGTTTTCAGACCGAAATAACACTGCCCGACGGTCTTTCTTTCGTACAGACTGCAAGCGGCCAATACGTGTCATTACCCTCCGGCGACACGTCACATCAAGTAGTAGGCAACAACCCCGACCAAACGTTGAAAGTGGTGGGATTTTCTAAGGATTTTTCACCCTATACCGATGGAAATCCGGTTTTTATCATAAAAGTAAAAATTACCGGCTCTACTTTCAGTAAAGGAATGATAAACATCAGCAAAACGATATTCTCAGACACCGATAATAAGGAAGTGCCGGGAACAGAACCCCCGTGCGAAGTAAGTCTGTTGCCTTCATCGATATATCTGACTCCAACTTCAGTCGAATTGAAAGACGGAGAAAGCAAGCAACTTACGGCGACTCTTTCGCCGATAAGTGCTGTTGGGAACATAACATGGTCTTCTTCAGACGAAACGAAAGCAACAGTAAACAGTAGAGGCCTCGTAACTGCCAAGTCTGTTACCGGCGAGGTTACTATCACCGCTTCTTGCGGCGATATTAAGTCAACTTGTAAAGTCACTGTCGTTCCGACTCCGGCTACATCCATCTCGCTTGATAAAAAAACGGCATCGCTGAAAGCCACAGAAACCGTGAAACTGACAGCCACCATTATGCCGGAAAATACCACAGACAAGACAGTGAGTTGGACAACATCAGACGAGGGAATAGCGACTGTTGATGCCAACGGTCTTGTGACCGCAGTTGCCGTCGGAAATGCTACGATCACCGCCACTGTAGGGGAAAAGTCTGCAACCTGCGACATCACTGTGATTGAGACTCCGGCTGAGTCGATATCGCTCAACAAAAGCGAGGCTACGCTGAAGGCTACGGAGACTGTCGATCTCATAGCAACCATTCTTCCTGAAACAACCACTAACAAAAATATCACTTGGACTTCTTCTGATGAGGCTATAGCTAAGGTGGATGCCAACGGCAAGGTGACGGCTGTGGCTGTCGGCACCGCCAACATCAAGGCAACCGCTGCTTCCGGTGTTTCCGCTTCCTGCAAGATTACTGTAGCAGAAACAAAGGCTACGAGCGTTACTATCGACAAGACGGCGATGGGAATCACGGGCGACAATATCGAGATGCGTGTGGGCGACACAAAGGAGATCATGGTTACTTTGGAACCTGCGACCACTACTGACAAGTCGGTGACATACACGAGCAGTAACCCCTCTGTCGCGAGCGTGGATGGCGAGGGAACGATCACGGCTCTCGCTCTTGGTGAAACTACAATCACTATAACTGCGAAATCGGGGGTTAGCACTACAATCACAGTGAAAGTTGTGGCTACTGAGGTTACTTCAGTTTCGCTCAACAAAACAACCCTTACACTTAAGGCTACTGAATCGGAAACACTCGTTGCTACTGTGCTTCCGGCAAATGCCACCGATAAGTCTGTGAAGTGGACTACCTCTGATGCCTCTGTCGCTACGGTTGATGCCAACGGCAAGGTGACGGCTATTGCTGTCGGCAACGCCACCATTACCGCTACTGCCGGCGGCGAGTCAGCAACTTGCAATGTGACAGTGGAGGCAACTGAGGCTGAATCAATCTCGCTAAATTATTCAGTTTATTCGCTAAAAGTTTCGGAAAGTGTGGATCTTGTAGCGACTGTTCAGCCGGAAACCACTACTGACAAAACCGTTACATGGACTACTTCTGATGCCTCTGTCGCTACGGTTGATGCCAACGGTAAGGTTACAGGTATCAAGGTTGGCAGCGCTACCATCACCGCTACCGCCAAATCTGGCGTCAGCGCTTCATGCACCATAAATGTTGTAAAAACCGATGCGGGAACCATCACCCTCGACAAAACCGAGGCTACGCTGAAGGCTACCGAGACCGTGCAGCTGACTGCCACTATTCTTCCGGAAACCACTACCGACAAGACCGTGAATTGGTCTTCTTCCAATCCGGCTATCGCTACCGTGGACAACAATGGTAAGGTGACTGCCATAGCTGTCGGCACCGCCAATATCACTGCCACCGCTGCTTCAAGAATTACCGCTTCCTGCAAGATTACCGTGGTGGAAACACCTGCTGCTACCATCACCCTCAACAAAACCGAGGCTTCGCTGAAGGCTACCGAGACCGTGCAGCTGACCGCTACCATCCGTCCGGAAACGACAACCGACAAATCCGTAACATGGAAATCTTCTGATGAATCCATCGCTACTGTCGATGCCTCCGGTAAGGTGACCGCAGTCGCTGTCGGTACGGCCGATATCACTGCTACCGCTGCTTCGGGAATCTATGCTTCCTGCAAGATAACTGTAGCGGAGACACCTGCTACGAGCGTGACTATCGACAAGACAGCGATGGGAATCACGGGTGACAACCTTCAGATGCACGTGGGCGACACTAAGGCTATCAAAGTGACTGTAGCTCCCGAGAGCACTACCGACAAGTCGGTGACTTACACGAGCAGCAACCCCGCTGTCGCGAGCGTGGATACTGAGGGTTTGGTCAAAGCGCTTACTATCGGAACCACTACCATCACCATCAAAGCCAAGTCGGGTGTCAGCACCACTATAAATGTGAATGTGGTGGCTACTGACGTTGCTTCCGTATCGCTCAATAAAACTGCCCTTACACTGAAGGCTACTGAATCGGAAACACTCGTCGCTACTGTGCTTCCTGCGGATGCTACCAACAAAACCGTTACTTGGACTACTTCCGACGCATCTATCGCTACGGTGGATGCCAACGGCAAGGTGACTGCTGTCAAGGTCGGCAAAGCCACCATTACCGCAACAGCCGGCGGCAAGTCGGCGACCTGCGCCGTGACTGTGAATGCTACCGCAGCAGAATCCGTCACACTCAATTATTCCGTTTACTCCCTTAAGGTGACGGAGAGCGTCAATCTTGAGGCTACGGTGCTTCCGGCTTCCACTACGGATAAAACCATAACATGGACTACTTCTGATGCCTCTGTCGCTACTGTTGATGCCAATGGCAAGGTTACAGGTGTGAAGGTTGGCAGCGCTACAATCACCGCAACTGCCAAATCAGGCGTCAGCGCTTCATGCACAATAAATGTGGTAAGCACCGATGCCGGAACCATCACCCTCAACAAGACCGAGGCCACGCTGAAGGCTACCGAGACAGTACAGTTGACAGCCACAATACTTCCGGAAACCACCACCGACAAGACCGTGAAATGGACCACTTCCGATGCCGCGATTGCTACGGTGGATGCCAACGGTAAGGTGACAGCAGTCGCTGTCGGCACCGCCAACATCACCGCAACCGCCGTTTCGGGTATATCCGCTTCCTGCAAGATTACTGTGGTGGAGACACCTGCTGCTACCATCACCCTCAACAAGACATCGGCTTCGCTGAAGGCTACCGAGACTTTGGAACTGACGGCAACTGTGCTTCCCGCTACAGCCACCGACAAGACAGTGAAGTGGTCTTCTTCCAATGAAGCCGTCGCTACAGTTGATGCCAACGGTAAGGTGACTGCCGTGGCCGTGGGTAACGCCACAATCACCGCCACTTCAAACTCCACTCCGACCGTGAAGGCGGAATGCGCAATTACTGTGGTGGAAACACCTGCTACGAGCGTGACTATCGACAAGACAGCGATGGGAATTACGGGCGACAACCTCCAGATGCACGTGGGCGACACAAAGGCTATAAAGGTTACTGTCGCTCCTGAAACCACTACCGACAAGTCGGTGACCTACACGAGCTGCAACCCTGCTGTCGCGAGTGTGGATGCTGACGGCTTGGTTAAGGCGCTCGCTATCGGAACCACTACCATCACCATCAAAGCTAAGTCGGGTGTCAGCACCACTATAAATGTGAATGTGGTTGCTACAGACGTGGCTTCCATTTCGCTCAATAAAACGGCCCTTACTCTGAAGGCTACTGAATCGGAAACACTCGTTGCTACTGTGCTTCCTGCGGATGCTACCAATAAAACCGTTACATGGAGTTCATCTGATGCTACTATAGCTACGGTTGATGCCAACGGTAAGGTGACTGCTGTCAAGGTCGGCACCGCGACAATCACCGCTACAGCCGGCGGCAAGTCAGCTACCTGCGCCGTGACTGTGGAGGCTACCGCAGCCGAATCCGTCACCCTCAATTATTCCGTCTACTCTCTTAAAGTGACGGAGAGCGTTAATCTTGAGGCTACGGTGCTTCCGGCTTCCACTACTGATAAAACCATAACATGGACTACTTCTGATGCCTCTGTCGCTACGGTTGACGCCAACGGCAAGGTTACAGGTGTGAAGGTTGGTAGCGCGACAATCACCGCCACCGCCAAATCGGGTGTCAGTGCTTCATGCACAATAAATGTGGTGAGCACCGACGCCGGAACCATCACACTCAACAAAACAGAGGCCACGCTGAAGGCTACCGAGACCGTGCAGCTGACCGCCACAATACTTCCGGAAACCACCACCGACAAGACAGTGAAATGGACCACATCCGATGCCGCGATTGCTACTGTCGATGCCAACGGTAAAGTGACCGCAGTGGCTGTCGGCACGGCCAACATCACCGCAACCGCCGTTTCAGGTATCTCCGCTTCCTGTAAGATCACCGTGGTGGAAACCCCGGCTACGGACGTAACGATCGACATGGAGGCTTCCGGCATCTCGGGCGACAACATAGAGATGCAGGTGGGCGCCACGAAGACCATCAAGGTGACAGTAGCCCCGGAGACCACCACCGACAAGTCGGTGACTTTCGCGAGCAGCAACCCCGCCATCGCGAGCGTGGATGAAGAGGGCACAGTGACTGCCCTCGCCATAGGCGAAACCACCATCACCATCACAGCCAAATCGGGTGCAAGCACCTCGATCAAGGTGAAAGTGGTTGAAACTCCGGCTGCTTCCATCACCCTGAATGTGGAAGAGGCCACCATCGACATCGATGAGTCGCTGCAACTGACAGCAACCGTCCTTCCCGCAAACGCCACCGATAAAACCATCTCATGGATGTCGGCCAATCCCGATATAGCATCGGTGGATGGTTCGGGACTTGTCACGGGTATCTCCCACGGCACAACCATAGTCACCGCCGCAACCGCCTCAGGCCTGACGGCAACCTGCATCATCACTGTCAACCATGGCGCGACAGCACCCGTGACAGTCACCCGCAGCCCTGAACTGAACATCGTCAAGGATGGAGAGGCAGTTGAGATGTGGGTCAGCGTCAGCGGCGGCAATCCCGACGGATTCACCTTCAGCTGGACCCACGCCGGTAACGAGATCGGCACCGGCAACACAATCACGGTGACCGGACATGCTGACGGCGACAATATGTCGACGGCCGACTACATGGTAAGAATCATGAACGAAATCGATGGCGTCGCAGTCTTCGACCAGTCGTTCGGGTTCATCGTGGAGACATGGCCCCTCCCCTCTTCCGAGATGGAGATCACGAGCTCCGCATCCACTCCTTCGGGCACTTCCGACATGCTGAAAGTGCGCGAGGGCGCAGCAATCACACTCTCGGCTTCGACACCGGAAGGAGGTTTCGGAGAGGGCTGGACAATCGATTGGAAAATCGGCAATGCAACCGTAGCGAGCGGTCAGGAACTCGACATGGAGATGACCATGCAGCCGGGCAGAGAGCAGCAGACAGACAACGTAAGCATCGCAGCCGTGGCCACCAACCGTGGTCCGGAAGGCGACATCTGGGGTGAGGCATCGGCTGAATTCAATATCGCGGTATATCGCCGTCCCGCCACTCCGACCCAACTGCTGCGCAAGGGCAACGGCTCATCGTCGACCCTCATAGCCATGTCGGAACTGACCGACGGAGAACTGTCGGAACTTGGCTATACATTCGTTTACGGTTACACCGACAGTTTCGGCGACGACCATCTGCTGGCGACGACCGCGCGCCGATACGTGCAGATAGACCGGAGCATCTTCGACGACATCCTCTGCGACAAGTGGGTATATGCCCAGTGGCAATATAGCGACGGATCGATAGTGACAAGCGGACGCCGCTACCTCGACGGCGAGGCTGACGAAGACTTCGACGCCTCCGATTTCAGCGGTGCTCCTGCAGCGGGCCACATGCCGGATTTCTCCGACCCGGGAAACTGGATAAGACGCAAGGGCAACGGCATCAATATCTCGGTAGAGAACGAAGCCGACACGAAGGTGGAGATATTCAACACCAACGGCCAGGTGGTAAGCTCGTCGTTCATTCCCGGAGGCACCTTCTCCTCGATAGATTTCGATGCCGCGCACAGTTCACCGGGCATCTACATCATCGCAGTCACTTCCGGCGACATCCGTAAAATCAAAAAAGTCATCCTCAAATGATACAGACAAAAATGAAACGCTACATATCTTCAGCAATCATATCAGCATCGCTGCTCTGCGTTCCCCTGGCGGGGGCGCAGACAGCGGCACCCGACAGCAAATTCTCCATCAAGGCATCGGCGGGCATAGGGCTCGGCAATGCCTACTCCGCTTCTTCCGATCTGCCTGGAGTGTCGCTCACCGGCTCGTCGGCCAACACCTTCGGGGTGGATTTCCGCTACCGCTTCTGGCAACACGACAATCTGTCGCTGGGGCTGAACGCAGGTGTGGCCTACAGCATCGGCAGCCAGTCGCTGAAGGCAAGCGGGCTCAGTTTCAACTATGCGGCCGGCGCTGACGCCGACATGGACGGCGATACATATCAACGCCACACATCTGTGGAGAACATGACCCAGAAGATCAACACAGGAGAGTTCGGCATACCTGTCTACGTAGACCTCAACTGGCAACTTTCTAAACGGTTTGCCATTTTTGCCGACGCAGGCCTCGGTTTCATGTTTTCCACTTCGGCCACCATCAAGAATCTTGATGGCCGCTGCACTGCCTACGGTGTTTATCCGCAATATGGCAACCTGAAGATAGATGACGAGTGGATGAATGATTTCGGCCAAAGCACCCTTTCCGGCGCCGCAACCGGCAACCCTCAGCAGAATTCATTCGGCCTCAATCTCCGCGCGGGCGCCGGCATCAGGGTATGGCTTTTCGGCCCGCTCTCACTGGAATGCGGCATTGGCTACAACCATGGATTTATCGACAGGCTGAAAACCGGCGTAATAGGCACCGGCAACATATCAGAGCAGCAGGCACCGGTGACATACACCGTGGCTGAGGGACGACGGGTGAAACCTCTCTCCAATGCGCTGACCTCCGACCATCTCTCTAATCTGAATCTACGCGTCGGCCTCATCTTCTCGCTCTGACATTCCGCTACGCGACAAGTCACGGTAAGTGACCTGAACACACAAGTCCCCGCCTCCATCATCTGAGGCGGGGACTTGTGTGTATGTGTATTTCCTGTGGGTATGGGGTTCGGGGATCAGTCGTCGATTCCGATGAAGTAGCCGTCGCGGTCGAAGCGCATGTCGAGACCGGTCGTCAGTTCCACTTCATATCCGAATCCTGTCTTGTTTATTTCGTTGACACCATAGTCGTAGTAATATTGATCGAGGAAGTCCTGAATCGGCAGCGGCACTATTCCGTAGGGTATCGAACGGCCGTCGGGGGCCTCCACCTCAAGCCAGCGGCCATCGGACGAGAACACCACTTCATGCCCGTTGGAGAATTTCACCTCATAGAGGACCTCTCCGTCGTCATATTCTTTTTCAACGCGGACAACTTCCGCATAGGGATAAAACTCTTCGACAAACGCCATCGCCCTGGACGGGAGATTGACGAAATCGACGGTTTCTTCCCAATAATCGTCATATTCATCACCACAGCTGCTGATGACCGGCGTCAGCATCAGGCCGACTGCAAAAAGCATAAGTTTTAAAGTTTTTTTCATAGTTTTAAGAGTTAAGAATCAGTGTCGTCTCCGACTATAACACCTGTCGGCACCGAGTGGTTCAACGCAGCTTGTGTTTCAGCGCGTCGAAGCCGTTACCATATACACTCTTCACGTAGGAAGTGGTGATGTAGGCATGAGGGTCTTCCTCCTTGACAATGTTGTAGATGGCGAGAGTGTTGAACTTCCTGCACCATACCATCATCATCTTGCGCTCTGCCTGGGTCCAGTAGCCCTTTCCCTCCCAATATGTCACTCCGCGGCCAGTCTCGTGAGTGATGCGGTAGGCGATACGCTCCCAGTTGTCGGAGATGATGATGAACTGCACCGTCTGCCGCTCCTCATACACGAACTTGTCGGCAAGATACGAATAGAGAAAAATCGAGAGCCATCCATAAATGATGATCTGCGTGCGCGACTGCAGGCGTGCCTCCATGTCGCCATCGAACGGAAGGAAAAACGAGAGGGCCACGATGGATATGTCTACAATCATCATGACACGCCCCATCGAGACATCGCTGAGGTTTGACATGATAGCGGCGACTATATCGGTGCCACCGGCTGTGCCGTGGTGGCTGTAGTAGACACCGATGCCGATGCCGAGGAGCACCGACCCCATCACGACACTCATGGTGGTGTCGGCTATCAGGGGCGGATGCGATGTAAAGTATCCTTCAAGCATACCGATGACCACCGACATCAGCGTCGCTCCGAAAACGGTGCGGAGCACGAACCCCTTGCCTAAAAACCTGTAGCCGCAGGCGAGCAGAAGGATATTGGCGCCATACATCGTCACGGCCACCGGGATTGCCTCGCCAGTGGCATAGTAGACGAGGGTGCTGAAGCCGGCCATGCCACCGATGACTATATGGTGAGGAAGAATAAACACGGAGAAACCGACGGAATAGATAACTATTCCGATCACTATGAATATTATGTCGCGCAACTCGTTGGCCACCGACGGACTTATTCGCGAGAATGGATCTTTCATGATATTTTCAGATGTATTATGGAGGCGCAGCCGGCCGCGCTCCCTACAGATGCAAAATTAATATAAAAGATCGGACAATGCAAGACACGGCATCTGATAATTCTTGCCGGAATGACATTAATTCCACAATGACATTAAAAAGAGATCCGGCTCCTCGGGATTTGCGGTTTTCAGCAATATTTGCTAAATTTGCAGAACATAGAGAAAGAAGAAAAATGGGAACCATCAGAATAGAAAACGCCTCCGACCCGCGCATAGCGATGTTTGCCTCGCTGACCGATGCGCAGCTGCGCAACCGGCTCAACCCCGACGAGGGAATATTCATAGCTGAAAGTCCGAAGGTGATAAAAGTGGCGCTCGACGCCAGCTTGGAGCCGGTGGGGCTACTTTGCGAGGAGAAACACATAGAGGGGGATGCCCGCGACATAATAGCGCGCATGCCTGACACCCCGGTCTACACCGGCAGCCGCGACACGCTGCAGCAAATCACGGGCTACCGACTGACGCGCGGCGTGCTCTGCGCCATGCGCCGTCCGCCGCTCCCCCGCCCCGAAGAGATCTGCGCCAAGGCGCGCCGCTTAGTGGTGCTTCACGACATATGCGACACCACCAACATCGGCAGCATCTTCCGCAGCGCCGCCGCACTGGGTATCGACGGCGTGATACTCAACCAGACAGCCTGCGACCCGCTCAACCGCCGTGCCGTCAGGGTGTCTATGGGGTCGGTGTTCCTGATACCCTGGACGCGAATAGATGGCGACTATAGCGGCATATTGCGCACGCTCGGGTTCAAGACGGTGGCAATGGCCCTGCGCCACAATTCCATCGACATCTCCGACCCGCTGCTGCACGATGAGCCCCGGCTTGCCATCATCATGGGCACCGAAGGCGAGGGGCTGCCGATAGGGGAAATCGACAACGCCGACTACGTGGTGAAAATCCCGATGCACAACAATGTAGACTCGCTCAACGTAGCTGCAGCCGCAGCCATAGCCTTCCACCAGCTGACCCGATGAGGACGCCTGTCATGCTGACGGGATGCTGACAAAAAAATAAGTTGAGAGAAGTTCAAAAACTTTTTAATTTTCCGTGAACCTTACTTTCTCCACATTTGTTATACTTCAAGACATCGGGGAAAGATTCCCCCGATAGCGAAAGAAAAAGCATAATATTTAACCTAAAAAAACATAACACTACTATGGCAAAAGAATGGATCTGCACTATCTGCGGATATGTAGCCGAGGGAGAAGTTGCCCCCGAAAAATGCCCCCAGTGCGGCGCTCCTCAGTCTAAGTTCAAAGAACTGAACCAGAACGACCTGCTGAAATTCGTCACTGAGCACGTTGTAGGCGTTGCAAAGGATGCCGACGAAGAAATGAAGAAAGACCTCAACAACCACTTCATGGGCGAATGCACCGAAGTTGGTATGTATCTCGCAATGTCGCGTCAGGCCGACCGCGAAGGATATCCCGAAATCGCCGAAGCATTCAAGCGCTACGCTTTCGAAGAGGCTGAACACGCAGCCAAGTTTGCCGAACTTCTCGGCGACATGGTATGGGACACCAAGACCAACCTCGAAAAGCGTATGCAGGCTGAAGCCGGCGCCAACGAAGACAAAATGCGTATCGCCAAGAACGCAAAGGCAGCCAACCACGACGCTATCCACGACACAGTTCACGAGATGGCTAAGGACGAGGCTCGCCACGGTCAGGGCTTCTATGGCCTCTATCAGCGTTTCTTCGCAAACAAGTGATAATGCACCGCGAAGTAACAGCACAATAGCGCAAACAGATAATTTCCACATCGCCCCAATGCGGGCTATGTGGAAATTTTTATCTACATACACTTACCCCCTACCGCCACATACCATACCATGCCCCGCCTCTTAGCCATCGACTACGGCCGCAAACGCTGCGGCATCGCCGTCACCGACCCCCTGCAGATCTGCGCCAACGCCCTGACAACAGTGCGTGCGTGCGACCTCCTGCAGTGGCTTACCGATTACTGCTCCCGCGAACAGGTGGAGAAAATCATCGTCGGCCTTCCCACCCAGCTCAACGGCGCCCCCTCGGAAAGCACAAGATATATCGAGCCATTCATCAACCAGCTCCGCAAAGCGATGCCGGACATGCCGATAGAGCGCTACGATGAACGCTTCACCTCCACTATCGCCCACCAGTCGATGCTGCAGGGCGGAATGAAGAAAATGGACCGCCGCAATAAGGATATCGTCGACCGCATCGCTGCTTCCATAATACTGAATGATTACCTCCAATCCAAAAATTTTTGTTAACTTTGCATTCCCGCGGGATTTTCAGCTGCCCTGATATACTTTCAGGCTGTATTTCCGCGTTATCTATTGTATGTAATTCATAATTTAATTCATCTTTCGCCCGCTGAAGCCGTGGGTTTACCTCCTGAGGGCGCAGTTGCCCCGGAAACCTCAGGCCAAGTTTGCGAACACAACGGATCGACGCATATATTATATGGAAGCTAATTTCGAGCAGTCTTCAAAACCGACTAAATTTTCAGAACAGAAACTGACTCCCAAGGAATTATACCAGGCCATCCTGAAGCAATGGAAATGGATAGCCTTGTCGCTGGCGGCATGTCTCGGCCTGGCCATCCTCTATCTCGCATGGAAACCATATTCCTACACTCGCGAGGCACAGGTGGAAATAAAAGATGAGGAAGACTCCGGCGCTTCAAGCGCACTGGCTATGTTTTCCGACCTCGGAATAGGACAGGCCACCAACAACCTCTACAACGAGATGGCCTATTTCGAATCGCCCGACCTGATGGAAAAAGTGGTGGAACGCCTCGGCCTCCAGACCAACTACAACATGCGCGTCGGCCTCCGCAGCAAAGTGCTCTACGGCTCCTCGCTGCCTGTCACCGTGACTTTTGAAAGCCTGCCGTCCAACATCGGCGGCCGCTTCAAGATGAACATAAACGAAAAGGAGGAGATTTATCTCTCAAAGTTCAGGGTGAAGGACGAGAACGTGGATTTCAGCCAATCGAAGCCTTTCCATTTTGGCGAAACCATCGTCACTCCCCTCGGCAAAATCAAGATTGAGAAAACGCCCTTCTACGGCAAAGACAAGGAAGCCCTCGGCGAGCCTGTGGAATATAAAATCGGTGTTGGCCGCTCTTCAATGAAAGGCGCAGTGGACGCATGGCTTGCAAAGCTGTCGGTCAACGAACTCCGCAAGGAAGCCTCGGTGGTAGACCTCAGCGTCATCGACGGCTCACCCCGCCGCGCTGAAGACGTGCTCAACGCACTCATCCAGATCTACAACGAAGAGTGGATCATCAACAAAAATGAAATAGCGCTTGCCTCGTCGGACTTCATCGACAACCGCCTTGAATCGCTCGTGAAGGAACTTGGCGAAGTTGATGCCAACATCTCCGACTACAAATCGGAAAACCAGATTCCCGACCTTCTAACAAGCGCCACCATAAACCTCAACGAAGAACAGAACTCGCGCAAGGAGCTGCTTGAACTCACCAACCAGCTCCAGATGGCGAAGTATCTCAAAGACTACATAGAGCAGAATGCCAACGACTCGCGCCTTCTTCCGGTCAACTCAGGCATCCAGAGCCCGATGCTCGAATCGCAGATAGCCACGTTCAACTCCCTCGTGGTGCGCCGCAATTCCCTCGCATCGAATTCTTCGGAAGAAAACCCTGTGGTGGTGGACCTCTCCGCCCAGATCGAAGACTCGAGAAACGCGATCATCTATTCGGTGGAAAACCAGATAAAGCTTCTCTCCTCCTCCATCGCCAACATCAACAAGGAGAAACTCGCATTCGAGAAGAACCTTTCGGCCAATCCGGAGCAAGCCCGCTTCCTGCTCAGCGTAGAACGCCAGCAGAAAGTGAAGGAAAACCTCTACCTCTATCTGCTGCAGAAAAAGGAGGAAAACCAACTCAACCAGGCTTTCACCCCCTACAACACCCGAATCATCTCGCGGCCCAACGGCGACACCGACCCGACTTCGCCGAAGCCGCTCACCATCCTCGCCATGGCCTTCATCCTTGGTCTGGCCCTGCCCATCGGCACCATCTACATCAAGGAAGTATCCAACACCAAAGTAAGGGATAAAAACGACCTCAAGGGCCTCTCGATGCCATTCCTCGGCGAAATACCGAAGGTCAATTCCCGCAAGTTTGACGACAAGGAACACATGGTGGTGGTCAACCCGGGCAACCGCAACATAGTGAACGAGGCGTTCCGCGTGGTGCGCACCAACCTCAACTTCATGCTCGACGAAGACAACAAGTGCCCAGTGGTGATGGTGACCAGTTTCAACCCCGGCTCGGGCAAGAGCTTCGTGACCGTCAACCTCGCGATGTCGCTTGCCATCCGCGGCAAACGGGTGCTCGTGATCGACGGCGACATGCGCCGGAACTCTTCTTCAGCATACGTAGGCAATCCCGACACCGGTCTGGCCCAGTGCCTCTCCGGAAAGGTGAAGAATGTGGAAGACGCAATAGTGAGAGGCAACCTGCATGAAAACTTCGACATGCTGCCCGGCGGCAAGACTCCGCCCAACCCCACCGAACTGCTTGAAAACGGACGACTCGCAAGCATCATCGAGGAACTGCGCAACAACTACGACGTAATCTTCATCGACAACGCTCCGATACAGATGATAGCCGACGGCCGCATCTTCAGCACCGTCTGCACCAATACCATCTTCGTGATCCGTGCCGGCCTCTTCGAACGCGGCCTGCTTCCGGAACTCGACAACGTATACCGCAGCAAGGAATACAGCAACATGTCGCTGCTACTCAACGGCACAGAAGGAGGAGGCTCCTACGGCGGCTACGGCATGAACAAAAGCTATTACGCCCAGAACGACTAAGAAACGTCGAAAAGCATAAGAAGCGGGGCGGATGTATCGCAAATGATACATCCGCCCCGTTTAATCTTATCTAATTCAAGAGTGTCTTGTATGATTGAAATTTGTTTTTTCGAGCGCGTGAGGGCTTCAGTGTGAAGATATCAGCGTGAGGATATCATCGTGAAGACATCAGGCGGGTCGACAAATCTGCCTACGAACTTAACGGATTATGGCCTCGCGCACCTCCCCTACTGCCTTGTCGAGGTCGTCGTTGACAACACGCATATCGAACTGTGGCGCGAAACTCAATTCATAATCGGCCTTGTCGAGACGCTTTCTTATCACTTCCTCCGCATCCGTGCCGCGGCTCCGGAGCCTCTTCTCCAGCTCCTCCTTGCTCGGCGGAAGGATGAAGATGGTGAGCGCCCGTTCTCCATAGATCTTCTTCACATTTAGGCCACCCTTCACATCAATGTCCATGATGATGTTGAGACCTTCGCCGGTGACCCGGTCGATCTCGCTGCGGAGAGTGCCATAGCAGGTGCCGCTGTAGACTTCCTCCCACTCGACAAACTCATCGGCAGCTACCCTGCGCATGAATTCCTCATGAGAGATGAAGTAATAATCCACCCCGTCTTTCTCCGCACCTCGCGGCGCCCTCGACGTGGCCGAGACCGAGAAACCGAGATGCAACTCAGGATACTCCATGAGTTGCCTGATGATAGATGACTTACCGGTGCCGCTCGGCGCTGACAACACTATTATCTTTCCTTTCTTCATTAAGTGTCTCAAATAAATGATTTAATATATCCAGTGGCTTTCGAAGACTATGTGGCTTTTGAAGTCAATGTTGATCAGAGCCACTTACCCGATGACTTTCAGAGCACGTTGAGCACCTGCTCCTTTATCTGCTCGAGTTCATCTTTCATCTTCACCACAATCTTCTGCATCTCGGCATCGTTGGATTTTGAACCGAGCGTGTTGATTTCCCGACCCATCTCCTGGGCTATGAAACCAAGTTTCTTGCCCTGTCCGCCGGCGGGGCGCTCATCTTCGCCACCCATGGTCTCGAGAAAATAATTGATATGGCTGCGGAGCCTGATTTTCTCTTCGGTCACATCGAGTTTCTCGATGTAGAATATAAGTTCCTGCTCCAGACGACCCTTGTCGTATTCTATCGATGAAAGGCGCGACAGCTGAGTCTCAAGGCGTTCCCTGATTTTCGACACGCGGTCTTTCTCAAAGGGCTCCACCTGCTCGAGAAGCAGGGCGATGTTGGCTGTCTTTTCCTTGAAGAAGGCATAGAGCTTGCGACCCTCCGTAGCCCGGAACTCGGCCAGACGCTCAATGGCAGCCCGGCACGCTTCCTTGAAAGCCGCTACGTCGGCATCGTCGAGCGCCTGCAGCTGGGTCTTCATCGACTCCGGCATACGCATCAGAATCGGAAACCAATCGGCGGGTGCCGACACACCGAGCACCGAAGCCGCCTCCTCAAGTTGCTTCTTATAGGAAGCAAGCACCTCGATGTTGACACTCGACTGCGCTTCGGGGGCAGTATTCTCCACCTGCGCCACGAGGTCGACCTTTCCCCGCTCCAGATCGCGGAGTATCTCATTTCTCACCTCAACTTCCAATTCCCGGAAATAGCCGGGAACCCTCATGCTCAGATCGAGCTGCTTGGAATTGAGGCTCTTTATCTCTACGGTTATTTTCTTGTTGGGCGCAGACGCAATGCCACGTCCGAATCCTGTCATGGAGTATATCATGAGATGTCTTGTTTGTTTGAATATGCAAAGTTAACGAATATTCACCATAAAGGCAAATAATATTTAAAAACTCTTGCTATTCTCGACAACTTTTACTATATTTGCGTTTGGATTTAAGACGCACATCCGCCCAATGCGAAGGAGGCGGCGCTTCTGAAAACCGCAGAATCATTAAAATAATTAAACATTAGAAATATAACCCTAAAATCACTACAATGGACGACAACAAAGAATTGTTGAAGAAAGTGGTAGCCAAAGCCGAGACATGGCTTGGACCACAATACGACGAGGAAACTCGCGCCGCAGTCAAGAAAATGCTCGATGCCGAAGACAAGACCGAACTGATCGAAGCATTCTATAAAGACCTCGAATTCGGAACAGGCGGCCTGCGTGGCATCATGGGCCCGGGCAGCAACCGCATGAACATATACACAGTGGGCTTCGCCACACAGGGCCTCGCCAACTATCTCAAGGATTGCTTCAAGGATCTGCCGCAGATCTCAGTGGCTGTAGGCCACGACGTGCGCAACAACTCGCGCAAGTTTGCCGAACTGACAGCCGACATCTTCTCGGCCAACGGCATCAAGGTCTACCTCTTCGATTCGTGCTGCCCCACTCCGGAAGTGAGCTACGCTATCCGCCATCTCGGATGCCAGAGCGGCGTGATGGTGACTGCAAGCCACAACCCTAAGGAATACAACGGCTATAAAGCCTACTGGAGCGACGGCGCCCAGATGATCGCCCCCCACGACGTGCAGACCATCGCCTACGTGAATGCAATCACATCGATCGACCAGGTGAAGTTCACTCCCGACAAGAGCCTCATCCAGATCATCGGCAAGGACGTAGACGATCCCTACCTGAAGGAAATCCACGGCCTCTCGCTCTCGCCTGAAAGCGACAAGCGCCACGCCGACATGAAGATAGTCTACACCCCTATCCACGGCACCGGCTCGCGCCTCATGTTCGACTCGCTCAAGATGTGGGGCTTCGAAAACATCATCCACGTGCCTGAGCAGGATATCCAGTCGGGCGACTTCCCCACAGTGGCATCTCCCAATCCGGAGAATCCGGAAGCAATGGCCATGGGCATCGCCAAAGCCAAGGAGGTAGGTGCAAGCCTCGTGCTCGCTTCCGATCCCGACGCCGACCGCGTAGGCCTCGTGGTGCGCGACAGCAAGGGAGAATATCAGCTCCTCAACGGTAACCAGATCCTCATGATCTATCTCTACTATCTCATTGCACGCAACAATGAGCTCAACCTCATGAAGGGCAATGAATATGTGGTGAAGACCATCGTGTCGACCGAAGCGGTAAAGAGAATCGCCGACAAATACAACGTGAAGATGTTTGACGTATTCACCGGCTTCAAATGGATCGCCAACGTGATGCGCGAACAGGAAGGCACCGGCCGCTACATCGGCGGCGGCGAGGAAAGCTACGGATTCCTGGCAGAGACTTTCGTGCGCGACAAGGACTCCATCTCCGCCGTGCCCCTGATGTGCGAGATCGCAGCATGGGCTGCCGACAAGGGAATGGACCTTTACGAACTTCTCAAGGAGATCTATTTCGAGATCGGTTTCAGCCGCGAGCGTGGCGTAAGCGTGGTGCGTCCGGGCAAGACCGGCGCGGAAGAGATTGTGGCGATGATGAAGGATTTCCGCGAGAATCCTCCCAAGCAGATCGCAGGCAGCGACGTGGTGATGGTGAAGGACTATCTCTCGCTTGAATGCAAGAATCTCAAGACCGGCGAATCAGAGAAGATGGACATGCCCACCACAAGCAACGTGCTGCAGTTCTTCACCGAAGCTGGCGACAAGGTATCGATCCGTCCTTCAGGCACCGAACCGAAGATCAAATTCTATGTCGAGGTACGCGAGAACATGCCCGACAAGGATAAATATGAGGAAATCGTAAAGCAGGCCGACGCACACATCGACCAGGTGCTCACCGACCTCAAAGTGAAATGATATGAAAGTTTCCTGGCGACCGGGAACAATGATCTATCCCCTCCCCGCGGTAATCGTCACATGTGGCGACAGCCCGGAAACGTGGAACATGCTGACAGTGGCGTGGGTCGGAACCGTTTGTTCCGACCCCGCCATGTGTTATATATCCGTGCGTCCCGAACGGTATTCGCATGCTCTCATCATGAAGAGCATGGAGTTTACAATCAACCTCACGACGGAAGAGATGGCCCGCGCTACCGACTGGGCCGGCGTGCGCTCAGGGCGAGACTTCGACAAATGGAAGGAGACGGAACTACATCCCGTGGCCGGAGAGATGGTGAAGTGTCCGTCGATCGACGAATCACCCGTAAGCATCGAGTGCCGCGTGAAAAGCGTCACCCACCTCGGCAGCCACGACATGATGATAGCCGAAGTGCTCAACGTTCGCGCCGATTCAAGATTTATCAATGAGGAAACCGGCAAGCTCGAGCTTGAGAAGGCCCGGATGCTCGTATATTGCCACGGCCAGTATGCCGGAATCGGCGAGGCCCTCGGCGGTTTCGGTTTTTCAGTGCGAAAAAAGAAGAAATGACGGTAGGAATCTTCGGCGGCAGTTTCGACCCCATCCACAACGGCCACCTTCAGCTCGCACGCTATGCCCTCGCGCATGCAGGTCTTGACGAGGTGTGGCTCATGGTCTCGCCGCGCAATCCGCTCAAGCTCCATGCTACTGTCGCTTCCGACTCCCAACGCCTCGAGATGGCGCGTCTTGCCGTGGAAGACATACCCGGCATACGTGTAAGCGACTTCGAATTCTCACTACCGCGGCCGTCGTATTCATGGCTCACGCTCTCCCGCCTGCACGCATCGCATCCCGACATCTCGTTCCGCCTGATCATAGGCGGCGACAACTGGGCCGATTTCGAACGCTGGAAAAATCCGGACCTGATCCGTAGCCAATTCGGCGTGATAGTGTATCCCCGACCCGGCGAATTCATCCCGAACCCGCCCGCCGGCGTAGCCATACTCTCCGATGCCCCGCAGATGCAGGTATCATCCACCGAAATACGCCACCTTCTCGCCAACCCCGCGCCCGATACCCTCCGACGCCTGCGTCAACTCCTCCCCCCGCGTGTGCTCGACTACATCCTCCGCCACAACATCTACTAAATCCCCTATCTCCATCCCTATACCCACCATATTTCCCCTTAAAGAGGACACTTTTCACCAAATCTTTCCCCTTAAAGAGGACCTTTTTATAAAAATCTTTCCCCCTTAAGGGTGACGTTTTTGCAGGATTCGCGAATGCCACTCATTTTGATTCGGGCAGATTCGGGCTTCCGCCCTCACACCGCATCCTCTTACTGCACAATCTTCATACAGGCTCTTGACGCTTCTTCGGATTCTGCGGGGGAGCTCTGACTCGGATTCTTCGG
>JAUNFY010000121.1 GCA_030524805.1 Bacteroidales bacterium | reverse complement strand
TTGGGATAATGTTGAATGTTGAATTCGGGATAATGTTGGATGGGGAATGGGGAATGAGGAATGAGGAATTTTAAATTGGGATTTTTAGGGGATTTAATTTTGAATATCTGATAGCTATGATTGCGATACTTACTTTTCTTGGCCTGGTACTGACCGTAGTGACAGGCATGGTGGATACCCGCACCGGAACTGCGGAGGCTACGACAATGACGGCCGGACTCTTCGGCAAAGGCTCGGAGGAGCATGGACAGACAGTGCCGGCGGCGGGTGTGCCGCACGGCATGAACCTCTGGACGCCGCAGACACGCGACACGGAGCAGAAATGCGTGGCGCCCTATTATTATGCCGACGACCGGTTGCAGGGATTCCGTTGCAGCCACTGGATTTCGGGCGGTTGCACGCAAGATTACGGTAGTTTCACAATCGCGGCTGAGTCGGGCCTGCTGCGCACATCGCCCGAGGCGCGGGGGACGGTATTCAGCCATGATGCGGAAACGGCGCGTCCGGACTATTACGCCGTGAGCCTGCCCGACGAAGGGATAAAGGCTGAGATGACGGGGCTCTCGCGGGCCGGCATATTCAGATATGTCTACGACCACGACGGAACGGGCCACATAGTGGTGAATCCCAATACCGACGAGGGAGAAGGATGGATAGAGATCGACACGCTCAAGCGCGAGATAAGGGGCTGCAATCCGGTGCACCGCATATATCAGGGCTGGGGGGAACCGGCCGGTTTCTCCGGATGGTTTGTGGTGCGCTACCCCACCGATCTGGAGGTGACGGATGCCGGAGTGTGGCATGGCGACGAAGTGTTCAGCGGCTCGATGAGGGCCGGGGAAGTGCCCGGAATTGGCGCCTACATCACGTTTAAGGCTCGAAAGGGAGAGCCTGTGGTGCTGAAGGCCGCGTGCAGTTTCACGTCGACGGAAGGGGCGCGAAGGAACCTCGATGCGGAGATAGCCGGATGGAATTTCGATGAGGTGAGGAGTCTGTCGGCGGCAGAATGGGGTAAGCATCTCGGCAAGATCGAGGTGGAAGGTGGCGATGACGACAAGGCCAAATTCTATGGCAGTCTGTATCGCGCGAGCCTCCTGCCCCGGGTGGTAAGCGACGTTGACGGGCGCTACGCCGCCTTCGGCGGATCGGGCGAGATAAAGCAGATGGAAGGGGGGCGCGACTATTACGACGACTTCAGCATGTGGGACACCTACAGGGCCGAGCATCCGCTCATCACGCTTCTCGACCCGCGCCGGAGCGCCGACATGATGAATTCGCTCGTGGTGAAGGCGCGCGAGGGGGGCTGGATGCCGATTTTCCCGTGTTGGGGTAGCTACACCGCGGCGATGATAGGCGACCACTGCGCGGCCGCGATAGCCGACGCTGCGGCCAAGGGAGTGACGGATTTTCCGCTTGAGGAAGCATACGGCTACCTGCGCAGGAACGCCTTCGAGCAGCCCGCCACCTATCAGGAATATGCCGATGGCAAAGGGCGCCGTGCGCTCGAATCCTACATCAGATATGGCTACATTCCGCTCGAAGACGGAGTGGCGGAAGCGTTTCACAAGAACGAACAGACCTCGCGCACGCTTGAATATGCCTTCGACGACTTCGCCCTCTCGCGCCTGGCGGCCATGCTGGGCCATGACGGGGACGCGGCGCTGCTTGCGGCGCGTGCGGGCAACTACCGCAACGTGATAGACCCGAAGCTCGGCTATGCCAACGGCCGACGCGCCGACGGAAGCTGGAAAGAAGACGTGGACCCCTTCGACTTCAACAGTTTCATCACCGAGGGTGCGCCGTGCCACTACACATGGTATGTGCCCCACGATCCCGAGGGGCTCATAGCGATATTGGGGGGAAAAGAAAAGGTGGAGGCGAAGCTTGACTCGTTGTTTGAGCTTCGCCGCTACTGGCACGGCAATGAGCCATGCCATCAGATAGCCTACCTCTATGATGCCGTGGGGCGTCGCGACAAGGGGGCTAAATGGCTGCGCCACATAATGGAGACGGAATACAAGAACCTGCCGGGAGGACTTGCCGGCAACGACGACGCGGGGCAGATGTCGGCATGGTTTGTGTTTACGGCCATGGGATTCTATCCCGTGTGTCCGTCGCTGCCCGAATATTGGCTTGGCACTCCCCTATTCGACCGCGTGACGATACACAACGCCGGGGGCGACTTCGTGATAGAAAGGAAGCGCGGAGCATCATCGGAAAATGTGCTCAATGGAGCATCGGATGCTGCGGTCAACGGAACCTTGGATGCGGTGCTTAACGGAAAGAAAATGGAGGGATACCGGCTGCGGCATGAGGATGTGGCCGGAGCCGGAAGGCTTGAGCTTTGACGCGCCCGGATGCTGATGCGCCCGGGTGCTCCCCTTTTCAGAGCAGGGAAAGGATGAAAATAAGGATGAAAAGCGACATTAGCGCCCAGAACCAGAAGCGGCTGCGGGGGATGTGGCGGATGGCGAAGAAATTGGCCATCTGCACCGCCGAGGCGAAGCAGAACGTCGAGGTGTAGGCCTCGAAATTGCCGAAGTCGATGAGCATGCAGAGGGCGCACGTGATTCCCAGCAGATTGATGATGTTGTTGAGGGTGCGAACGCGGGTGTTGCCCGAATAGAAAAGGAGGGCATTGTTGAGCGTCATGATGAGCGATATGAGCGCCATGATGCCGAGAGAGACATATACGAAAATCATGAGGTCGGCACCCGTGTCGGGCATGACGGTGAGGAACTCCGGGAGGCGGAAATCATCGAAGCCGACGATGCCGAAGCCGAGCGCCACCCAATAAGGGGCCACAAGGCCCATGAGGAACGCCAGGATCTCCTTCAGGCGAAGCACCTTTGTCATGATAGCCATGACGGGATAGACGAGCATGAGGGGGAGAAACGCGTATTCTATCATCGAGCCCACGGAGAGATATGTGGCGACGGCAAACATCTGCGTGGTGGCGTTGCTGCTGCAATACGACCTCATCATTATGTCGAGGCAGATGAGGTTGACTATCAGCATGATGATGGAAGTGCTGAAGCAGGAAGTGTTGGCGGGGTTTGACGAGAGGAGGATGCAGAGCGTGACAGGGAGGAGCACGTCGGACCCCTTCACAAACGAGAACTTCTTGTTGAGGAAGAAAGCACCCACCACGGCGATGGCAATGAGGAACGAGTTGAAGAGGAAAGCCGACTGTGAAGTGAGCCAATCGAGCGGGAGGGAGAGGCATGTCCCGAACTCAACGGAGCTCCTTATGGGAGGGATGAAAAGAGCGGTAGCGGCAATCATTAAGATTGCCGCTGCCACGCTGAATATTATCGCGCCGGGTCCGGCGGTTACGTATTGCTTCATCAGTCTTCGTCGTCTTTACCAAACGACTGGCGGAAATTCTTGCGGGAGCGCATTTTTCCGGGAGCACGTGTTTCCTCGTAGTTGGAAAGTTTCGGTCCGCGGTCGGAGATTGTGCGGGGCTGACCGTATGCGTTTCCGCCGCGTTGCTGACGGTTGTCGTCAGATTGCCTGCGGAAGTCGCCTGAACGCTTTCCTGAGTCGTTTCCACCCCGTCCGCGACTATTGTCATTGCCGAAGCGTCGCGGCTTGTCAGAATCGAAATTTCGCGGTCGGTCGTCGTCGCGGCGATACGGACGGTCGTTGTCGAAACGGCGCGGGCGCTCATCATCGAAGCGACGCGGCTTGTCGTTGTCGAAACGGCGCGGACGCTCATCG
>JAUNFY010000036.1 GCA_030524805.1 Bacteroidales bacterium | reverse complement strand
TTTTTAAGATAAATTTTCCACTCTCTTATTTTGCCACTGCAAACTTAGAGCTTTTTTTATATCCAAACTAATATTCGTCCGAAGTAGAGAGCCCTCGGCGTACTAACGCCAGGTAATGACACGACTTCGAATTATACTTCTGTCGCTGATTCCGGCCGCCGCCATCGGTGTCCGGGCCCGCGTCCCGGACGTCCTGCTGCCCGACACGGTGCAGATCCACTTCCGTCAGTCGAAGTGGGATCTCAGTCGCACCGTTGGCAACAACGGCGCCGTGCTCGACAGTATCGACAAAAAACTGATTCGAATGCAGTCCGACTCCCTTTTCAAGGTGATTCGAATGAATTTCGTTGGCAGTGCTTCGCCGGAAGGCAGCGTAGAGTTCAACAGAATGCTTTCGGAGAAACGGGCGGAGACACTCTTCAACTATTTCCGTAATTACGATATCTTCGCCGACTCCAAGCTGGAGTTCGAATTCCGCGGCCGCGACTGGCAGCGTGTGCTCAATCTCGCCGAGCAGGAGCCGACGCTTCCATATAGAGACGAGACTCTTGGCGTGCTTCGCTCCATCGTGGCCGACAAGATCCTTGCCGGTGGCACCGAACCCGCCGATGCGCTCATGCGTATCAAGCAACTGCACCGCGGTGTCCCATACAAATACCTATACAGCAGGATATTCCCCAAGGTGCGCACTTCTCTCGTAGTGCTCGACTATGATTGGCTTACCATTCCCAAATTTGAACTTTCTATTCCGGAGAAGACTCGCATCGATTTCGTGGAAGACGTTCCGGAAGTGGAGACGCTTCCCGAAACTGTGTCGGCGGAGTTGCCCCGGCTCCAGGATATAGCCGACACGGTGTCTCCGCGTGATTCCCGTCCCTTCTACATGGCTGTGCGCACCAACATGCTCTACGACTCCGCCCTGCTTCCCAACATCGGCATCGACTTCTATTTTGGCAAAGGTTTTACGCTGGGCGCAAACGTGATGTATGGCTGGTGGAGCCGCTACCGCAGCGACTTTATCTGGCGTGCTTATGGTGCTGAACTCGACGCCCGGTGGTTTCCCTGGTATAAACGAAAAGTCCATACACCTTTCTATGGCCACCATTTCGGCATATATACGCAAATTTACACTTACGATTTTGAAATGGGCAGGAAAGGGGAGCTCGGTGGTAAACCCGGCGGGCGTCTGACCGACAGTCCCTTCTGGTCAGCCGGGCTCGAGTATGGATTCACTCTCCCCGTTGCCTCCCGCTTCAGCATCGACTTCAGCGTGGGTGTCGGTTATACCACCGGCATATACCACGACTACCGTCCCGACCACATAGTCGGCGACGAGATCCACTTCGTGTGGCAGGGCACCCACCGCCGCCACTTTTTCGGACCAACCAAGGCGGAGGTCGCCCTGGTGTGGCTTATCGGCCATGATAATACCAACCGCAAACGCGTGAAAGCCGCACAGGAAGGAGGTGAGTTGTGAAAACTTTAAAAACGTTAATAATCACTGTCTTCTGCATGGCGGTCTGCGGATTGTTTGCCGGTTGCGAACACCACGACCTATGCTACCACCACGTCCACATCGTCAAGATCCGTCTCGCCTTCGACTGGCAAGACGCTCCCGACGCCAATCCGGAGGGCATGACCGTATATTTCTATCCTGAAGACGAATGCCGCTCCGGCGAGTCGGAGGGCAACAACACCATCCGTATGGATTTCCGCGGCAAGGAGGGTGGCGAGATCGACATCCCGATCGGACGCTACCGGATCATAGCCTACAACAACGACAGCGAGGTATGCTTCGGAAACATGACCGACTATTACTCCCAACACCATATCCGCACCCGTGACGCAGAGATCACCGAGATGATGGGTGGCATGTCGGTGCGGGCCACCCGCGTGGCGCGTCCCGACGGCACAGAGGATGAGCGTGTAGCACTCGCCCCCGACCAGATGTGGGGCTGCAATGCCACAGAGGTGGAAATCACGGAATACGGAGTGAAATACAAGTGTTTTCCGATGGAAGAGAAAGACGAGTGGGTAGGTCTCGAACCGATAGTCACCGAACACGTAATCACCCTCTATCCCCACGACCTGATATGCCACTACTCATACGAGATACGCAATGTGGAGGGCCTTTCGTTGCTGACCGACGCCTGCGCGGCGATCACCGGCATGTCGCCGACATTCAGCATCAGCCGGATGATGCAGTCGGACGATGTCGCCACCATCCCGCTTGCTGCACGCAAGTCGGGCGACGACAAGATTGTCGGTGAGTTTCTCACCTTCGGCCATCCCGCCGACAACGCCGGCAAGCATCGTTTCGCCCTCTATGCCTGGATCGCCACCAAGCAGACCAGCAGCAGTGGCACCCGCGCCGTCGAACCGAGATTCTTCGGCAAGGATGAGGAGAACTTTGATGTGACATTGCAGTGCGACACTGCCCCCGACCAGCGCAATGTGCATCTAATCATCGATGGACTCGACCTGACGGAAGGAGGAACTTTGGTGCCTCCCGGCTCTTTTGATCCCAACTTCGGCGACTGGGGCGAGAAGAACTTCGACCTGATAGTTAAATAATCCATAGTAGATAATTAATATATAACCTGTTATAATCTAATTGGCTCTAATTTATCCCGGGAAGAGTCAGGAGGGAGATAGGTTTCATGTAAATCAATAATTAACTAAAACCAAACAACAATTCGATTATGAAAAAGAGATCGATTAAATTCGGTGCCCTGCCAATCATGGCTCTTGCCGTGACAGCATGCTCATCCAACGAGGATTTGAACATGCCGCAGGTCAACACCGATGCCAACGCAATCTCGTTCAGTGTGCAGACTCCCAATCTGACACGTGCGGCTGCTTCCTACTGCAATAATGTCCCCGCCAATGCTTTCAGAGTAGTGGTTTATGATGGCAGGGAAAACTATTTTCAGGCTGCCGACAAGGCAAAAGATCCGTCTTCTGCTTCGACCGGTATCGACTCGTGGTCAAGAACTGACGAGTCATCCGCGTGGGTCAGTGCCAACGACAAACGTTACTGGCCGGAAAACAAGCCTGCCGACTGGGAAGGTCTGACATTCTTCTCGTCTGTCTATAGTGGCGATGATCTGAGTTATGACCAGTCAGCGACTTCCGGTTTCCGCTTCGTACTTCCTGCAGCTGATGCCGAGACTTTCGCTCCGCAGTTCAAGGACTTCCAGGTTCAATCCGAAGTCGCTGAACAGCACGACTTGATGTACGCGACGTCAGCGGAGACAAAGAAGAAGCAGTCGGGCAATGGTAAGGTAACACTCAATTTCCGTCATGCCCTCAGCCAGATCTGTTTCACTGCCCAGAACAACAACCAATTCCTTCGAGCAGTGACAATCAAGAGCATCGAACTTGGCGGCGTGTCGGGTAAGGGTGACTATACATTGCCAACTGCATCAACTATTAATCTCGGAGTGACCAATCATTCAAGTTACGGCGGTACTGACCCCGAAGGTGCCGGAGAATGGAGCGTTAGTTCCAATGCTGCTGACAAGGCATCTTATGTAATTGGAGGTGAAGGGGATAAGTCACTAAATGTGCTACTGGCTGCGCCTGTATATGAAGATGGTAGCTATGTCGGAGCTGTGACCAATATCAGCAAACCAACAACAGACCATATCGCAACCGAAGAAATTACTAAACCCTTCGAGAATGCTATGAACCTGATACCTCAGACTGTCAGCGCAGCAGCGGGCGATAATGGAACAAACACAGTAGGCGGTTACATCCGCGTCGTCGCTGACATGAAGTACTCTGATGAAGAAAGTGCCGAATCAGTAGAGAAAACTGTTTTCATTCCTCTCGATATTGATTGGAAAGAAGGTGTACGCTATAACTATAATATCATTTTCACTCCGACTGAAATCACTTTCGAAACTTCATTTTCAGACTACAATGATGTAACAGTTGATAAGAAAGGTTATGAAGCATGTGTATATAAAAAGGTGCTGATGCGGAAAGCGCAAGGAACGCCCGGAGAGGCTGGTTATGTACCTCCTCTTTATTTCGCTGACCGAAACGTCGGGGCATCTTCTCCTGTAGATGGCGGTCTTCTTTTTCAATTAAAGTCAAGAGATGCTTTTTACGTTGTCAATGGCTTAATATATGACCAGAATATGAATTATCTTTCTGATGATAAGAAATATCCGGCTGCTCAAAAAATAGCGAATCAATGTTCTGATTCTGCCACCGAGTATATGGGACCTGAGTGGCGTATGCCAACTCTTGATGAAGTGAATTGGCTTATTAATGAAAGTAATTGTCATAAAGAAAAAGTTATTACGCCTAATAATTATGTATTAGGTTATATCTTCACTCCAGTTGATGAAGAATTAAAAGATAATTCGATTTTTCTGCCGATGTGTAGTTACTTTTTCAGTGGAGGCCCTAATACCGGTGTCACTGAGTCGTTGTATTGGACTTCAACAGGTCGTAAGGCATTAGGATTGTCTACGAGTAACTGTTTCACATATTCTTACACGGATAATTCCGTTT
Source organism: Bacteroidales bacterium (assembly GCA_030524805.1). Classification (GTDB taxonomy): domain Bacteria; phylum Bacteroidota; class Bacteroidia; order Bacteroidales; family Muribaculaceae; genus Lepagella. The sequence continues at coordinate 22,848 of JAUNFY010000036.1, read as the reverse complement.
TACCAATTCGTGCCGTATCAAATGTGGAATAAATAATATTCGATATTGATAATGATAAAGGAGAAGAGGTATGATACCTCTTCTCCTATTCAAAAAACTTGTTCTCTCTTCCTCCAAATATATCCACAGCTCCGAAGATGACGATTAAAAATGATGATGCGGGTGAAACCGCCTCACCATACCAAAAGACTACATTTCTACCATTATGTCAAAACCCCCACCATGCTTATGAGATACACAAAAACTGAATTGAGATACATTGGAGATATCATTGCAAGCAAAATCCAATCACGCGTCGCCGGATTATTTTTGTGCATTGCTTATCTGAGCGTCGCATTCATTGCGTCAGCCCGTCAACTGGCACCGGATGAAGTAATGATGCGCGTTCGGGAGCATCAGAGATCAAATACCTCGCGCATCACGTCTGCCGGTGTTAACCATCATTTGTCATTGTCTCATCAGATTCCCCTCTCTCCCGACTCATCAGTCGGATTCTATGGTGATTCCTCGAATCAGGCGGCTCTCTATATATTCAATGCGGCCAACGGTTTCGTAGTGGCCCCCGCCGACGACCGGCTGCGCCCTGTTCTTGCGGTCTCCGACAACGGCCGTTTCAATCCAGACAGTATTCCCGACAATCTTCGATGGTGGCTGGAGGAATACAGGAAAGAAATCTCAGCCTATCTTTCTTCTCCGCAGGCTGCAATCGACGGAATGCGTCCGGCAGAGGCTCCTTCGAGGTCTTTTGCCTACAATGCGGGTTGGCAGCCCATTGAGCCGATGGTGACGACAAAATGGAACCAGGACTCTCCTTACAACCTCTATTGCCCTGACTTCAATGACACGCGCACCGTCACCGGTTGCGTTGCCACCGCCTTCGCACAGGTGGTGAATTACCACCGCTATGCCGATACCGGCGCTTATGCCGGCCAGACCATCTCTTATTCCACCGGCACGCATGGCATTGATATAAATTATATAATGCCTTCATCGTTTGACTTTGACAATATGCTTGATGAATACGTAGCCGGCGGTTACAATGATGAGCAGGCCGACGCCGTAGCGCAACTGATGAAAGCCTGCGGCGCTATCATGCAGATGGACTATAAACCGGCCAGTGAGGGCGGTTCGGGCGCCGTGACATACTACGTGCCCCAACGCTCGAAGGAATACTTCGGTTATGCAGACTCCTCCACGGAGTTCACCCGCAGTTTCTACCAGACAAAGGAATGGGAGGAACTGCTATATAAGGAACTCTCGAAAGGCAGACCTGTGGTCTATTCAGGACAGGCCGATGCAGGTGGACACGCCTTCGTATGCGACGGATATGCCGGCGATGGCCTTTTCCATTTCAACTGGGGATGGGGCGGACTGAGCGATGGCGACTTCGCCGTCACCGCGCTCAATCCTGACAGCCAGGGCATTGGCAGTTTCGAAGGTGGCTACAACTCCAGCCAAGGTTTCTACACCCTCGTGCCTCCCACTGCATCCGACGCCACTGAGTCGCCGATGGCTGTTTGCCTCTACGGTGCGGATCCGGCGATTAGCGAATCGGAAGTGACATTCTATTCCTTCATGCGCGGTCAGTCAGCGGCTGCGGTGTCTGCCATTCTCGGTTATCAGGTGTTTGACTCCGAAGGCAACCGTGTCCTTGACAACCAATGGGGTTCGCTCAAATATGAAAAAAACCAGGTATACGGACCGTTGCTCGCGCTGCCGACTGATCTTAAGTTACCCGATGGCACTTACCAGATATATCTTTCCTATAGGTTCTCTTCGGCTGAAGAGTGGAAGAAGATGGTCGAAAACGGATACACCAACCATCTAACACTTGTGGTGGCTGGCGGCAACTACACATACATCGTGGGCGACCCGTCAGACTCAAGCCTTCTGGTGGTCATGGAAACCTCGTTTTCCGACCAATACTATCTTGAGACCGGAATCAACGCGCAATTCACTCTGCTCAATGACGGAACAGCCGATTTCGACGACTCCCTCTATGCCTGGTTTATCAATGCCTCGGACTCAAGCAAACAGATTGGCTTGAAATGGAAGGACGGCATTTTGATTCCCGCCGGCGAGTCGGCTCTGCTTGACCTGTCGGCAGACCTTGCCGGAAGCGGTTTTACGGCCGGCTACTGGTATTTCGGCATACTGGATGGCGACTACAACCAGTTGACCGATTGGACACTCTTCACAGTGGCAGAAGGACGTGATCCGCTTTACTCAGCCCAAAGTTCGGCGGCCAGCATGTCGTTCGCAATTCCGGAGTATGTATATGAGGATTATGTGCTTGATTTGGCGTCGGGTGTTCTGTTCACTTCCAATTCCGACAGCGATCTTTCAATAGGTTTCTCTATTTATAAGAAAGGTGAGGCTGATCCATGTGTCGCCACAATTCTTGGCAGTCTGCCGGCTGCGACGATGTCTGCAATAAAAGGGAATACGATACTTCTTGGCGGTTTCCCGTCTGTGGCTTTCAATACTTCAACATCAGTGCAGATCGGTTCGATGGATCTGGATTTGGGCGAATATGAATTTGCTTTTGTCGACAATACTCTTGCCCTCCTGAGTCCGCGCTATCCCTTTTCCTATGCCGCCAAGTGCGACGGCATACTCTATGCATCTGCCGACGACGGCAATGTGATGGCGGTAGGTCTGCTGGAGGAATCCGACCATCTCGAGATTCCGGCTTCGGTGGAGATAAAGGGAAAACTGTATTGCGTCGCCGGACTCGGCGATAATCTCTTCCTCCGCAACAAGAACGTAGGAGTCGTAAAACTTCCGCCGACGATTTCGACATTAGGCAGAAATACGTTCTCTTACGCCGGAATGTCGTCAGTCTACTTCTGGAGCGACGAGGTGCCGACCCTGCATCCGCAGTACAGTTTCGGAGGAATCAATCCCGACGTCAACTTCCATGTTCCATACCGTGCATACGACAGTTATGTCAGAGCACTTGAAAACTACGGAAATGTAATATCTCTATACGACCTCAATACAGACTACGATGAGAACATCGCCGACGTGACCTACCTTGGCGAAGAGGTAATGGGTGACACTGGCGAAAACTACGACCTCAACGGTGACGAGCGGACCAATGTGGGCGACATGACGTGGCTCGTAAACCATCTGCTCGGCGGCGGCAGCTCCGAAGCCGGAGCCTTCAATATGGCACCGCGCGACAACAATACGCAGTTGCTTGAATTAGGTTTTGATAATTACGATGATTGCATCGCGATTCAGGCAGATGCGGAAGTTAATGGGATATCAGACAATATCCGCATTTGCCTGACCGATGCTCTCTCTAAAACACATGCGCTCGCCTGGAGTTTCCTCGACGATTCCCACATCAGAATCCTGATCTACTCCATATACAACGCACCTTTCTCCATCGCCGACGGCACTGTGGTATTCAGTATCGTGTCAGGCGCCGGTTTGGAACTCCGTGATATGAACGCAGTGGCCGTAGGAAGGGCCCATCAGTGTCGTCAGTTGAACTCGGCGGTCTGCTCCACCGCCACACCTAAGTCTGCTACGGTTGTTGTCAAAACTGAATACTTTGACCTGCAGGGTATTCCTATCGACAATCCCGAAGGTCTTCACATCGTTAAAAAAACATACTCAAATGGCTACATATACACTCAGAAACAGATTAAATAGTATCTCTGGCGGCATCCATGGCCAATTCTTCTCATTCTGTGGGAGGAGTGGGTCGGGCTGTGTGGCTGCCGCTATTCTCCTCCTTACCGCCTGTTCTGCGCAAGAGGATGTTGTTTTTCAAAACAGCGACGCCGACATCATCGCTTTTTCAATCCAGACGCCCACAAGAGCCGCCAATTCGTTTGGAGCCTACAGCATCCCCGATCAATTCCGGGTGATGGCTTTCAATGGGACGACCAACTATTTCCAGGCGTGCGACAACGCTTCGGGTGTCAGTTCCTCCACTGGTATTGACTTGATGACGCTATCCGACGCCGGACTCTGGACGGGCACGGTGCGTTACTGGCCATCCAATATGCCCGACGACTGGACGGGATTGACATTCGTGGCCTTCGTAGACGAGGATAATCCTGATGGTAGCTCCACTTTCGGCTACTCTACTACCGACGATGGTTGCCTGGAAGCAAGTTTCTTGAATTATGAGGTGAATCCTGATATTTCGCGACAAGGAGATTTGATGTATGCCGTAGCGAAAGATGCGAAAGGGAGCAGTGAGGGAGGCGGTACGGTCGGTCTTGCATTCAAACACGCACTGTGCCAGGTGGCTTTTTCCGCAGAAAACAGGAATCCTGACTATAGCGAGGTGAAAATAAACGGAATCTCAGTCAGTGGCGTTTATGGAAAAGGTTCCTATATCTTGCCTGATGCGTCTACATTCGACACTTCAACGGATGAAACGGGCGTGGCTGGTGGTTGGAAGGGGAAGTGGGAACTTGACGAGACTTTGCCTACGGTGTCGTATGATGTCGATAATCTCGGCATCACACTCTCAGCACCCACTTACTACGACGATGAGCAGGCCTATAGGGGAGAAGTGGTGGACTGCACCGGTATTTCCGGGCAGATGAATTTGATTCCTCAGACTCTGACGGCGGTTGGTGGTGATCAGATTGCCGGTGCTTGTTTTATAGTCAGATTTCAGGTAAAAGAGTCTGGAACTGAGGATTTCGGGGAAGAAAAAAATTTGGTTGTCCCGGTCTCGGGGGTATGGGAAGAGGGTGAGAACTATAGGTATAATCTTATTTTTGATGGTACGTCCGCTTCCTATGAGGTGGGTTCTTTTTCTGCTATGGTTGTCGGAGGTAACTTCGAGGTAGGGGCCGACAACAAAGTTGAGGTGTATATGAACTCCGGGTGGGATTCGGCTACGGACGTTTGGAGTTGTCAGTTCAGATTGAATCTTCCTGAAGGGGTGACTATCAAGTCTGAGGATGTTGATGGGGTGAGAAGGTCGGTATTCACGTTGGGAGATCAGTGGACAGCGCTTGCCAATGGAGCTATGGGAAATCCAGACACCGGCATTTTTGTTCTATATAGTCCCGACCGTTCCGGATGCGCCAAGGTATCTGGTCGCTCGCTTGTGATGACTGTTGATGTTTCAGTCTCCGACAATTATATGATTGGTAAACCTGTAGTCTTGGACTATTTGTATGGAGACTCTCCCACAGGCAGTTCCGAATCGATACATTAATATCAGACATTCCGAGAATAAGGAATCATCCTGAAAGATATTCCTCTGGGTGAGATACGTTGACTCGTTTCTTATCTGATGAATATAGTTGAGTTTTATTTGGCAAGCGGCCAACCGTGAGGCTGGCCGCTTGTGTTTTTCCATATTGTCGGGGGATGGGTCGAAACTTTATAAGAGCCGAAGGATGCTTCAGTGCATAAAGCGGAATTGCCGTATTATAGCCTCTGTCATCTTTCCGGGTACGCCACACTCGCCGGCAATGCTGCTCCAACCCGAAGCGGCAGTACTGATTCGGTCGATTATTTCAGCTGCATCTTTTATGTTGTTGCGTTTGGCAAATTCCAGCAGGTCGTGGCGGGTGATGTCGTCAAATTTGCCGTTGACCGACATCTGATGTTGTGAAGTCCATCCACCGTCGGGATTGTAGGCGAATCCCATGTCGTATGCCGGCGACAATCTCCACTTTCCGGTCTTATCCATCAGGAATGAGATATTCTTGGTGTGATCATCCTGATTGCGGACAATAATGTTGAATACCAATCGGCGGAACATCTCCTGAGCCTGCGAATAAGGCAGCCGCAAGGATCGCATCACGTTGAATGCCTGCTCATAGGAGAAGGCGCGCAATAGGCGGTAGTCGTAATGAGCCATGGCGCATAAGGTCTGCATGTGTATCTTTTCTCCGTTCTCGCGGTCGAAACGTTTGGTGAGGAAATGCGCACGACCGTTTTCCTCTATCAGCGAGCATTCCGACATTTCTATTCCACATTCCTTCACAAGCCTATAGAAGGAATATTCAAGGCGTCCGAAATTCTGTGTCTCGCGAAAACCTGCTTCAGCCGTGACTCCATCAAGTTTTATAAGATAGTAGTCAAACCCGGCCGGCGCCTCGATCTGGCCTGACATCACTTCTCCTGTAGCTTTATTATAGGCTATGATAGCTTTTGCGCGTTGTCCGCCGGCCGAGGTGCCAAGTCTTACGATCTCGGCTATCGCAGCTTTTTTATCAGCGGAAAGATTAGCCCCGAAATCCTGCTTTTCGGCAAGCGCTTCCGACGCCACTTCTACGAGTGCGTCTATTTCTATGTGGGTGTCGGAATTGTATGGTGCATCCATAGCCGGTTCAAACTCGAGTGCGCCCATACATCGTTTTCCCAAGAAGCAAAGAGTCTCTATAGAGTTTCCGCTGTGTCTTCCCGTAAGTGCGAGCCAACGGTCGAATAGAGCGCGGCCATAAGTGTCGGGCAATGAGTCGGCCAGCATCCCCGGAAGCCCTTTGAAGGTTTCCCTGCCTATCTCTCCGAATGAATAAACACGTCCTTCTCTGACCGGCATCATCAAAGGAGCCGGCTCTATGTCCCTGCCTATGAAATTGTCGGCATACTCAAATTGTGCGATGCCGTAGTTGCTGTCCCAACGGAATGTGCCGAGATCGGAACCATACAGTTTTACCTTTGCTATATCTACCATGTGGATTCTTCTTTGGTTATGGTGTTGTTGGTTTTTGAAGTGGCGCGCTTGCGGGCCTTCCTTCTGGCTGAATTCACGAATTCGTAGTATTCGTTGGGGCTCATCTGCATTTCCTCCATGAGGGGTTGCAGCACGTCAAGCGTGCCCAACGTGCGGATTACCCGTAGGAACGAATCGAAACTGCCGATTTCTCCTTTCTCAATTTTCTTGATGGAGGAAAGCGACACTTGCGCTTCAATTGCCAGGCGACTTTGCGTTATATTCTGCCGGAGCCGGAGCGACTTCAATCTTTTGCCGATCTTTTCTTGAATGGCATTGTCGGTGAGGGTGTAGATATTCTCAAAAGCCATAAATTAAACTTTTAGACTGCAAATATAACAATAATAGTTTAATTTTAAACTATTATAAGTGTTATTTATTGGTAAAAAAACAGCAGGCGGCCAACCGTGAGGCTGGCCGCTTGTGTTTTTTGCAATGTCGGGAGGGGTGGGATCAGACAGAAGCTATCATCTCTATCTCCACGAGCGCCTGCTTCGGGAGTTCCTTCACGGCGAAGGCGCAGCGGGCGGGATAGGGGGCGCTGAAATATTCGGCATACACCTCGTTCATGGCTCCGAAGAGGCTCATGTCGGCGAGGAATACGGTGGTCTTCACCACGTCGGCGAAGCTTGCGCCTGCGGCTTCGAGGATGGCCTTCGCATTCTCGAGGCTCTGGCGGGTCTGGCATTTGATGCACTCGCCCATGGAGCCGTCGGCAGGGTTGATGGGAAGCTGTCCCGAAACGAAGATAAGGTTGCCGGCTTTCACTGCCTGGCTGTAAGGCCCGATTGCTCCCGGTGCCTTGGGGGTATCGATCTGTGTCTTCATCTTTATATTTTATTTAGATTGTTGTTTGCGTCGTGGAATACCGACATTCTCGGTGTCGAACACTTTCGATGCGGCGCGGTCGAATATCTGCCAGTGGCCGAGCTGCGAGGCCGGTATCAGGTCGGTGCGGTCGGAGGGAATCACCGTGAAGTTGCTTCCCGCTCCGGTAGGTTTGGCACAGAAGAAAGTGTCGTAGTCCGCCCATTTCACTCTTGCCTTGCCGTCTTCGTCGCGTTCCACCCTCACCCTCATGTAGGCGCCGCCGCGCGTGTCGCCCGTCTTCATGTTCGATATGAAGTTGCCGAGCGAATACACCACCGGCACGTCTTGCCCGCGGCTTTCATCGCGCACCATCTTCATCGGCTGGATCACGTGGGGATGACCACCTATCACCATGTCGGCACCGTTCTTGATCAGGAAATCGGCGAGCTCGCGCTGGATGGCATTCTCGCGTAGCACGTATTCTATGCCCCAGTGCATCGTCACCACCATTATCTCGGCTCCGGCCTCGCGTGTGGTCCGCATCTCGCGCGCCATTCTGTCGCGGTCGATATATGCCACTTCCATTCCGTCGCGTGCCGGTATGCCGTTGGTGCCGTAGGTATAGTTGAGAAATCCGAACCGTATGCCATTTATTGTCTTCACAAACGGCACTTTCGCCTCTCTGTCGGTCGCGTCGTGATAGGTGCCGATATGGTCGATGCCGAGCGAGTCGAGTGCCCAGATGGTGCGTCGGGCAGCCTTCATGCCTGAGTCAAGGCAATGGTTGTTGGCCGTGAGCATCATGTCGAAGCCCGCGTCGGCAAGAGCCTGGGCGTAGCTGTCGGGGGCGCTGAAACATGGGTAGCCGCTGTAGCGCGGACCGCCGCCGAGCGGCACCTCAAGATTCACAACTGCATAGTCGGCCTCGGTGATTGCGGGTGCTATCCACCGGAAACATTCCGAATAGTCGTGCTTCGTGCCGCCGCCCTCGGAGAGAGCCTGGTCGAGTTGCGCCTGATGCTGCATGGCGTCGCCGGCAAACAATAAAGTGGCGCCGGGACGGGGCGCCGGCACCGTATCGGTGACCGTTGCCGCCGTCCCGGTGATGAACTGCAACAGTGAGATGAGGAGAAGGGTAGCCGTAAGGTTCATGGTCACTTCATCTGCTGGGTGGAGTAGGTGAATACGGTCGAGGCCTTGTCGAGACGCAACCTGCACATGGCGGGCGCCGCGATGTAGGGCGTGCACTTCGTCACTGTGTAGGTGGTGCTTGAGCTCGATGTGTTGTAGCCGTAGTAGTAATTGTAGTAGCTGTTGTTCGACGAGCTGTTGCTCTCGAGCGTCAGGTTCACCGGAATGATGGTGAAGTCAAGGTCGTCTTCAGTTATGCCGTTTTCGATGAGGTCGAGAATATACTGGCGCATCGACGAGAAGGTGTAGCGTTTGTTGGTGGCGCTGTAGGTGGCGTAGAACGATTCCTTGTTGTCGGGCAACGAGTTTTTCGAGAAGAACTCATCGATTTTCGAAGTCTTGATCAGCAGCAGGTAGGGGGGAGGTGTGAGGCCATAGTCGTTGGCTATTTCCTCAGCCGGAATGGTGAACGAGAGTCCGCTCACCACGGCCAACTTCGACTGCGAGGTGCGGTAGATGTCGATCAGCTCCTTGGCCGGGAAAGTCAATCTCACCCTGTAGCCGCCGGGCGCCGTGATGATGGGCTCATTCTGGGCTGCAAGGCCTTGCAGATAGGTGGAGGGAGTGTAGCTGATATTGTTGCTGTTGAGCACTATCGGCGATGTCTCGAACACACCGGTGGCGGCAGCCTTGGTGACTACTTCAGCAGTGGTGTTGCCGTCGTCGTCAGTGCTTGTCTCGGTGGTCTTGTAGGAATAATATATGAGGAAATTGACGTCGGAGATATTGGCCACGCAGCCACGTCCGAACGAAGGCTCCACATATATGCCGTGGAAATACTGCTCGAAGCTCTGCGGCCATTCGAAGATGTGCTTGAGCTGGTTGTCGCGGTAGGCTTTCACAGTCTCCACCGCCATCTCTTTAGCCATCGGTATGTCGATGTTGATATAGCTCAGTTTCGAATAGATGGAGTCGCTCATGCCGAGGGCCGAGAGGGTGTAGCTCTTGCTTCCAATCGGCTCGTCGGGATTGTAGTAGCCCGTCGGGTCGAATGTGTTGTTGATGTCGGAGGGGAGGCTCTTCGTCAGCTGATAGGCACGTAGCTGCTGCGGGGCAAGCGAGTCGCCGGTGAGCTGTCCGCGGGGCACGCTCAGCACCAGTTTCATCGAGTCGATCTGGTTGATGCCGATGGTGTCGGGGATGTTGAGATTGGTGACGCTCATCAGCTGGCTCACGAACGAGCAGCGCAAGTCGCCGTATTCGGGCACGCTGAGGCGGCCGAGCAGGTTGGTGGTGCTCCGCGAGTCGACTGCCTTCTCATATTCGGTTGCAAACTGAATCTTGGGGCATGTGATCAGCGTGGAGTCTTCACCACGGTAGATATACTGTTGCTCACCGTTCCATATCAGCGAGTCGAGCGCTATCTGCACTTCGCCGCCGGCAAGGTTGCTGCCTACCGTCGGCACCTCGTTCTGACACGACACGAACGGCAGCGCCACGATTGTCGAGGCGGCCAGTGTCAGTGTCCTGGCGATTACCTTGTGGATTGTCATTGTCTTGAGTGACTGGTTTTTGATAAGTGGCAGCGTCGCGCTCCGGGGGGCAACGCCTGCCTTCTCATAGTTTATCGTAAAATTCTGCGTAAGCGTCCATCGAGGATGCTTGCTCTTTTGTCATGTAGGGTATTCCCCTTGCTTCGACGGCCGCCAGCAGTTCCGGGTCGGGCTCGTCGGTAAGGAAGATCACTCCGTGGGAGTTGTCAATGGCCATGCGGTGAAGCAGGCGTGTATCGAGAGGCATCCCTTCATATTGCTGCAGGTAGTCGGCCTTCACCCCTTCCTCCTTCAGGCGGCGGAAGAAGCCTTCGTCGATAGGCCCGGTTATGTCGCCCGGCAATACGCTGTAGACTATTTTCGACTGGTCGAAATGAGTGCTGTCGGAAAGCTGGCGCAGATAGACCGGAGTGAGCGACGACACCCATCCCTGGGCATGTATCACGGCCGGATCCCACTGCAGCTTCATGGCTGTCTCGAGGGTGGAGCGGGTGAAGAAGATTATGCGCTGGTCGTTGTCGGCACGGTTGCTGCCCACTGCGTCTTCATCGCTGTCGAGCTTCTGGAAATAGTCGTCGTTGTCGATGAAGTAAACCTGGGTGCGGGTAGGGTAGAGGCTCGCCACCTTGAGCAGCAGCGGATGGTCGTTGTCGTCGATCACCACGTTAAGTCCGCTGAGGCGTATCACCTCGTGGAGCTGGTTGCGTCGTTCGTTGACGCTTCCCCAGCGCGGGGTGAAAGTCCTCACTTCATAACCTCTCTTGTGTATGCCGGTGGCAACGTCTTTGCCCAATGTTGATATTTCTTCTTCAGGAAGATAGGGTGCTATCTCCTGCGCCACAAATAGGAATTTTTTCTTCGCCATATCTTTTCTTTTATCAGGCATCCACGTCCGGCAATCTTGCCTATGGCACGCCCAAAGTGCAAAATTACAAAAAAAAATCGACATGAGCCCTATTTGGGAGCCCTTTTTAGCGCCGGGACGCTCACTTTTTCCGTGCGCGGTGGTTTTATGCCCTTTTTTCGTTTTTTTATCGCAAATAAATTCGGCAGTCTCGCCGTAATTTATTAACTTTGCAAGTTCAAAAGAAGAAACCGGGTGCTCGCACCCTTCATCAACGTTTCATTCAAAAGAAATGACAATGCAGATAATTCGTAAAGTCAGCGACTTGCTCGATTTCGTAGCTGCCTCGCTCGACAATGGCAAGTCGATTGGCCTCGTGCCTACCATGGGTGCTCTCCACGATGGACACCTGTCGCTCGTTGAAAAGGCAGTGGGAGAAAACGATGTCACTCTCGTGAGTGTTTTCGTCAACCCTACCCAGTTCAACAATCCTACCGACCTCGCGACATATCCCCGCGATGAGGAATCAGACTTCAGGCTGCTCGCTGCCGCCAACGCCACCGCAGTCTTCGCTCCCTCGGTAGAGGAGATGTATCCCGACGGCACCGCTTCCGACCATGTGTTCAGCCTCGGCACAGCCGCCGAAGTGATGGAAGGCAAATTCCGCCCCGGGCATTTCCAGGGTGTGGCGCAGGTGGTGTGTCGTCTGTTCCGCCTCTGCCGCCCCACACGCGCCTACTTCGGCGAGAAGGATTTCCAGCAGATTGCAGTGATACGCAACATGGTGGCTTCTGAAAACATCGACGTCACTATCGTGCCCGTGCCAATCAAACGCGCCGCCGACGGCCTCGCCCTCTCCTCGCGCAACGCACTTCTCACTCCTGAGCAGCGTGCCGTGGCCCCCGGCATCCATGCAGCCCTTGCAAAAAGCATTGATTTCGCAAAAGAGCATTCCGTGAGGGAAACGATAGCCATGGTGGTGGATGCAGTCAATGCGTTGCCCCACATGGAGGTGGAATATTACGAGATTGTAGATGGACGCACGCTCCTGCCGGTAGAGCAGTGGTCGGAATCGCCCGATGTCGTGGGCTGCATCACCGCCTACTGCGGCAAAGTGCGCCTTATCGATAATATAAGATACAAGTAAGACCCGTCTCATAAAAGCAAAGAGATATGTTTATAGAAATGATGGCCTCTAAAATTCACCGTGTGCACGTCACTGAGGCCAATCTCAACTACATAGGCAGCATCACCATCGACTCTGCTCTCCTGAAGGCTGCCGGAATCCTCCCCGGCCAGAAAGTGTCTGTGGTGAACAACAACAATGGCGAGAGGCTCGAAACCTACGTCATTGCCGGTAAGGAAAATTCGGGAGTGGTTTGCCTCAACGGCGCCGCCGCCAGAAAAGCCCAGGTAGGCGACATTATCATCATCATCGCCTACGCTTCGATGACTCCCGAAGAAGCCGCTTCCTTCACTCCGAAGGTGGTCTTCCCCGACACCGATACCAATTTGATTAAATAATAAAGAATACTATATATGTTCAATAATCTTTCCGAAAGACTCGAACGCTCGTTTAAGATACTGAAAGGTGAAGGCAAGATCACCGAGATCAACATTGCCGAAACCATGAAGGATGTGCGTCGCGCCCTTCTCGACGCCGACGTCAACTACAAGGTGGCCAAGCAATTCACCGATACGGTAAAACAGAAGGCTCTCGGCCAGAACGTGATCAACGCTCTCAAGCCGAAAGAACTCATGGTGAAGATCGTGCACGACGAACTCACTGCCCTTATGGGTGGCGAGGAAGCTCCGCTCGTGCTCGAGGGCAAGCCTGCCGTAATCCTGATGTCCGGTCTGCAGGGTTCAGGTAAGACCACTTTCTCAGGCAAACTCGCGCTCCGCCTCAAGAAAAGAGGTCGCCGTCCGTTGCTCGTGGCAGGCGACGTTTATCGTCCTGCAGCTATCGAGCAGCTGAAGGTGCTGGCCGAGCAGATCGGGGTGCCCGTCTACACTGAGGAGGGCAACAAGAATCCGGTGGAAATCGCGCAGAATGCCATCAAGCATGCGAAAGCTTCAAATCTCGACCTCGTGATTGTCGACACCGCCGGCCGCCTTGCTGTCGATGAAGAGATGATGCGCGAGATCGCTGCCATCAAGAAGGCCGTCAATCCCGATGAAACTCTCTTCGTGGTCGACTCCATGACCGGTCAGGATGCTGTCAACACGGCGAAGGCTTTCAACGACCGCCTCGACTTCAACGGCGTCATCCTCACCAAGCTCGACGGCGACACCCGCGGCGGCGCGGCCCTCTCGATCCGCACTGTGGTCGACAAACCCATCAAGTTTGTCGGTCTCGGCGAGAAGATGGAAGACATCCAGGAGTTCAACCCTGAAGGCATGGCAAGCCGTATCCTCGGCATGGGCGACATCGTGGAGCTCGCAAAGCGTGCGCAGGAAATCTACGACCAGAAGGAAGCTGAACGTCTGCAGGAGAAAATCCGCAAGAATAAGTTCGACTTCGAAGACTTCATGAAGCAGATCCAGCAGATAAAGAAGATGGGCAACATCAAGGATCTCGCTTCCATGATTCCCGGCGTTGGCAAAGCCATAAAGGATATCGACATCGACAACAATGCCTTCAAGGGCATCGAGGCCATCATCAACTCAATGACAGTGCAGGAACGCCAGAATCCTGAAATCATCAACGCCTCGCGCCGTCAGCGCATCGCAAAGGGCAGCGGCACCTCGCTGCAGGAAGTCAACCGCCTCCTGAAGCAGTTTGAGGAAACGCGCAAGATGATGCGTATGGCCACCGGCGGCATGAAAAATCCCATGGCCATGATGAAGCAGATGCGCCAGCAGGGCAAACGCAGATAACAGGCAATACGGCGGGAGGATATCTGATACCCATCGGGGTATGAGGTCTTACTTTCCCCAGGCTATGATGTCCGCAACCCGCCGGCTATGATGAAATAAGAAAACCGCATTCCCATCGGAGTGCGGTTTTCTTGTTTTTCAAAATAAGTTTACTCGTTTTTAGAAGCGGTTCCCTTTATTTAAAGCGGTTTCCTTATTTCAAAAGCGGTTTTAGCGCTTTCAATTTGTCTGTAGCCGTTTTTGCTCAACGTTTGATGTCGTAGCCCTGGTCTTTCAGATAATCCAGGATGCGGTAGTTCATCGCGTGGTCATAGTAGCTGACGATGTGCGCGCACCAATCGTTGTCCGACGTTCCGCCGGCGCGTGTGCGGTTGTAGGCCGTCACTATGGCGTCGTAGTCAGCCAGTCCTTCTGTCAGAGCCTCGCTGTCCTGGCAATAGCAGTTTTTCATGAACACGGTGCCGTTGGGCTGCTTCGGTTTGAGGTCGGGATGCTCGCGCGGAATTCCAAGAGCAAGACCGCACACCACAAACACACCTTTAGGCAGCTTCAGCAGCTCGGCTACAGCCTTCGGGTCGACCGTGCGCAGATATCCCACGCAGTTGCATCCCAGACCGCAAGCCTCGGCAGCTACTACCGCGCTCATCATGGCGAGCGACGCGTCGATTATACCGATGATGGTGCCGTCCATGGTGTCGGTGAAGGCCGGCATTTCCACTCCCTTCTTCTTTGCCAGAAGAGATATCTTGTTGTAGTCGGAGCAGAAGATGAGCAGGCGGTTGCAAGTCTTCAGCTGCTTCTGGTTGGTCAGCTCATAAAGTTTCTCCTTAAGAGCCTGGTCGTCGATGTCGATCACGCTATATTGCTGTCCGTTGTAGCTTGTCGGGGTGTTACGGATGGCATCATATATGAAATCCATCGTCTCGGCCGGTATGGTTTCGCGCTCATAGCGGCGGATTGATACTCTGTCGAGCAGAGTCTGTTTCACGTCTTTCATGTCGTTCTAATTTTTGGGTCAATTAATCCATGCGGGCTGCCTTCCGGGCAGATTGCGCATGCGGCGATAAGGAATGAGGCGGAAGACATATCAGTCATCCGCCTCTATAAGAACCACACCAAAGGTTTTGTGATGAAACTCCGATTGACAGGATTTGAGGTCTGCCGGCGCTTTGTAATCCGCCTGTGTCTGTAAAGACTGCATCCGAAGATGGGGGCCCGCCATTGCCTCCGGCAGTAGGTCTCGGTGATTCATTTAAAATTGATGAGTTTCCCAAATTTCTTTGATGTGGCGTTTTTTCTATCTGGGTCGACGGCTCTCCGTCGGTCTCATTCTTATAACGCAAAATTAATCATTATGGTTGACATATCCAAATCTTACAGCAACTATTTTTCGCTATTTTCCCCACTATTTTCAGCCCTATCCGGCCCATGCAGGCGGCGTTTTCGCGCAACCGCAAGACCATTAGCCCCTTATCACCGGCGGCGTGTTCCCGTCTGAATGCGCCGGATATGCGAATACTCCGCGCCCAGTTTGCAAATCACTCCGAAACATCAGCAAATATTCCGTAAACCAAGTGTGGATACTGCCGGGTCCGATGCGAAAAAAAAGAGACAACGTTCTTTGCAGAACGTGTCTCTCAGTTCGGAGTGCCGCTGCGAAAGCGGCTGAAAGGATTCGATATTAACGAACCTTGTCGCAGATAGCCTTGAACGCTGCGGGATTGTTCATGGCCAGGTCAGCGAGAACCTTGCGGTTGATTTCCACACCTGCTTTGTGGATGAGGCCCATCAGCTGGCTGTACGACAGTCCTTCGAGGCGGGCGGCAGCGTTGATACGCTGGATCCACAGAGCGCGGAAATCGCGCTTTTTCTGCTTGCGGTCGCGGTAGGCGTAGGTGAGTCCCTTCTCCCACGTGTTTTTAGCTACGGTCCATACGTTACGACGGCTTCCGTAGTAGCCACGGGTGAGTTTCAGAATTTTCTTGCGTTTTGCTCTTGAGGCAACGTGATTTACTGATCTTGGCATTTTTTTGTGGTTTTTTGAATGTCAGCGGCTCTTGTGCTCTTTGATGCTGTGCATTCGGTTTGTAAAAAATGTTAGTTGGTTTATCCGTCAGGATTGATTCGCTGTTTAGGGGAGTTCCTTTGCAGTAGTCCCTCGATTAGCGGAGATTGAGAAGTGACTTCACCTGGCGCATGTTGGCTGCGTCTACGAGTGTGGTGTGGTCGAGGTTTCTCTTACGCTTGGTGCTCTTCTTTGTCAGAATGTGGCTGTGGTAAGCGTGTTTTCTCTTGATCTTTCCTGTGCCGGTGAGTGCGAAACGCTTCTTCGCCGCGCAGTTGGTCTTTACCTTTGGCATGGTGTTTTGTTTTTTAGTTGTTTGTTTTTACCTCGGCAACGCCCCTTGCGGGGTGTGCCTACGGTCTCTAATTATTATTAACGGTTCTTCCGAACATTCTTGTTTGTTGTCACTGTTCCTCGGCCGGCGTGGTGTCTTCGCCAGCTTCCGGATCAGTTTTCGGGCCTTTCTCACCCTTGCCGCCCTTTTCGGGCTTCGGGGCAGCTTTCTTGGCGCCCGGCTTGAGGGGAGCCATCATGATTGTCATCCTCTTTCCTTCAAGCACCGGCATCGATTCCAGACGTCCGTATTCCTCGAGGTCGTTGGCGAATCTCAGCAGCAGCACCTCGCCCTGCTCCTTGAAGAGGATGGAGCGGCCGCGGAAGAAAACGTAGGCCTTCACTTTCGAACCCTCCTTGAGGAAGCCGATGGCGTGCTTCAGCTTGAAGTTGTAGTCATGATCATCGGTCTGCGGACCGAATCTTATTTCCTTCACCACCACTTTGGCAGCCTTGGCCTTCTGTTCCTTCTGGCGCTTCTTCTGCTGATACAGGAATTTCTGGTAGTCGATGATGCGGCATACCGGAGGATCAGCCTGTGCTGTTATCTCCACCAGATCAAGTTCCAGTTCTTCTGCCAGCTGGCGTGCCTTTTCTATCGGATAGATGCCCGGCTCTACGTTGTCGCCTACAAGGCGTACTTCCCGAGCTCGGATACGCTCGTTGATGACGTGCTGATCCTTGTTGTTGTTCCGGTCGCCGGGGTAGGGGCGCTGTCCCGGTTTCGGTCGGCCACCGCCCGCCTGCTGCGGGCGTGGACCGCTAAATTGGGGTTTTTTCTCCAAAGTGTGGATTTGATTTAATTAAAGATTGTTTGTTTCTGTTTGTTATCGGCCTCCGGTGGCGGCTGCTACTTCAGAGTTCACAAGCGCCGCGAAGTCGCTGATGCTCATCACACCCTTGTCGCCTTCGCCCTGCTTGCGCACCGCTACCGCGCCGTCGGCGGCTTCCTTCTCGCCAACCACGAGCAGATAAGGTATCTTCTTCAGCTCGTTGTCGCGGATTTTCTTGCCTATTTTCTCATTGCGGTCGTCGACGATAGCCCTCACGCCCTCGGCGTCGAGGCGTTTCGCCACTTCCACTGCGTAATCGTTGTATTTCTCCGAAATCGGGAGCACCACGCACTGGTCGGGTATCAGCCAGATGGGGAGTTTGCCGGCGGTGTGTTCAAGAAGCACGGCCACGAATCTTTCCATCGATCCGAAAGGAGCGCGGTGTATCATCACGGGGCGGTGTTTCTGGTTGTCGGCGCCGGTGTATTCAAGGCCGAAGCGCTCAGGCAGGTTGTAGTCTACCTGGATGGTGCCGAGCTGCCAGCGGCGGCCGATGGCATCCTTCACCATGAAGTCGAGTTTCGGACCATAGAAAGCGGCTTCTCCTTCCACCTGCTTTGCCTTAAGGCCTTTCTCTTCACACGCCTCGATGATGGCGTTTTCGGCAAGGTGCCAGTTCTCGTCGCTGCCGATATATTTCTCTTTGTTTTTCGGGTCGCGGAGCGAGATCTGAGCCTCATAGTTCTTGAAGTCGAGCGCCTTGAAGATGTAGAGGATGATGTCCATCACCTTCAGGAATTCACCCTTTATCTGGTCGGGGGCGCAGAAGATGTGGGCGTCGTCCTGCGTGAAGCCGCGCACCCTGGTGAGGCCGTGGAGCTCACCGCTCTGTTCGTAGCGGTATACTGTTCCGAACTCGGCCAGACGCAATGGCAGTTCGCGGTAGCTGCGCGGATATGCCTGATAAATCTCGCAGTGGTGGGGGCAGTTCATCGGTTTCAGCATGTATTCCTCGCCCTCTTCAGGGGTGTGGATGGGCTGGAATGAATCCTTGCCATATTTTGCCCAGTGGCCGGAGGTCACGTAGAGCAGTTTGTTGCCTATGTGCGGGGTGATCACCTGCAGATAGCCATATTCTTTCTGTATCTTGCGGAGGAACTGCTCGAGGCGGTCGCGCAGGGCGGCGCCTTTCGGCAGCCACAGCGGAAGGCCGGCTCCCACGCGGGGCGAGAATGCGAAGAGTTCCATCTCCTTGCCCAGTTTGCGGTGGTCGCGTTTCTTGGCTTCCTCAAGCAGCGTGAGGTATTCGTCGAGCATCTTCTTCTTCGGGAAGCTGATGCCATAGACGCGCACCAACTGCTTGCACTTTTCGTCGCCACGCCAGAATGCACCTGCCAGCGACAGGATCTTCACTGCCTTGATGGGAGCGGTGGTCGGGATGTGCGGACCGCGGCAGAGGTCGGTGAAGTTGCCCTGGGTGTAGGTGGTGATGTGGCCGTCTTCAAGCTCGCTGATCAATTCGCATTTGTAGGTCTCCTCGCGGTCGCCAAACATCTTGAGCGCATCGGCTTTGCTGATGTCGCGGCGCACGATTTCCTCCTTGCGGGCCACAAGCTCCATCATCTTCTTCTCGATCTTGGCGAAGTCTTCCGATGTGATCTTGTGTTCTCCCGGATCGATATCGTAGTAGAAACCATTCTCGATTGCCGGTCCGATGCCGAATTTCACTCCGGGATAGAGTTCCTGAAGTGCCTCGGCAAGCAGATGCGCCGAAGAGTGCCAGAAGGCGTGCTTTCCTTCTGCGTCGTCCCATTTGAAGAGCTCTATCCGTGCGTCTTCAGCCACCGGACGCGATATGTCCCAGTCCTGACCGTTGATTTTCGATGCCAGCACGTCTGCTGCAAACCGCGGACTGATGCTCTCGGCTATCTGGAGAGGAGTCACGCCTGACTCATACTCCCTTACGGAGCCGTCGGGAAACGTTATATTGATCATGTCGACTTATATCTTTATTTTAAGTTTCTTTTAATCACGCATATAAGCATCGGATACCCTGAAGGGTATGCGACGCGCCTGCTTTTCAATTCGCAAAATTACAAAAAAAA
Source organism: Bacteroidales bacterium (assembly GCA_030524805.1). GTDB lineage: Bacteria > Bacteroidota > Bacteroidia > Bacteroidales > Muribaculaceae > Lepagella. The sequence continues at coordinate 3,651 of JAUNFY010000036.1, read as the reverse complement.
TCAAACATCTACAAATATTTACCTCCTAATTTGCGCCTTCTGTCGTTTTTTATTAATTTTGTATCCGACATTTCCATGATCAGGCCGTCGGCCTGATGCTTTAAATTACGCAATCGATTATGAAGAATAAGGTTATCAAACTCCTGGAGGAGTATCTCGATGCCCCCGAGGCATGGGGCGACAATGTGATGATTGAGGTGAATCCCGCCAATCGCGAGGTCCGGCTCAATGACGACGAAGATGTGGATCCCGACGCCTCCGACCTCGACTATTGGCCGGTGATGGATTTGCTGCAGATGTCGGTTTCCGACCCGGGGCAGTGGGATATCGACACTGATGCCGTAGATGAGCTTGTGGCGTCATATTGATTGGCGGCAGGCGTTGTGAATATTTTTAATCAGTCGCCTGATAACAGGCTTATAATAAAGAAGAAGCTGCTATTTCGGCAGCTTCTTCTTTTTTTGTTGTAGGCAGACCTGAAGGTCTTGCTAATTGATTCGATGACCTTGTTTACTGATTTAAAGTTTCGAGAAACTCTATCTCTACAATCCGGAGCTCATTGTTGGTCTTGTCGCCGTTCTTGGCCTTGAAGAGGTCGAGCTCGCCGGCTGCCGGTTCGGCAACTTCTATTATCTGGCCGAAGGCATCGCTGTCGGTGGCGCTTCCCTTGAGTTTGATGGTGTATGTGTCGGCCATCACGGGGTTGTCGATGTTTAGATGCACGTAGCCGAGGCTTCGGTCGGTGTCGCCGCTCCATACGAGGGTGTCGCCGGCGTAAATCTCCAGCGGATAGGAGCGCTGGCGCCATCCGGTGAGTTTCACGCAGATGTCGTCGATGGCAGCGCGCCGCTCGAGCTTGTATTCGATCCATCCGGTGCTCAGGCGCCCGTCGTTGCGCCATTCGCTCAACTCGTTGTCGTCGTAGCTGTTGCCGATGGTCTCATTGTTGCATCCGGCTTTGGCCGATTCTATCTTCACGTCTACCTTCGAGTCGGTGTAGGATGGGCCTTCCGGAGTCGGACCGCGGTCGAGATGCATCGGCAGCACTTCGCGTTGGGTGTAGGCGGTGAGTCCATTGTTGATTTCAACGGGCAGCACATCGAAACTGATCGATTGCGCTTCAAATCCGGGAGCGGTGGCGGTCAGTGTTACCTGTCCCGGCTCGGTAGTGGTGCGAAGCATCACCCTGTTCACTCCGGCTTCTACCGGCAGTGATTTTGAAAGCACGAAGTTGTCGGTGCCCTGGGCCACGCCGCCGCGCCAGTCGGCCGGACCTTCCACGCTGAATGTCACGGTGTCGTTGGCGAGCGGACAACGGCGTCCACGGCTGTCGACTACCTCAAATTCCACGAGCACGAGGTCGGCTCCGTCGGCATGCACGCCGTCGGGCGATGTCATTTTCCTGAGTCTCAACTGCGAGGGAGCGCCGGCTGTCTCTATGCGGGCATCGGTCACTTTCTTGCCGTTGCGGTCATAGCCGATGGCCTCGATTCTTCCGGCCTGGTAGGGTATGGAGTCGAATGTGAAAAGGAAGCGGTAGTCTTGTTTGCCCATTCCCTGGCTCTTGCCGTTGACAAACAGTTCAACTGAGTCGGCCGACGACACCACGTAGACCGGTTTCACGGTTCCGTCGGTGTAGTTCCAGTGTCCCACGATGTGGGTGCCGTAGTTTTCCGGATCGACCCAGGCATCCCACATCACTTTGTGGGCGTAGAAGCCATCTTTCGTTATTCTCATCGGGTCTACCACGCCGCTCAGACGATAGTTTTCGGCGCTGCGTCCGTGGGTCTGGGTGTCGGAGAAGATGATTTTTGCGCCCCCTGAGTTCACGCGGCGTCCGGTGCCCGGGCGTTCGCGCCAGAAATCATACCAGCGGCGCACGAATTCCACTGTCAGCATGTCCTGGTTCTGGTTGTAGGCCGAAGCGTCGGCGTTTTTGTAGAGAGGTCCGTCGCCATGCTTGTGGTAGGGATAGCTCCAGTTGTCCCAGTATTTGCGCAGTCCCTCGTCGCGGCAATATTCCGTCTGCACCATGGGGGAGTGCTCGCTTTTGTTGACGTAGAGCATTTCGCCGCCATATTCCGATTCCCTGATGTCGAGCATCTCTCGGCTACCTATGGCGCGTCCGCCATGCGGGTCGTATGTGTCCCTTATCTCGCGCATCTCGAGAATATGGTCGCGCGAGATTGATTCGTTGCCCGATTCCCAGAAGAGCACACTCGGATTGTTGCGGAAGTAGATGATGGCGTCGCGCATCAGTTCCTTGCGCTGTTCCCATCTGCGTCCTTCCACGTCTTTCTCCGCGTCGCCGGCGGGAAGCATCTGGAAGAGGCCCACCCTGTCGCACGATTCCACGTCTTGCTTCCAGGGCGACACGTGCATCCAGCGCACGAAGTTGGCGTTGCTCTCCACAGCCAGCGCATTCGAGAAGTCGCTGAGCCAGGGTGCGGACGGAAGTCCTACGCCGGGCCATTCGTTGCTCGAGCGTTGTGCGTAGCCTTTCATCTGGAGCACCCGGTCGTTGATCCATATCTTGCCCTCTCCGAAACGGGTTTTCCTGAAGCCGGTCTTGGTGATTACTTCGTCGGTAAGCTTGCCGTTCACCTCCAGGGCTGTCTTCACTGTGTAGAGATAGCCGTAGCCCCAGCTCCAGAAGTTGAGGTCGCCCACTTTGGCCGATGCCGAGAGGGTAGTGGTCTCTCCGGGACGGATGGTGGTAGGCTTGCCGCGGAAGTTGGCCACTTCCTTGCCGTCTTTGTCGTAGATAGCCACGCAGTAGGTGGCAGTCATTGCCTTCTTGCCGTCGTTGACCACTTCAGATTCGGCATGAATGTCGGCCGTGCGGCTGTCGGTCTTTATGTCGGTGGCATATATATAGGTGCCGGTGGTGCCGAGTGTGCTGTAGAGGGGAAGGGTCTGATGCAGCGGGTCTGTGATGTGGAGCCAAGTGCTCTTGGGTATGCCGCCGTAGTTGGCGTTGAAGTTGTTGTCGTTCCATTGGAATCTGCTTCCCGAGCTTTTTTCCTTATATCTCCAGTCGTTGTCGGTGCGCACCGCTATCACGTTGTCTTTGCCGAATTTCACGTAAGGGGTGATATCGAAACCCACTGCCATGACTCCGTTTTCGTGCAGTCCGAGCCTGTGGCCGTTGATGAAGAATTCGCCGCCCTGGCGCACTCCTTCAAATTCGATATATATTTTCTTCCCTTTGGCCGAAGAGGGGAGGCGGAAGTGCTTCCTGTACCAGGCCACGGTGTCGGTCATCTCCTTGATGGGCACTTTGAAAGCCTCGTCGGTATTGAAGGCGTAGGGAAGGTTTACGGGGCGCCAGCTGCTGTCGTCGTAGGCAGATGCTTCCGCTCCGTTCTGCTCTCCTATTGTCAGAAGCCATTCGGGATTGAAATTGTAGCGTTCGCGGGCTTGCGTGCTTGCCATGGTGAGCATTAGCAGGCCCATGGCCGCCAATCGTTGCATTTTCATGATTATTTATGTTAGGTTGTACTTTGATGTGATTCAGGTATAGTCTTCCGGTTTCTGCTTTAGCGAAAGTGGAAACCGGAAGTGTTATTATGAAAAAAATCGGAAAAACTTTTTACGGCTTTTCCGATTTCCAAGTGTCCGAAATGAGACTCGAACTCACACGAGCGAAAG
>JAUNFY010000035.1 GCA_030524805.1 Bacteroidales bacterium | reverse complement strand
ATACAGAATTTAACAAATTCTACTTAACAAATTTTAAGAGACACTAGTGATGTAATATTCATGTTCTTCCTGTGCCTTCATTCTTGACGTTTTGGAATAATCTTCTTTCGAATACATAGGGGTCATGATTCTGTCGGTTTTCTCCAATCCTGTGGCTACGAATGAAAAGCCTCCGTCAGCCTCTGCTTTCAGTATCAGTCCCGGTAGTCCGCGAAACTTCCACGGTCCGAAACTCAACGGTATGTCGGTAGCGAACCATGCGGTCCACTGCCGTCCATGATAATCCGATTTTGCCATCAGGCACTCATATCCCAAAACAGTAGCGGTAGAGTCTGCTGCAATCTCCCAAATCTGTTCTTCCAACGGCTCTGTATAGCAACAAGGTTCTTCAGCCCATTCATCATATATTGTCTGCTGGCCTGACGGGAGGTCGTTGAATACGTATGTGTATATCTTCTTCACAATCCCTTTCGTAAGGTCCCAGTATTCATAACCTTCGGGGTGCATCACCAGGCAATTCGCACGTATGATTTCGTCATGCTTCGCTTTGCCTTCGGGAGTTGAGCACAGCGAATCAGTCCAAAGACTGATATCATTGAAATATTTCGATTTGGTGGAATTGGCCAGTAAGGTCATGTTCCTTGTTAACTCCGCGCGCTCCAATCCGGGCTGTTTGCACTCGTAGCTTACCAGGATGTCGGCTTTTTCTTGTGCCCCGGCGGCTATCGCCATGAAGCATATAGTGATCGTTGCTATTAGATATCTCATTGTTTTTTTTATTAAATCATGGCGTGATAATTTCAGGTTTCGGCCGGTGGCTTAATGCAATTTATTGGAAATCACATTCTATTGCAAATTCGGGTAGATATTCCGGTTCGACTCCGTCCTTTAGGTTGGCATTCGCTCCGTATTCTGCTGCCAGAAGGGTAGTGCGGTGACTCATGAAATACTTATGGTCGGCGAGGGCCTTTTTCCTATCCACTTTCTCATAATTGGTTCCCGGATATAATGGTAGCATTTGTTCGTCAGACCTGCCGAGGTCTTTTATCTCAAATTTGAAGCCACCGTCTGTTTCCGCTTTCAGTATCAAACCGGGCAGTCCGCGCAATTTCCAAGGTCCGAATGATACCGGCAATTCAGGCGTGAACCAGACTTTCCATTTCCTGCCATGATAGTCGGTAGTAGCCATAATGCAATTATAACCCATTATGTCGGTAGTGCTTCCCTCATCCAGATTCCACTCCTGCTCGCTATAAGGCTCGGTGTAGGTGGATGCAGTGTTTGCCAGTTTGTCGTATACGGAGAGTTCGCTCAGGTTGGTGAAAATATACTCATCAATATCCTTCGACGGCGCCGGTTTGCTTTTGTCGACGGTTATTCCCCCGCCCGGTTCAAATATCACCCAGGCTGCGATTTGTATCTCCTGCAATTTGTTCTTGCCTTCCGGAGTAGAACACAGCGAATCGCAATACTCACTCATCCGGTTAAACCATTTGCTTCGGGTATTGTTGGCGAGCAAGGTCATTTCGTCGGTCTTTATCTCGCCTGCGTTTTCAAATGCAGGGTGAGAATAGGAATAGACGGCTGTGATTGTGGCCCGGTCTTGAGCGATAGCGGCTAAAAATACCGCTAAACAATAGAAGAAAGCAATAAATCTTTTCATAACGCTATATTTCAATACTTTTTCATTTTATTTCCTTAACGAGATAGTGAACAGCAGTTCGCGTCCGCGGAGCCATCGTTGCGACTCGTAAGATGATAGTTCGCTGTAGGTGGTGTAGTTATAGGTGCGATGGTTGAACATGTTGCTGAGCATAGCGGAGAGTTCGATGCGCTTGTTGAGTTTATACACCAGTTTTGTGTTTATCAGCAACACGTTTTTATATTTGCCCTCAGTCAGTTCGTTGTGGTAATGATCTCCCTTTATGCGCCATTCCCATTTAGACCAATGTTCACCCTGCGGCATGAAGATGAGCAGCAGCGAGTTTTCCATTCCGCTTAGCCACGAATTTCCGATACCGTTTATCCCGAGCTGGCTGTTGGAGAAGTCGATCGAATAGTCGAAAGAGAGCCAGCGCAGGGGCGAGCCGTTGATTCTTGCACCGATGCTCCATCCTGTGCTTACGGTGTTCACTGCATTGTTCTCGGAGAAAAGACGCGATTCATTGCGAAGGAACGAGCCGTTCACATTGGTGCTTCCCCGCATGAAGTCGAGAGTTTTGCCGATGCTTCCTAATGCCATCAGATTCTTTCCGTCGCTCTTGGCGTCGGCGTAAGAATATACGATATAGTCGCCATAAAACCGCTGCGACATCGTGTACGGCACATGCGACCACGATTGCATCACCATGGCGTTGGCGAATATTCCTTTGCGGGTGAGCTTGTATGCGAAGTTTGCCGATATTCGCTGTGAAGTGGAGTTGTAGAAGTCATCCACTCCCTGGCTGAAAGTGCGGTAGTCGGTCATGATATATCCGGGCTGAATCATGTTCAGATCCATTGGAGAGCGACCTGCTCCGCCACGGAGTGTCATTGAAAAGCGGTTGTTCGGTTTCCAGTTCATGCTGAGTGAAGGGGAGAAGTATGCTTCCGAGCGGTTGGCGATAGCCTTGTCGAAGGTGTAGTGCGAGAAGCTGACAGGTGCGTTGAGGGTGAAGTTCACGCGCTTCACCCAATATTCAAACTTCGGGGTGGCATACACCGTGAAATAGTTTGTGCTCAGTGCGTTCTCCGTCTTCCCCGGAAGCTCGGCTGGTAAATCTGGCAGTTCTGTATTGAGTGAGCGCAGATATCCTTTCACTCCTCCCTCGAGGCTTATAGTCAGCCCTTTGATGGAGAAAGCGTAGGCGGCGCTCTCATGCGTGTGGAAGGCATGGTCGCCGATATGCTGTCGGATGTTGTTGCCATCCATCACTACATTGAGCGTCTGTGGCAGCGACTCCCATTCGTTGTTGCTTTGGAAAGTGATGAGGTGTTTGCCGTCAAACCGCTTTATCATCTTGAATTTGTTGGCCACATGGTAGTCCGGCAATTTCACAGACTGCTCGTTTGGCAACGAGCCTGTCACTCCGAGCCTTACATCATCCCAGTCTATGTTTGTGGAGAGTGTGTTGTTGATGAAGGTTGTCTTTTGGTTCACTTCGTAGATGAACTTGCCCGACAGCGAGTGGGAGCGGTCGCGTCCGTCGCGGTTTTCGGTAATCACTCGGTCGCCACTTTCGAGGAAGTAGGTGGTGATATTGGCTGCCTGTGCTGTGACTTGGTTGAAAGAGTAATCGATCTGCGCCTTGAACTCTCCGTTTCTCACTTTCCAGAGGCTGTTGGTCGACAACAAAGCCGAGCGGTTGAAGAGCGTTCGCTTGCCGCTCAGGTTGGGCACTCCGGGAAGCGATACGCCCACATACCGGCTGAGTCCGGTGTCACGACCCGAAGCGAAGAAATCTGTGGCACTGCCCGACAGGTCTTCTCCGATATTGTTGGTCTTCAGTGTGGTGATGTTCTGAAATCCCGGCATCACAGCCATTGCGAACAGTTCCCCATCCCACACCGCGCCTTCCGGTTGCCATGAGTAGCCGCCTCCCGCATGGCCATGAAAGGTCCATGTCGCCTTCGCCTTGTTTTTCAGTTTGAGGTTGATGGCGGCCTTGTCGGAGAAGCTGATACCAGAAAGCACCTGCATGGGCTGATGGTTTTCCATCACCTCCACCGCGCCCACATCATCATGGTTTATGCCGTTGGTGGCTATGCCGTATTTGCCACCTAACAGGTCCGCTCCCTCAATGTAGAACTTGTTGATGTCCTCACCCTGATATTGGATTTTGCCGGAATTCGACACATCGATACCCGGCATGCGTTTCAATACGTCGCCGATGCTCCGGTCTTGTGTCTGCGCGAAGCTGCCCACATCGTAGGTGATGGTGTCGCCCTGTTCGCGTATGCGTTCGGCTTTCACTGCCACTTCTTTCAGCATCGTGGCCGAACGCTCCATCACTATTGTTACGGGCATCTTGACGCTATCGAGTTTTACAGTCTGTTTTGCAAAATTCATCATCGACACATCAAGCGTATACCCCTCCGTTTCGGGTGTCGGGATAGCAAATTTTCCGTCGGCACCGGAAGTGGCAAATTTTTTTATCTTGCCATCGGCATTGCGCAAAATCACCGACGCTCCCGGCAGCGGCTCTTCCGACCCTTCCTCCACGACTACGCCCGACACATCGACCTGCGCAACACCGTTCAGCGCAGCCAATGCAAATGCGATTAAGAATAGCAGTCGGTTCATAGGTCGTGTGGATAGTCGGTTTCCTCTTTGTCGTAGTTTATTGAAGTCTTTTCATTTGCAGGTGTGGGGCCCACACCGTATGCTGCCTGAATTTTAGCGGCAAAATTTGAGTGCTTGTACTTCCACCAGTTGTTGAAAAACTTGTCGCGGTTCACTGTAGTGTAGCCTGTTTTATCATCATAAGTGAAAATTCCAACCTCTGAATTGGGATTCTGCACAAGGCCGTTGGCTTCAAAAATATATTCATTATTGGCGTCGTGTGCTTCAAGAATCAACCCCGGCAGACCACATAGTTTCCACAGCCCTTCCTGAATAGGTATCTCAGGTGCGAACCATGCAGTCCATTTGCGGCCGCGATAATTGGCTGAAGCCTCAACACATTCATACCCTAATATGGTCTTCGTGTTATCTCCAATCACCCATTCGGGTTTCTCCCAATCTTCTGAATACTGCCATCTATTCATATCGAAATAGCAGCGTTCGATGACTTTGCCATCAGGAATATTCTTATAAATATAACTCCAATAATGACCACAAGCCAATTGTGTATCATCGCGCTTGCCACTCATAGTTTTTGCCTGATCCATGGCCCAGAAAGTCGCGGGGTCACATTCCATAATTGAATCCTGCCATAATCTCTTTGTACCGCAAAAAACAGATTTGTTTTTCCCGATTCTGAGCATTACAGGATCCTTAAAGAAATGAGAATTACGCTTTGTCGTATCGGTAATTTCAATACGAGTATAATGCACTTCAAGAATCGCCGGCTCAGCATCCCTCACATAATCATTTGCAGAGGCTGCAAAGGCTATCGATAAAAACAGTATGTATGCCGGATGCTTCTTCATTGGTGGCGTCGATTTAAGTTATACGGAGAAGTTTAGACAACTTCGAATATTCATTTCGAATCGATGTGCAAAGATACAAAATAATTTATTAAAAACTCTCAACATTTGTTGAGAAATAAGAAATTTAACACTTTTGCTATCATTTTTTTTTGTCAAGTTTTCTAAAATCTTTTATTTTGTCTGATTTTCGCTCCTTCGTTGCCTACTTATTTCTTGCGTAGCCGGCTCAGATGCGTAGGAGTGATGTTGAGGAAAGAGGCTATGTCTTTGAGCGAAAAGAGGTCGAAAAGGTTGGGGTGGAGGCTTACAAGTTCATCGTAGCGCTCCTGCGGCGATTTGCAATATAGATCCACGTAACGGTCATATACGGTGGAATAGACTGCTTCCGTGGAGTGCATCACCATGTCTTTGAAATCAGGATCAGCCTCCATCCTGTCTTTGACATCGCAGGCCGGGATGCAGTAGATATCGCAATCCGAAACCGCCACAATCGCCAGTTTGGCCTTTTGGCCGTAGATGCAGAAAGGCCAGTCAGCTACCAATCCATCACCAAAAACCAACCCCATCACATGCTCTTGCCCATCCGCGGAACGGGCCACATATTTGAGCGCGCCCGATACGATATATCCTATATAGCGTCCTACAGTGCCCGCCGCCACAAATTCCTCCCCTTTGGCAAAACGGCGCAACGTGCCCTTCTCGACGCATACCCCGCGCCAAGTCTCAAAATCCATCTGCTCGATATAAGTATTGAAATTATCCGACATTTTAGATTGAAGTTGTCTAAACTTATTATTTTGCTTTCCACCAAACAAAAAACCACCGTGGATTCAAGCGCGCCATCCCGATGCCCGAAGTCCGGCAGCCGGTATAAGTTTCGCTCAAGGCGGAACGTGAAGGCTATTTCTTCGGTGATGAACCAACGGAATGAGTGAAAACGTAGTTCTGGAAGGCATCCTTGTAGCTGTCGCCGATGGGTATCGACGTGTCCTGATCCATGACAATCCGGCCTTTCGATATGCTCTCCACGCTGTCCATGTTCACTATGTAGGAGCGGTGAACCTGCAGAAATCTGTCGCTGAGTTTTTCCTTTATGGCGCTGAAGTTGCTTAGCGTAAGGATAGGGGAGGAGCTCCCACGTGTGTAGATCTGCAGATATTCCCCATAACCCTTGATATAGCGGATATCCGAGAGGCTGATACGTATAAACCGGTAGTCGGCCTTGATGAATATGGATTTATCGGCATCATTGGTGCCGGGACCTGTAGCTGCCGGAACTTCGGCCTCCTCCTTGCTGCCATTGCGCAGATTGTATTGTTCAAGCACCTTGTTGGCCGCGCGTTGGAAATCAGCGAATCCGTAAGGCTTGAGAAGGTAGTCGATAGCCGACAGTCGATAACTGTCTACGGCATATTCGGCGTATGCAGTGATGAAGACCACGAGAGGCCGTCGGGTCAGCGACGCCACGAAGTCCATTCCGCTCATGTCGGGCATGTTGATGTCGGTGAAAATCACATCTATATTTTCCGATGCCATCAGCGCGGTGGCCTCTATTCCGTTGCGGCATGCGCCGGCAAGCTGGAGGAAAGGCACCTTATCCACATATTTCCTGAGCTTTTCAAGAGCGATAGGCTCGTCGTCAATCACGAGAGTGTTCAGTTTCATAAGGCAATGTAAGGGTTACGGTATATGTGTCCTCGTCTTTCTCGGTATTCAGCGTGTATCTGTCGCCATATATGATATCGAGCCGTTGGCGTGCATTTTCCAGGCCGATGCCATCCTTGCTTTTAGGCTCTTGGTTGGGGTGCACGCTGTTGGTGCAGCGGAATGTGATGGTTCCCTCGCTGAGCGTCATGCAGATTGCCACGAAACTCCTGCCGCTGTAGCTTATGCCATGCTTGAAAGCATTCTCGATGAAGACGAGGAAAAGCAGCGGTGCCACAAAAATACCGTTCATTTCTTTCTCGGCCGGAAAATCGGCCTTTATGCTCACCGCGTCTTCCGGATATCGCTCCCGCATCAGGTCGAGATAATTGCGGATAAACCGAATCTCAGCCGCCAATCCTATACTGGGGCGCGAACTCTCATAAAGCGTATAGCGCATCAGCCCCGACATCTCTATCACCATGTCCTGCGCTTTTGCCGGATCTATCTCTATCATGCCATGTATATTGTTGAGCATGTTCATGTAGAAATGAGGATTTATCTGCGCTTTCAGATATGTTAGTTGGTTCTCGGCGTTTTTCTTCATGAGCAGTTCCTGCTGCAGTCGGTCGTCGAAATGCTGGAACATCAGCGATATGGCAAGGTTGACTCCTATGATCAGGAAATCATATATCATATCCATGAATAGCGGCAACGGCATCAGCGGTTCCGGTCGGTTCTCAGGTGGCCGCTGGTGATGCTCCGGTAGCCCGAAGCGCATGATGAGTTCATAAAACTGATATCGTTGCCAGAACCATATCAGGCATACGAGCGATATTGCCGAGATGAAATATTGTCCATACTTGCCGCGTTTCAGGAGCCGGGGAATCAGCAGATAGCAGTTTATGGCAAAAAGTGCTATGAACGGCAGCAGGTTGAGCGCCATATATCCTATCGTCGACGAATCAAAGATCGGCAGGTTGGCAAGACTTCTCCCTCTCATCATGTTGAGCAGGAGAAAGAGGATGGCGAGCCCCCACAGTCCGGCATAAATAAGAGTTTCTATTTTCCTATTGTTGATATGCACCATGTTTTGCTTGGTAAGAGGCCCGAAACATTGACTTCGAAAGCCTCAGAAAATATTGAATTATTTATTTTAGACATTTAAGTTTTTGATGATTCCTGACGTTCCGTTGTGTAGCGTCACTCCTACGTTTATCCCACGAGAAACGGATAGTATCTGACATCGGTTTTTTCCACACATACCCGTGGATTGATTTTCAGAATGGCTTCCGCGAACCTGTCTCTGTCAGCCGGGAAAAAGCAGCGCGGTTCGATGCTTTTCAGATATGACCTTTCGAAATATATGGCTAACTGGTATCTCGCCTGGCGCGAGAAGGGGCGCCATTTCGAAGCCGTATCTATGTAGACGATTTTCGTAATCTTGTCTATTTGATATCGATTCTTTTCTTGACCGTAGAAATCGACGATGATATCAGAGTCGTTTATCTCATATCTGTTTTTTAAGAAGGAGATGAAAGATATCATGATGCCGATTAAAAGAATGGCGAAGATGCCTGTTCTCAACATGCTGTTTAAGCTGAAAACAGCAAATCCGTAGAGAGCAAGCAGTGCGAATTCGGCTGTCAGAATCATTGTCTGTCGGTTGCTGTGGGCTATTCTGAACTTCTGTGTCATCATGTTATTATATATTCAATATATTATTGAAATTTAATACGATATCTAATGTTTCGACATATTGTCATATTCCAATATGTCAATGTCATATTCCAATATGATATTTTATATAAGTCTGGCCTCCTTCTCCTTATCCCCTTCTCAGTCAGCCTTCTTCTTCGATAAGCCAATCCTCGATGGTCCGCGTTTTGGATGAAAAGTTCACTCCGATTTTGATTATCTTGCGGTGGTCGTCGCGATACGGGCGGTCGTATCTCATGCTGTTGATTTGGGCGAGTGCTTCTTCCGCGCTTTTATCATATTTCAATTCTATGATGTAGATGTATCTCGTGGTCTTGATGAGCATGTCGATGCGTCCGTCGGAGGTTTCCACTTCGGCATTGGTCTCAAGTCCCAAGAGATTTGTCACCAGGAAAAACGCATTCTGGAAATTGTTCTCGTTTTCCATCTTCAGTTTGTAGGATACGCCGGCGAAATATGTCTGCACCGATCTCATGAAATCGTCCGGACGTCCGAGCTTTATCCATTTTATCATATCCTTCACCTTGGCGGCATCCGCTTCAGATTTGTATCTGGCATAATAGGGTATCAAGACGTTGATCAGGCCGTCTTTCACCTCTTCGTTGGGGATGCCGAGGTGGTACATGTTCAGTTCTCTGTCAAACTCTTTGATGGTAAGATAACCGGTCTGATACATGAGGGCTATCGGGTTTGGGTCGGTGAGGTCAAGACCCTTCAGATCGCTCTCGCTGCAATACGTGTCGAAATATTCCGCCAGATCGGCATTCACGCGCTTCAAAGCTTTCGCAACGATGGATGGAAATCCGGTTTCATTCCAATAAAACGAGATTTTCTTCCCCGAAAAGCAATTGAGGATCGACCAAGGATTATATATATCGCTTCCTGTTGCGGCAAAACGATAGCCGTCATAATTCTTTTTCAATCTGGCTTGTGCCTCTTCAATAGATATACTGTATTCTTCAGCCAATTCCGTGATCCCGAATTTGAAATGATCTGATAATTCTTGTTCGGTTATCCCGCAAATGTCGGCAAATTCATTGGAAAAGGTAATGTCTTTAAGATTATTCATGTCGGAAAACACACTCAGCTTGCTGAATCGGCTCACGCCGGTCAGGAACACCATCCGTATGTGTTGCGCACATGATTTGAAGTTGGAGTAGAGGGCAGCCAATTTTTCGCGATAGTCTTCAAATCCCTCTCTGTCGAGATTCTTTATGAGGGGCTTGTCATATTCATCTACAAGTATCACCACTTGTTTCCCGGTTGCGCTATGCACTGAGGCGATAATGTTGCCAAACCGGGTTGAGATATCTGTATCGGTCCTGTCATTGTTGTTCACACCATATTTTTCTTCCCACTTGTTGAGCAGGTTGTCGATCACCACATCAAGATTGTTGGGTTTCGAGTATTCCCCGCTGTTGAGGTCGATATAGAGCACAGGATACTTTTCCCAACCCCAGTCTGTAGAGTCGATATGAAGTCCCTTGAAGAGTTGACGTTCTCCTTCGAAGAAATAACGGAGGGTTGAAAGGAAGAGGCTTTTTCCGAAACGACGCGGACGCGCGAGAAAATAATACTGGCTCTGAGAGTTCACAAGTTTGTCGATAAACTGAGTTTTATCAACATACAGCGCCCCGTTCTCGCGCAAAATCTTAAAGTCCTGTTGTCCTATCGGATATATGTCTCTGCTTGCCATCGTTATTGTACTTTTATTGGAATACAAATTTAATCAACAATTTGTTTTATTCCAAACAATCATGAAAGAATTATGCATACGTCTTGTGTTGAAAGAATTATGCGTGCGTCTTGCATGAAAGAATTATGCGTGTATCTTATGTAGAAGCCCGACGCCTGCAGTGAGGCGCCGGGCTTAGAGTATAAGTTAGTGGATGCTGATTCGTTATTCTTCTGTCTGCGATTCGGCGTATGCCTTGAGCAGTTTCTCCTGCACGTCGCCGGGCACGAGCTCATAGCCGGCGAATTCCATCGAGAAGGAACTGCGGCCGCCGGTGATCGAGCTGAGCGCTGTGCTGTAGTTGGCCATCTCTTTCAAAGGCACCTTGGCCTTGAGGATCTGGATTCCGTTTTCGGCATCCATGCCCATGATGATGGCGCGGCGTCCCTGAAGTTCGCTCATCACGTCGCCCATGTAGTCGTCGGGAACATGCACCTCTACGTCGTAGATCGGTTCGAGAATCTTCGGGTTAGCTTCGCGGAATGCCTGCGAGAAGGCATTGCGTCCGGCCAGACGGAACGAGATTTCGTTGGAGTCTACCGGGTGCATCTTGCCGTCGTAGATCATCACGCGTACGTCGCGTGCGTAGCTGCCGGTGAGCGGACCTTGCTCCATGCGGTCCATCAGACCTTTCACGATAGCCGGGATAAAGCGTGCGTCGATGGCGCCGCCCACGATGCAGTTGTACACTATCAACTTGCCGCCCCATTCAAGAGGTATTTCCTGCTTGTCGCGCACGTTCATCTTGAATTCCTGATTGCCGAACTTGTAGCTGTCAGGTTCCGGCATGCCTTCGGTGTAGGGTTCAACGATGAGATGCACCTCGCCAAACTGTCCGCTGCCGCCCGACTGCTTCTTGTGGCGGTAATCGGCGCGCGATGCTTTGGTGATGGTTTCGCGATAGGGTATCTTCTGCTCCTCGAATGTGATCGGGAGTTTTTCGTTGTTCTCGATTCTCCATTTCAGTGTGCGCAGGTGGAATTCTCCCTGTCCTTTCACCAAAGTCTGCTTGAGCTCCTTGCTCTGCTCGATGATCCATGTCGGGTCTTCCTCGTGCATGCGGGTCAGGATGCCGGCGAGTTTCTCGGCGTCGCTCTCTGTCACGGGCTTGATGGCGCGTGTATATTTCGGTGCCGGATACTTGATGAAGTCAAACTTATATTCGCAACCCTTCTCGTTGAGGGTGTTGCCTGTGCGCACGTCTTTCAGTTTCACTGCAGCGCCGATGTCGCCTGCCTCGAGGGCATCGATCGGGGTGCGGAGCTGACCGCATACGGTGAATATCTGTGCCAGACGTTCCTTGCCGCCACGGTTCACGTTCTCCAGGTCTGCTCCGGCCTTGAGAGTGCCGCTCATTACCTTGAAATATGATACCTCGCCGATGTGCGGCTCTACAGATGTCTTGAAGAAGAATACGCTCAGCGGACCGTTGGCATCGGGTGCTACGGTTTCGCCTTCCACAGTTTCAGGAGCCGGCATGTCGTCTACAAACGGACATACGTTGCCGAGGAATTCCATCATGCGGCGAACTCCCATGTCCTTGCCTGCGCTGAGGCAGATCACCGGGTAAATCGAGTTTTCTACGAGTCCTTTGCGGATGCCCATGCGGAGGTCGTCCTCTGTCAGGGGCTGGTCTTCGAAGAATTTCTCCATCAGTGCCTCGTCGTTGGCTGCTGCCGCATCTTTCAGAATGTCGTTCAGCTCCTTGGCGCGGTCATATTCTTCCGCCGGAATGTCGGAGATGGTAGGAACGCCGCCGTCGGGTCCCCACTCATATTTCTTCATCAGCAGCACGTCGATGATGGCGTTGAAGCCGGGACCTGCGTTGATGGGATACTGGATAGCCACTATCTTCTTTCCGAAGTGCTCGCGCAGCTGTTCCATCACGTTTTCATAGTCCACTTTCTCGCCATCCATCTTGTTGAGGGCGAAAATCACGGGCTTGCCGAGTTTGTTGCAGGTGCGCACGATGTTTTCTGTGCCTACCTCCACTCCATATTCAGAGTCTACTGCCACTACGCCTATGTCGGTCACTCCAAGGGCTGTATAGGCATTTCCTACGAAGTCGTCGGCTCCCGGGCAGTCGATTATGTTAAGCTTCTTATTATTGAATTCTGCGGCAAACACTGTCGAAAATACAGAATAGCCATATTCCTTTTCTACCGGAAAATAGTCGGAGACAGTGTTGCCGCCGCCGACAGTGCCGCGGCGTTTGATCACACCGCACTCATAGAGCATTGACTCCGCAAGGGTGGTCTTTCCCGATCCCTTCGAGCCAAGGAGCGCTATGTTTTTGATTTCGTTGGTTTTGTAGACTTTCATGTGTATGTATTTTAAGAGTTTACAAATGGGAGAGTTGTCTTTCTTTTTTTATTTGGCCGCAATTTAGTGAAAAATTTCGAGAATTCGCTTATTTATTGATATGTTGTAAAACATAAAACAAAAAAAGCAGCCCGCCGGGGGCTGCTTTTCTATTGAGCAATAAAGATTTCTTTTCTTGCTGAGGTTTCCTTTTATCAGAGCCAACGCACGTAGGCGAAGTCCTGACGGTGGGGGAGTTCCAGGTTCTTCGGATACATGCGGAGCGCATAGCGGTAGGTAGCCGCGTCTGTCAGCTTGGTGTCAAGCTGGTAGGTCACGATCGAGCCGTTCTGCGAAACGATCTTCAGCTGCTGGCGTCCGGCATAGTCGGAAACTCCGTCGTGTTCCTTGTAGGTCACGAGTTCTACGCCGATAGAGTCGCCGAGGCCCTTGGTGTCGAGCGTGCACTTCACCTGGTAGTCGCCACCGGTGTGGTAAGTGTTGGCTGCGCTCTCGTTATAGTCTACAGAAAGTACTTCAATCTGATCCCACTTCGAAGCTACGGATTCTTTCCATGCTACGATCTCACGAGCCTTTGCGAAGTCGTGGGCTTTGAGCGATGCTGCGCGTTTTGCCTCCGGCTTGTAGAAGCGGTCGATGTAGTCGTCAAGCTGGCGCTTCATGGTGAAGTGAGGTGCGATGTGGCCGATCGAGCGTTTGATATACTGTATCCATTCGGGTGAGTATCCCTTGTAGTTCTTGTCGAAGTAGAGCGGGATGATTTCGTTTTCAAGCATCGAGTAGATAGTGGCTGCATCGAGCTTGTCCTGCTGCGACTGGTCGGTGAAAGTACGCTTGTCGGTAAGCGCCCAGCCGGCCTTTTCGTCGAAGCGGTAGCCTTCATACCACCAGCCGTCGAGCACCGAGAAGTTGAGCACGCCGTTCATCTCTGCCTTCTCGCCCGATGTGCCGGAAGCTTCAAGCGGACGGGTCGGGAAGTTGAGCCATACGTCAACGCCGGTCACGAGGCGTTTTGCCACGGTCATGTTGTAGTCTTCAAGGAAGATGATCTTGCCGAGGAACTGAGGCATACGGCTCACTTCCATGATGTGCTTGATCAGACCCTGGCCTGCGCCGTCGGCGGGGTGTGCCTTGCCCGAGAAGATGAACTGAACAGGACGCTCCTTGTCGTTCACGATCTTGGCCAGGCGGTCAAGGTCGTTGAAGAGAAGGTGTGCGCGCTTGTAGGTCGCGAAGCGGCGGGCGAAGCCGAAGATGAGGGCGTTGGGGTTGATTCTGTCCATGATCTGCATCACGGCCGAAGGATCACCCTGGTTTCTCAGCCATTTCTCGCGGAAGTCGCGGCGAACGAAGTTGATAAACTTGTTCTTGAGCGTCATTCGCATGTTCCAGATCTCGTCGTCTCCGACGTTGAAGATGCCTTTCCATGCTTCCGGATTGCTCTGGTCTTCGAAAATCTGTTCGCCAAGCTTGTCGGCATAGAATGCTTTCCATTCCGATGCTGCCCAGGTAGGCATGTGCACGCCGTTGGTCACGTAGCCCACGTGGCTTTCTGCGGGGTCATAGCCTTTCCATACTCCTGCAAACATTTTCTTCGAAACCTCTCCGTGAAGCCAGCTTACGCCGTTGGCTTCCTGGCAGGTGTTGAGTGCGAAGACGCTCATCGAGAACTTCTCGTTGGTGTCGGGATTCTCGCGGCCCATGTTCATGAGGTCGCTCCATGAGATGCCGAGTTTTGCGGGATATTCGCCCATATATTTTCCGAAGAGGCCTTCGTCGAAATAGTCGTGGCCTGCGGGCACCGGAGTATGCACAGTGTAGAGTGAGCTTGCGCGCACCACTTCAAGAGCCACGTTGAAGGGCAGATGATCCTTCTGCACATAGTCTACCAGACGCTGCAGGTTGAGCAGGGCTGCGTGGCCTTCGTTGGCGTGATAGATGTCGGTGTGGATGCCGAGGCGGTTGAGCATGTAGATGCCGCCGATGCCGAGCAGATACTCCTGCTTGATGCGGTTTTCCCAGTCGCCGCCGTAGAGCTTGTGGGTGATCGGGCGGTCAAACTCTGAGTTCATGTCGAAGTCGGTGTCGAGCAGGTAGAGCTTCATGCGGCCCACGTTGACGCGCCATACGTGGCAGTAGATGATGCGGCCGGGGTAGGGCACTTCAAGAATCATCGGCTGTCCGTCTTCGCCGAGCACCGGCTCGATCGGAAGCTGGTCGAAGTTCTGAGGCTCGTAGTTGGCGATCTGCTGGCCGTCGATGCTCAGGCTCTGCTGGAAATATCCGTAGCGGTAGAGGAAGCCGACTGCTGTCATGTTCACTTTTGAGTCGGAAGCCTGCTTGATGTAGTCGCCTGCGAGCACGCCCAGACCGCCCGAATAGATTTTCAGGCAGGAGCAGAGACCATATTCCATGGAGAAATATGCCACGGAGGGAAGGTCGTTGCGCATGGGCTGCTTCATATAGTCTTTAAACGACTTATACACGTTCTTGATACGGTCCATCCATCCCTTGTCGTTGAGGATTTCCTGATATCTTTCGTAGCTGAGCTGATGAAGGAGCATCACGGGGTTTTCACCTGTGCTGCGCCAGAGGTCGTGGTCGAGGTCGCGGAAAAGGTTTTTGCCTTCGCTGTTCCATACCCACCAGAGGTTCTTCGATATTTCCTCCAGCGGACGTAGCTTTTCGGGGAGTGAGTTTGATACCACCATGTTGTGCCATGTAGGCTGGTTGGCGTTGCTTACTTGCAGTTTCATAATTATTTTGATATGTATTTTTTTCGTCTTAGTCGTCAGGCGTAGGCGGCGGATGAATCCACCGCGACGCTTACGCTCATAATATTATAAACACTCGTGAAGCCTGTTTTGCTTCAGGCTCCGCGATTATTTTATTCTTTTATTGCGGTTTTCGCGAGCCACGTCGAATGCTTCATCATAATATTTGATGAAGTTTTTCCAGTCGGCCAAAGCTGCGGTGGCTGCCGCAGACTTCGAGCAGGCTGCCGTGTCGGCTGCAGGTGCGGCCGCGAATTGGGAAAGGGTGTCGGCAATCGTGATTACGGTGTTCCAGTAGCTGTTGTCATCGCGCGGTGCCACCATCACGCCGGTTTCCTTGAGCGACTCGAGTCCGTTTGCCGCGTTGCCCTTTGCCACATCCGACTCTATCCATTGTCCGAAGCCCGATTTGTCGGTCGTCACTGTAGGCACGCCGAAGGCGATACTTTCGAGCGGAGTGTAGCCCCACGGTTCGTAGTAGGAAGCAAACACCGTGATGTCAAGTGCCGGGAGGATATCGTAGTAGGAAATGTCTACTATTCCGTCGCCTCCGTCGAGATAACAGGGCACGTATATCACCTTCACCTGTTGCTCACCGCCGGTCTGGAGTTCATTCTCAAGCTGGCCTATGCGGCAACATGCCGGGTCGGAATCTTCATTGTTGAGGCGATGGGTGAGATAGTCGGGAGTCACGGGCAGGGTGCCGCCATTGTAGAGGTCGATCAGCAATTCGCCGTTCGGTTCCTTCACCCATGCGGGCACGAGCACCAGGGCGAGTATGTCGCGCTTCCCGGCAGCCCCTGTGCGTGTCAGCTGAGCCATGCTGTCGAGGAATACGTCAAGACCCTTGTTGCGGTATTCATTGCGGCCTGATGTCGCGATGATCAACGTGTCGTCGTTCCATTTCCGGCCGGTCATTTTGGCCGCTATGTCAAGAAGACGGTTGCGTCCGGCAGCGCGGAGTTTTTTGTATTTGGCTGTGCCGGGTACGAAGTCGGGTTCAAATCCGTTGGGCGTGACCACCTGGGGGCGGCAGTCGAGAAGCTGGGCGCATTCATCGGCTGTCAGGCTGCTCACGGCGGTGAAGCAGTCGGCGTTGATGGCCGCTCTTTTCTCAAGGGAGTGCTTTGCCTCCATGTTCAGTTCGCCGGCCATCTGGTCGCCGTTGTAGGCGTTGAAATATTCGTAGAGGTTCTTGCCGTTGCCGCAGATCGAGCGGCCGATCGATGTGGCATGGGTAGTGAAAAGGCTTGCTGCTCCCGGCATGATGTTTCTGAGCCAGAGCAGGCCCATGCCGGTGGTCCATTCATTGAAGTGTGCGAGCACGTCGGTGTCGCGGGCCTCAAGATGCGCGGCAAGCGCTTTCATGGTGATTGCCGCTGCCACACCGAATGCGCATCCCTCCGGATAATCTCCGTAGGCATGCAGCGAGTCGACGCCAAACATGGCCCACATCTCGCCGAATATGTCGTCAAGCGCAGGGTAGACGCCGTCAAACTTGATGAGCACCACCACCGGCGAGCCCGGAATGTCCCATCGGCCGGCTCGGAGAGTGATACCGAATGGAAGTTCAAGTTTTGAGGCTGATTTGAGGAGGGTCTTATATTCCTTGAAGTATGGTGAGGGGTTCGTTTCGGACCATACGTCCGGACCGATGAATATCAAGTTGTCGCCGAATTGCTCTTTCAGCACTCGGGCTTTGGTGGAGAGCACGGTGTAGATGCCACCTATTTTGTTGCATACCTCCCAGCTTGTCTCGAAGAGCAGCGGAGTGCTCGTTTTCGCCGGTTTGGCCGCGTTTTTGTTGGAAAGAGGTTTCTTATCTTTTTTCATATTTACCTGTAAGTTCAATCTGAAAGGGTTAGAATACAGAAATCCGTTCTGGGCGCAAAGTTACAAAAAAATCATGTATTATGCAAGAATTTTAATGGAAATATGTGTAATATAGGGTTTTG
Organism: Bacteroidales bacterium; assembly: GCA_030524805.1. Classification (GTDB taxonomy): domain Bacteria; phylum Bacteroidota; class Bacteroidia; order Bacteroidales; family Muribaculaceae; genus Lepagella. The sequence continues at coordinate 10,494 of JAUNFY010000035.1, read as the reverse complement.
GATTGCGCTTCTCCCTCGTTTTGTCTGCATCTGTCGCGGGTGGGTCGTGCCGGGCCCTGATTTGCATTGTAGTGTTAATTTTCTTAAATTTGCATTTCAAACCTAATATCAGTGATGAATACCAAATTTAAATTTTTAAAGGCAGCGGCGCTTGCAGCCTTGGCGATGACCCCTTTCGCGGGGAGAGCCGACGACGGCAGTCTGCGTGCCGATTTTCTTAATCCACGTCAACAGCAGAAACCGGCCATTATATGGCAATGGATGGACGGGCTGGTGTCGGAAGAAGCTATCACCCGCGATCTTGAGGCTTTCAAGGAGGCCGGCCTTTCCGGCGTGCAGAATTTTCAGATTGGCGGTCCCCGGCAGATAAGGGTAGGTGATCCCGAATGTGCCATCGGTAGTGAGAAATGGAAAAAGATGATGCGCTGGGCCATGGATGAGTGCGATAGGCTTGGCCTTGACTTCGGCACTCATAATTGTCCCGGATGGTCGTCTAGTTCCTATTCCGAGGTTGAGCCCCGCTATTCTATGCAGAAACTCGTTTATACGGAGGCTCCTGCCGGTGAACTGCTTCCTATTCCCGATTTTGATCCTGAGTATGGTTACTACGAGGATATCTGCGTGGTTGCATTGCCCCAGGATACTGTTATGAGCCTCGACGAGGTGATTGACCTCACCGATTTGCTTCCGTCGAAAGTAAAGGGCCGATGGGATAGTCAACTCGCTATTCCCGCTGATGTGCTCCGCAATCTTCCTTCGAAGGGTAAGGATATGACTGTCTATCGGTTTGGTCACACCACTAATGGCAAGACAAACTACATGCAGTCGCCTGCATCCGGACGGGGCCTTGAGTGCGACAAGTTCAGCCGTGAGGCAGTGAAGCGCTTCTGGGACGCGTATCCGCAGATGCTCATCGACGTTGCCGGCGACAATGCCGGAAGATCGTTCCGATATATTGAGATCGACAGCTATGAGGCCGGTGGACAGGATTGGAGCGAGGTTCTTCCCGAGGAATTCCGCAGCAGGAAGGGCTATGACCTGATGCCATACATCCCCGACATCGTCGGGGTGCGTCAGGTCGGTGGAAAAGATGGCCATAAGAAGTTCCGCAAGGATTTTGCCGACGTGGTCACATCGCTTGTGGCCGAGAATTATTACGGCTATCTCGCGCAGCTCGTGGAGTCTACTCCGGGAATGAAACTTCTTGTCGAACCTTACGGTACGGGAACGCAACGTCCTTTCCGGATGCTCGACATATATAAGATATTGGAGCAGGCTCCCAATTCGGTGTTTATGACTGAATTCTGGGTGCGTCCCGGCTGGGGCTGGAAAGACATGGCTTCGCATGAGCAGGTTGTCCGTGGCCTGAAACGGTCTGAGATGTGGGCCGAGGCGTTCACATGTTGGCCGGTGCATGCCTGGAAAGATTCGCCCGCTACTATCAAACCTATTTGCGACAAAGCGTTTTGCTCGGGTGTAAACCGTATGGTGCTTCATGCCGGGGCCTGCAATCCATGGATAGGAGTTGAGCCGGGCATGTCGTTCGGGTTGTGGGGCACTCATTTTGTTCCCGGTCAGACATGGTGGAAGGCCGGTGGTGCAAAGGCTCTGTTCAATTACATGGCTCGTTGCCAGTCGCTGCTCCAGCGGGGCATCCCTGCCGAAAAACAGTGGCGCGGAAGTGATGTCTTCAAGTCTTATCAGCGCACCGATGGCGAGACAGATATCCTCTTCCTCTGCAATCCTACCGGCAATGCTGTCGCCGACTCTATCTCGCTCAGCGAGTTGTCGCGCGGACGCACTGTCGAATTGTGGAACCCCTACAATCTCGACATGTCGGTCGTCGCTGACTCCGCATTGTATCTTGATATGGAACCATACGGCTCCCGATTCCTCATTTTTCACTCCGGCGCTCCGGAAGGCTCTTCATGCAGCTCGTTGTCGGCACTCGCTACTGATCGTGTGATGCCCGTCGACTCCATATCCTTGAATTCAGACTGGAATATCAACTTCCCGGGTGTGGCTGCAATGCGCGGTCAGGACCTTTTCGATTGGAGCACTCATGCGGAAGATGATGTCAGGTTCTTCTCAGGTACCGCTACATATAGCAAGAAAATCAAACTCGGTAAAAAGCAGTTGAAGGGAAGTCGCTTGGTGCTCGATCTTGATTCTGTGTGCGACATGGCTCAGGTGCGTGTCAATGGCGTGTCGTTTCCGGTGATGTGGAAGGCACCTTACATGCTTGATGTCACAGATGCTCTCAAGGCTGGCGAAAACGTGATTGAGGTGGATGTCACCAATCTTTGGCCAAACCGCATGGTAGGAGATGAGCAGTTGCCCGACGACATGGAGTGGTCCGAACCTCTGAATTATGAATACGCGCCGGGCAATCCCGTCGTAGGACGTTATCTTACGTCTATTCCCGATTGGTTGCGCGATGGAACTCCGCGTCCCTCCGACAGGAAGACGGTAGGTTGCATCAAGTTCTTTACAAAGGATTCTCCTTTGCTCCCATCCGGACTTGTCGGTAATCCGCGTCTGCTGATTTGCAAAGACTGAAATATCATTGATGAATTGAAAGAGACTCAGCATCGCCGATGCTGAGTCTCTTTTTGCGTTGCAGTGTTCTTATGCTGCCTTATCAGAAGGGGAGGTCGTCGCTCGAATCTCCGCCGTCAAATGCAGGTGCGCCGGGTGTCGGAGCCGGGGGGAAGGCGCTGCCTCCGAATGGCTGGGGTGCGGGCTGCTGATAGGGCTGCTGGGCCGGTGCCTGCGGATATCCCTGGGGCTGGGGGTAACCGCCCTGCTGGGGATACTGTCCGCCCGGTGAATACGGACGGGCTGCGTAGCAGCTTACGTCGGTATACCAGCGCTCGTTGAACTCACGGCTTTCCACGTCGACTGAAAGAGTGTATGAATTGCCTACTTCTATGCCGATTGTGTCGGCCTTGTCGCCGAATACGTGAAACTTCACTTTACGGGGAAACTGACCGAAGGTCTCAAGCACCCATTCTTTCTTCTTCCATTCGCGTCCTGCCTTCGAAGTGCCTGTCTGCATTCCGAGGTCGAGGATAATCTTACCGTCTAATTCCATGTTTCTGTTTTATCGTGTTTACGTATTATTGTTTCAAATTCGAACTTCAAAGTTACTCAAAAATTTCCGTCCGACCAATTTTTTTTATCTAAAATTTGAAATTGAAGTTGAAAAGCATAGAGGCCTTTTGGCGATGGCTTTGTGTATTGTGTTGATCTTTCACCTCCACGAAAGGTTATGCGATAGGGGATTGGGGCTTTGGTTTGTATTGCTTCAAATGTGAATAAATGTTAAAAATATGTTGTATAACATATTTTGTAAAACTTTTTTGATGTCAGGTATGTTTTATAGGCGAAATGGAAAACGAAGGATACAGCCCCGGCCGAAAGGTTGGAAATGTATCGATGAGAGTTTCCTGGGTATATTGATTAAAGATGTATTAGGTTCTACAAAAAAAAGATGTATTAGGTTCTATTATGAAAAACAATTTACTTAAAAAAGCGGCACGCTTTTACCGCACAGTCAACTACTGCATGGTTCGTGCCGAACTTTACATGAACGAGGCGAACCGCAAATGATTGCGGCTCCCTCCAGCCGAAGGATGGGTTCGGATGCCGTTGGGTTGGCATCCGGACATCACGAAAAAAAGTTATCAACTATTTAAGACGCGTTCCTGAGACAGGAACGTTTTTTTTGTATAATGACCGAAACCGCTGTAAGGATAATGGAGGTATAAGTAAATATGACAAACGAATGATAAAGGTAATGAATGATAAAGGTAAATGTAAGATAACAGCAGGGACGCCATCGAGGTGTCCCTGCTTCGTTACAGGTTGTATTGATGCTTTATTTTGCAAATTTCAGTGTGCCGGTGCCGGCTGTTGATGTTGCGGTTGCAACGTAGATTCCGCTGCCAAGCGATGCGGTATCCACCCGGTCGTTGCCGCTTGCTACAGCATGTCCCTGCATGTCATATACGGTTATCATGCTTCCCGGGGCGGTCAGCACGCCGTTGCTGATGCTCAGGGATGCTCCTTCTGTTATTGATTCCACTGCTCCCGGATCGGTCTGCGGTTTGGTGATATTCACAAGGCAGCCGGCGGTGCCATCGAGAATGTTGACTGTGAATTGGGCTGTTCCTTCCTTGAGGGCCTTGAATCCTATGCTCATGGTCTTGCCGTCATAGTCCATGTCGCCCGTCATTTCCATCAGTTCTTCATTGAAGTCGCACATGAAGTTATCGAGTATCTCGTCGGTTGTCACGGGGGTGCGGCCCAGCAATGCTATTTCAATCGTGAAAGTCTCGCCCTCTGTGGCGTCGATGCTCGAGTAGGGTATGCAGATGCTGTTCTCGTAATAAAGTTGCGGATCCCACGCATTCCACGACTGAATGTTCCAGGGTGCGGAAGTGTCTTTGCCGTATGCGAATCCGAGTTCCGAAGCAAGCTTCTCGGTGCTTACTTCGTCCTTGGCTATGGTGGAGCCCTCTATGGTCTTCTCATCAAAGTCGGCGTCTATCACTGCAAGGTCCGACACCACAAGATTGTTGACAACTCCGGTTTCATAGATCGGGCCGTTCTGAGCCTCTTCCTCATCGAGCTGGGCGTTGTAGCTTGTCCGGCCTACTACGCGGTGCACTGTGGCGAGCTGATGCGGATAGTCTTCAGCTACGCCGCTCATGTCGGGCAGTCTGATTTCAGTGATGCCGATAAGGTTGTTGGCTACGGGCACATTGCCTGTTTTCTCCCAGTCGCCTTCCAGTTCTCCCGCGATACCTCCTACGGAGAGGGTCTTGTTCCATTTCGAAGGTGTGGTGGCCTCGAGTGTTCCTTCCACGTAGCAGTTCTTCACGCTGGAGCGGTCGAGGAAGCCGGCGATGCCTCCGATGGTGTGCTCGCCTTTGAGGTCGGCGTCAACATGGCAGTTGCTTATCACTTCATCCCCTGTTGTGGTGGACGCCACGATGCCTCCGATGGTGTTGGCGGCCGTGATGGTTCCGTTGAATGAAGATGCCGTGATTGATGTTCCGGTGCGCAGATCGGATGCGATGCCGGCCACACCTGTAGCCTGCGGCAGATTGATGGCAGCGTCGCTAACCTCGCACGAGGCAAACGATGTGTTGGTCCATGCACGCGACGCGAAGGGAGCGAATGAGCCTGTGAAGTCATCGCCGCTCACATTCAGCCTGCGGATGTGGACGTTGTCGAATGTGCTGTTCATCGCGGTGCATGCGAGCAGCGCGTTGTTGCCGCTGCCGCCCATGCTCACCTTGCAGTCGAAGAAATCGATATCTTTGATGGTGGCGCCGGAGCATTCCGAAAACATTCCAACCTTGTCGTTGCCGTAGAGTGCCACGTTGGCAACCGTATGTCCGTCGCCGTCAAGTGTGCCGGAAAACTGTTGCACGGTAGGCAGGCTCACGCCTGCGCAATCTATATCGGCCTCAAGCTTGTAGCTTGCAGAAGGATTGTTTCTGATCTGCATCAGGTCGCCGGCGGTGGCGATGAGATAGGGATCGGTTGCCGAGCCGCTGCCGCCGGCAAATTTGGTGAAGGGCAGCGTATACGAATCGGTCGAATACTGATAGTCTTTAATGTAGGCTATCACCAGTTGCGGATCATCGCCGGTGAGCAGCATCACGGTCGCGATCGCTCCTTTTTCTTCATCAGGCAGGAATGTGTGGATGGCGCCTTTTTCTGCGGTTGCCACCAGGAATTCTTCCTGAAGCGAAGAGCCGTCGGGAGTGCGGCGTTTCACAAGGAGCATATATTCTATGTCGGTGTCGGTGTTGTATACGTAAGGCGACAGTGCATTCGATGCGATGTAGAAGCGTACAAGTTCCACTCCTTCTCCCACCGGCACATAATCAAAGCGGATGAGTTCGCCTTCTTTGTCGAGCCAGCACACGGGGGCGAACACCTTGTCGGCTCCTTCTTCTTCCGACTCCACGATGCCGTTGGAGGTGGCCACTGCATATACATAGCCATCTTTCGACGGCACGCGGTCTATCGAGGCCGAAAGGCCGAAACCTCGGTACATCTGGTCTACCGTGGTAGCGGTCTTAGCCGATACGATATCCACAAATTCAAACGTGTATTCTTCTCCGGTGTGGATAAACATCACCTGGGGTTCGCATCCCGGTATGTCCGACATCAACACGTAGTTGTACGTGTCTTCTGCAAGTGTCTTTATCCGGTTGCCGTCGGCGTCATAGATGAAGTACGACGAATTATAGTTGTCGTCATCGGCCAGCAGATACTCGTCGCGGCATACTATGAAGCACGGCGTTCCGTCGCTGGAATAGTTGTGGAAGTCGACATCGCCGTCGAAGAGGAGGTTGCCTATGCCGTAGAATGTGTAGAGCGTGCCCTCGTCCTCCACCGGTGTTGTGGCAATTTTGGTTGTGGAGATATGTTCCATCTCCTTCGAATAGGTGTCAGGCAACTGATAGATGTCGATCACCAGGTTGTTGTCGGGGGTGATGTCTTCGTTGCCTCCCATTCCGGAGGGGTCGACGAAGAATGATTTCTCATATTGCTGATATATGAGAGTCAGTTTGCCGTCAACGTTTTTAGTAAGCATCATCGGGCACGACATCTGGTCGCCGGGAAGGTTGATTAGAGGTATCTTGTGCTCGAACAGCACCGAGGCCTCGCCTCCGGTGTTGGTCGCTGCTTTGGTGTAGGTGGTCAGCACCTGGTTGAAATTCGAGAGATAATCGATATATTCCTCGTAGTCATCGGGGTCGGGTGCCTCTTCGGTGAGGAAAGTGATGTAGAAATACTCATCCCACGATTTGGTGGCCAGATTCACGGCATCTGCGGGATAACCTCCTATCACAGTCACCGGCACATCGTTGTCGCCCGATTTCATGCCTCCTATCGAGTAGACGTTGGTGCGTACATTCATGGAATAATTTTCAGCATTCATCCAGAATGTCACCATCACCTCGTATTTGTCGTCGTAATTGAAGAATTTTTTGGTCACGTTGATGTCCATCATCACCTGGGCGCAGCGGCTTTCTCCTTCTTCAAGGCTGATGGTGTCGTGGATAGTGCCGATTTTTTTAAACTCGGTGTCGTAGATAGTATAGGTAAATCCCTTGATCTGTTCGGTAGCATATCCGCTTTCGAGCATCACCGATTCTATTTCATAGTCGCAGGTGGCGAACCATTCCGATCCGTCAGGCCCGTAGATGTATTGGAACGAATCTGTCGATGGCAGTGAATGGTTCGGACTGATGCGTTGCCGGTTTCCCGTTACTCCATGCTCCGACCAGCGGTGGGTCGGCCGCACTTGCCTCATGCGGCTCCAGGGTGCGTTGCGGTCGATAGCGGGCCGCGGAGCCGCATCGGCAGCAACGCCGGAGGCTGCGAGCAATGCTATTGCCGCAAGTGTTTTTAATCTAATCTGTTTCATAAAGTATGGTATAAAAATTGTATTAAAAACGTATAATCGGCAAATTTACTAAAAATATCGCATCTGTTAAAGAAATTTTCCTTTATTAACACATTTTAGCACGATAAGCAACATTTTTCCGCTTCATTGCTTCTGCCGGAAATCAAATGCCGGTTCATCTGAAAAGTAAAGATTCTACCTCCGAAAAGTAAAGCTCCGACAACTGAAAAGAAAAGACCCCGCATCGTAGGGGCGATGCAGGGTCTCGGGTGCTTTCAGGCAAATATTGCTTATTTGTTGAACGGGGGAGGAGTGCCGGGCTCATTGTCGTCGTCGGCATTGCCGGCGGCCGGTTTCGCTTCCACTGCCTTTCTGTTTTGTTCTTCCTTGCGGTTGATTTCGATGATTTCGTCAGTGCGGCTTTTCCATTTGCGCGGACCGAGGATTGCCTTCACATCTTCGTTGTAGATCACTTCTTTCTTCACGAGTAGGTCGCGGATCTCATTGTGCTGTGCGGCATATTCGCGAAGTATGCTCTTCGCGCGCTCATATTGCTCGTTGATGATCCTTATCACTTCCTCATCTATCAGCTTGGCGGTCTCTTCCGAATAGGGCTTTGAGAAACCGTAGTCCTGGCCGGTCGAGTCGTTGTAGTTGATATTGGGAAGCTTGTCGCTCATGCCATACATCATCACCATCGCGCGTGCAAGCTTGGTGGTTTTCTCAAGGTCGTCAGATGCTCCTGTGCCGATATGTCCGAGGAATAGTTCCTCTGCAGCCCTTCCGGCGAGCATGCCGCACATGGTGTCGAGCAAGGCCTGGGTAGGGATGATCTGGCGGGCTTCAGGCGCATACCAGGCGGCTCCGAGTGCTCGGCCGCGCGGCACGATGGTCACTTTCACGAGGGGATTGCCGTATTCGGTCATCCAGCTGATGGTGGCGTGTCCCGCCTCATGGGTGGCGATGGCAAATTTCTCGTCGTCGGTAATCACTCTTGAGCGCTTCTCAAGTCCTCCCACGATTCTGTCGATGGCGGCCATGAAGTCTGACCAGTCTACGGCCTGCTTGTTGTTGCGGGCTGCTATGAGGGCGGCTTCGTTGCATACGTTGGCTATGTCGGCGCCCGAGAATCCCTGGGTCTGGCGCGCGAGCTGCTCTACGTCAAGACTTGAGTTAATCTTTATGTTGCGGAGATGCACGTTGAAGATTTCCACACGGTCTGAAAGTTCCGGAAGGTCCACATAAATCTGGCGGTCGAAACGTCCGGGACGCATCAGGGCTTTGTCGAGCATGTCGGCGCGGTTGGTCGCGGCAAGGATGATTACTCCATTGTTCGACCCGAAGCCGTCCATCTCCGTCAGCATCTGGTTAAGCGTGTTCTCCCGTTCGTCGTTGCTTCCCATGTTGGGGTTTTTGCCACGCGCACGACCTACGGCATCGATCTCATCGATAAAGACTATGCACGGTGCCTTGTCCTTGGCCTGCTTGAAGAGGTCGCGTACACGTGCTGCGCCTACGCCTACAAACATTTCCACGAAGTCTGATCCCGAAAGCGACAGGAAGGGCACTCCAGCCTCGCCGGCCACTGCCTTTGCCAGAAGTGTCTTGCCGGTGCCCGGAGGGCCTACAAGAAGCGCACCGCGCGGTATCTTCGCGCCAAGTTCGGTGTAGCGCTGTGGATTTTTCAGGAACTCAACGATTTCCTTGATCTCAACTTTTGCCTCGGCAAGGCCGGCCACATCTTTGAACGTGACGTCCGTGCCGTTGTCTTTGTCAAAGATGCGGGCCTTTGATTTCCCCACGTTGAAGATGCCGTTGCCGCCGGCGCCTCCGCTCATCCTTCTTGACAGGTATACCATCAGGAAAACGAAGAGCAGAATCGGTCCGAACGCCCAGAAGAGCTTCATGAAGTCGCTCCCGCGCTCGTATTTCACTGTGATTTCAGGTTTCCCTTCCGCTGCCAGCTGCTCGTTCCAGGCATCGATCTTGTCCTGTATCTTGTTGGAGCTGGGGATTATGGTCTTCATCCTTTTTTCGGAGTCCGGTCCCTGATATGAGTCATCGTTCATCCCCTGACGTTTCTGCCCGGTTTTGTTGAGGATGCCCACGGCTGTGCCCGATTCCGAAACCACTTCTATCTTGGTGAAGTCGCCCGCCTTGGCAGCCTCTTCAAATTCCGACCAGTCCACACTTTTGGTCTGGCCGCCGTCTTGCACGTAATAGAGGCCGAACAGGCATGCGGCGATAAGTATATACATCCAGTACATCCCGAAGAGCGGTCGCTTACCGGAATTTCCGTTTTTATTCTGATTGGGAAGAAAAGCCATTTGGTTTTTGTTTTATTTTGTTGCTGTTGGTTTATTCTGTAGGTTGTGCTTGCCGGGCAGCCTTTATTCCGGATCCGGAATGTCTCTGGTCGGAGCATCGCTCCAGAGCTGCTCCAGACGATAGAAACTGCGGGTATCGGGAAGGAATACGTGCAGCATTATGTCGCCGTAGTCCACCACTATCCATTGGCTGTTGCGGTAGCCGTCGTAGTTGATCGGCTTTTCTCCGGCTTGTTTCTGTACTTCTTCCCTTACATTGTCAGCAATGGCGCTCACCTGTGTCGTGGAGTTGCCGGTGCACACCAGAAACTGCTGGCAAGGCGCACCATCTACTTTAGAAAGATCTATTTCCTTGATATCGTGACCTTTCTTGTCTTGTATAGCGGATATTATTATCTCTGAGATACTTGTCATCTTGTATATGTATGAATGTAATTATACAATTACAGGGGATATTGCCCCTTTAATTGGCAATACTCTCCCCCTTTCTATAACAAATATCAAGCCAAAAATATTATGGTTGGTCTTGGAGACAACATTATTTTGTGCTCTTGTTCGGTTAAAGAATTTGAGTTTTTTCTTTGAATACTTTTTTAACGTCGAGGGTGAAAAGATAAATTTCAAAAATTCTCTATTTCTTTCTTGTGTAGTATTGAAATGTTTTTAATACAGTATATGGTGGTGAAAATACCTATAAATAATACCACACCCAAAAAAACTATATTTAAATTCATA
>JAUNFY010000120.1 GCA_030524805.1 Bacteroidales bacterium | reverse complement strand
ATTGTAGTTGCTGTAGCCGTTGTGGTTAGCCTGGTTGCCATAGCCGTTCTGGCGCTGGCCGTAGTTGTTCTGGCGCTGGTTGGCGTTGCGGTTGCCATAGCTGTTGTAGTTGCTGTGGCTGTTGTAGCCGTTGTTCTGGCGCGGACGGTAGTTGGTCTGGCGATCGCCATCCTGCTGGCGGTCGTTGTTGCGGTTGCCGTAATTATTGTAGTTGCTGTAGCCGTTGTGGTTAGCCTGGTTGCCATAGCCGTTCTGGCGGGGCTGATACTGGCGGGGCTGACGGTTGTAGCCGTTTTCCTGGCGGTTGTAGGAATTTTCCTGACGGTTGTAGCTGCTTTCCTCAGAGTTTTCCGACGCCACATCATGGCGTGTGTAGCCTCCGGCGGCATACCCGTTGTCCTGCTGATAGGGGCGGCGCGGACGCGGAGTAAAACCACGCTGCTGGAAATCAGGACGTTCGGTGCCTCGGTAGGGCCGTGACTGGTACGATTCTCTTTCTGTGTTTTCCGTGTTTGTCGGGAGAGCTCCGATTCTCGGTCGCTTGGGCTTCTTTTCTTCCATTTTCTTAAGTTTGATAGTGGCTTCATGGCATCGCTGCCATTTACTTATGCACCATGCGGGCGGCACAGGGCATATTCATTGCCGATTTAGAATTTAATATCGCGAAATTAAAAGTTATTTGAGTTGTTACGAGGTGCAAATTTATAAATAATTTTCCACACCTACAAGAATATAACGCTTTTTTAACAAAGAAGTTTTGCCGGCCTTGTCTTTCTCTTTGCGAAATGGGGAGATGCGGGTCATACAATGCCGGCGGGCGGTATGCTCATGCGGTCTGACCATGGTTTCCGTAAGCTACGGTCAGAATGCAGCCTCGGCGTAGGATCTCGCAAGCGCATGGATGCCTCCGAGAATTTGCTGCTCCCTTGCTTTCGATGGCTTTTTGAAGCCGTTGACGTAGTTGCGGAGCAATGTCGCATCTATTCCTATCAATTTGGCAAACTCAGACATCTTGATCTCCTTATGGGTCAGGAAGAAGCGTTGAAGAGCGGATGGCTCCGCATCGTCATCTGCAAAACTGTCGAAACTGATGTCGACATCAAGGTCTCTCCAGTGAATGCCGCGAAAGCCAAAGCGATAGTTGCCGCGCTCTGCATCGGATGCATTCTTAAGATCCGGATACCACAGCAACGACTGACGATACTCCCTGCCGTCGTCGGCACTACCGTAAATGTAATCGGCATCAAACCATATATTTATAATTTTCATATCTTTAGCTATTAAAGTATTCATTCCATCTATCGATAATCTCCTGCTCGCGCTCTGCTATAGCCTTCTTAATCTTGCGCAGGTCGCCGGCTTTGATATTAAAACATTCCCTTTGGATGAATGTTGCATTCTGCTCATCCCAGTTGAATGTAGCATAACCGTCTGAACCCTCTACATGAACATGAATAGGTTCATGTTCTTTGCTCCAGAAAAAGAAACTGTAACCATAAAGGTTGAAAATTTCAGGCATAAATTTAAGTCATTCTATGATTTTCCACAAAGATAAGTATTATTTTTAATACCTGCAAGAATATAACGCTTTTTTAACAAAGAAGTTTAAAAATAAAAGGCCGGGGGCGACGTGGGTCGCTCCCGGCTGTTTTTATCAGGATGGGTTGGAATTCTTATTTGATCACTACCTTTTCGGCTTTGCCACCCTGGCGACGGATGAAGATGCCGCCCTGCGGGTTGGCTACCTTCACGCCGCTGAGGTTGTAGTACTCTACGGGTGCCTGGGCTTCAGATGCGATGCTTTCTACAGATACACCGGTGTAGTCGGTGATATCCTGCTTGGCGCTGTTCATGACCTTACCCTTGTTGTCGAGCACGAAGGCCACGATGCGGAGCTTGTTCTTGTTGGGAACGAGGGCGGGGTCGATCTCGGTCAGATCCCAAGACATTGAAGACTCTACAGACTCTCCTTCCGCCATTGCTGCCGGGATGCTACCCTTGATGCCTTTGTAGTTGGCAACGGAGATCACAACGTCGTTGAACACAAGACCCTTGACAGAAGACTTGCCATATTCGCCACCCTTGCAGAAGGCGTTGAGTTCGGGGCAGAACTGCGGAGTATAGGTATTGTAGTAGTTGCTCTGTGTCCATGCGCCTGACTCGCCGGAGAGGCCGTCGCTTACGAGCAGATAGCCAACCTTGTAGTCGCCGCTTTCATAGCCGAGCACGTTGGTGACAATTACTTTTGCAGTGAGCACGTCGTCGCTTTCCCATACATGGTCTACCTTGATGGCCCAGGGAGTGAAATCTGCATTGATGGCGATCATATCCTCGACTGCGGGAACGAGTCCGCTGTATTTCTCAGTGCCGTAATACGGGTCGCCGAGCACGGCGCGGTCGAACGATGCGGAAGGATTACCCTCGATGTTTACAGGAGGATTACCCACAACCATCGGGTCGGAACCCTGATAGCTGTTGTGGTAGGATACGCAAATGAAATCGGGGTAGTTTTTCTTGATATATTCGAGAGCTGCGAAACCTCTTGTGCAGTAGCCGCACTTGGTGCAGGTGTATTCCTCCATCAGGCACTGGTGGATGGGAGCATATTCGAAAATCTGAACGGAAGTGGCTGCGACTGCCTTGTCGGAAGCATTGCTCTTGCCATTGACCTTGGCAACTTTCACTTCGAAGTTTTCCTTAAACTTAGTAGTCTGAGCGGGAAGGGTCAGCACTGCGTTGAAGTTTTTCGCGATAGCTGCGGGCACGGCTTCGGGAAGCTCATAGTGGCAGGTGGAGGCCACGCCGCCTACAGTGAACTCAAAGTCTACCGAAGTGACAGGCTCGCCGGCAGTCGTGGAAAGAGTCACATTCACATCCTTGTCTTCGTTGAGCGACATGTAGATAGTTTCGGGCATCGAAACAATCGATACGTTCTCTGGCTTGAGATTGTCGGCCTGCACAGCGATGGAGAGGCAGCTTGAGAGTCCGTCGATTGCGGCCTGATCCTGCCAGGTCTTCACGCTTGTGGAGGTGTGGAGGAAGAAAGAACCTGCTGCGCCGCCGCCTGTGAGGGCCATCGGGTAACGGGTGCCTGCATCGAGCTTGTCGACCGTGATGCTGTAGCCTACATATACGCCGTCGGCAGTCACTGTATATTCCTCGGGAAGAGCAAGGCTGATTTGAGCCGTTTCATCGCCGACCATTGCCAACTCAGCTTCGTAGGAAGCGATATTGGGGACATTCTTTTTGTTCTCGAGCTTCAGTTCCGACGAGAGCCACACTTTAGCGTCCTTGTAGTTGCCGATACCTTTATCAGCGTAGACCGGCACGCTTACCGATTTCAGTTTCATACCCTCGAAAGAGTCGCCGGGAAGGAAGACTGCGATGTCGTAGGTTTCTTTCTTCTGGAAACCATAGAAAGAGGCTTCTCCACTGCCATAAGAGAAATCGATCACTGCGGCAGAGGCGTCAGCTGCGAATGCTGCGCCGATCAATGTAGCGAGTAAAGCTTTCTTCATATCGTAAAATTAAAGATGATTAAAATGCGATTCCTTAAAGTTTGCTACCCGTTGTTGAAAACAGCATAACAAATCATAATTTTAAAACGTCGGGGAATGTCAATTTGTTTTAAAAATCTTTAATTTTTGTAGTCTTTTTAACACTTTCAGGGGTAGGCCCCTCCGCTTTGCACGTCGATATACATAATACGCTATGGGGTGCAACCCCATCCGGGGTTGCTGTTTGGTATTTTGTGGTACCGGGGGAGGCAAGCTCCCCCGGTTAACAAGATGGAAGGCCTCCGGCCTTCTG
>JAUNFY010000119.1 GCA_030524805.1 Bacteroidales bacterium | reverse complement strand
ATATAACCTATAACCACATAACCATATAACCCTCAAATTCCGCCATTAGCGGAATTTGAATACCACATGGATCTCAACGAGAAGCAGATAAAAGCGATGGAAGCCACCGAAGGCCGCGTCCGGGTAGTGGCCGGAGCCGGCTCGGGCAAAACCCGCGTGCTGACCCATCGCTTCGCGTTTCTCGTCAACGAACTCGGCATCGCGCCCGGCAACGTGCTTTGCCTCACCTTCACCAACAAAGCCGCCCAGGAGATGAAACACCGCATCGCCGGCATGGTAGACCGCGGCGATGTCAACGACCTCATCTGCACCATCCACAGTTTCTGCGTGAAACTCCTAAGGCGCGAAATCTACAAGTTGGGATATCCGAAGAATTTCGTCATCATCGACGAGAGCGATGCAAAAGACCTTGCCAAGGAAGCCATGCGGGAATTCGGCATCGACAGGAAGAAGAACACAGCCGAGAGGTTGCTCAACGACGTTGCCGCATATAAAGGCTACGACCCCGACCGATACATCACCCAGTATCTTATGCCGGGAGCCACGTCGGATGCCCCCGACGCCAAAATCAGATACATACTGATGCAGCGCAAGCAGTTCGCCCTTGATTATGACGACATAATCTACATGGCGACCTACATACTCACACATTTCGCCGACGCACGCAAATACTGGTGCGAGAAACTGAACTATGTGATGGTGGATGAGGTGCAGGACTGCAGCGGCGACGACTGGAAACTGATCGAGATACTTGCATCGCACCATGAGAACCTGTTTGTAGTGGGAGATCCCGACCAGGCCATCTACGAATGGCGTGGCGCGTCGCCAAAGACTTTCGTAAACTTCAGGGCCGAGACCGATATCATCCTGGATCTGAACTACAGGAGCACCCCCGACATCCTCGTGGTGGCGAACAGCATCATATCGCACAACAAAAACCGAATCAGGAAAGAACTGACAGCCCTGCGGCTTAACGAACGCCTTCCTATATGGCATCATTTCAAGTCGGAGAAAGATGAAGCCGAACACATCGCCGACGTAATCGAGGCGGGTGCTCTTGAAGGAAAGCGATTCTCCGATTCAGCGGTGCTCTACCGCAGTTCGTTTCTGTCGCGGCGCATCGAGCAGGCACTCTTGAAGCGGAAGATTCCCTACACTGTGTGGGGAGGCGTGCGCTTCTTCGAGCGGAAGGAAATAAAAGACATAATATGCTACCTTAGGTTGACAGCAAACGACCACGACGACATGGCCTTCACACGCATAGTCAACGTGCCGGCACGCAAATTCGGCTCGGTCACGCTTGACAAACTGAAACAACTGGCCGAATCGGAGTCGGACGCCCTCTACCCCACCTTGAAACGTCACATCGATTCTCCCGCCTTCGGAAAACGACAGATACGGGAATTCATCGAAATAATCGAGAATGCCAAGGCCATTGCTGAAGGGCTTAAGGTTTCCGACCTTACCGAACGCCTCATGAAGACGAGCGGGCTGGACACCATGTACCGCACGGATGAAGAAGAGGAACGTCTTGAAAACGTGGCGGAACTCATCAACGCAATGATTGAATTCGAAGACACCCGCTTTGAAGAAGGGGAATCGGACCTCTATCATTACCTTCACGAAATAGCTCTCTACACCAACACCGACCATCAGCAGGACAAAGACCGGGTGAGGCTGATGACAATTCATCAGTCGAAGGGTCTTGAATTTCCCGACGTCTTCATCATGGGACTTACGGAAGGCGTATTCCCCAACCACAGGTCGATACGCGAGCGTCGCATCGACGGTGAGGAAGAGGAACGCAGACTGATGTATGTGGCAGTGACCAGAGCGAAAGACATGCTCTACCTCACAGAATCGGAAGGATACCTCAACGACAACGGCGCGTTGAAATATCCCTCCCGTTTCATTTCTGAAATCGACAGGGAACTGCTTCAGATCGAGGGCAACCCCGACCCCACTCTTCTGGAAGGCACCCGCAACATGGTGCGTCAACTTGACTCCGAACTCGGAGGAGGCGACCAAAGCATCATGACAGCCGGCACAAAAGTGACCCACCGCATATTCGGCGAAGGAGTGGTGGAAAGTTACGATCCGGTATCTAAATCGTATAAAATACGCTTCGGATCAAAAGTGCGCCAACTGATTCCATCCGTGCTGAAACCGGCCTGAAAAGCATTGCACGGCAATCACCAGACGGCACCACCGACAAGCAAAATCCCACCGGTTTCCGGGCATTCCCGGACGGCGGGATAAAGCAATAAACAGCCTACCCTTCACGAGCCCCGCAAGCAGGACCGGGAAAGGATTGATTTCTACGTGCAGCCTGTCAGCTCAAAAGCTTCTCGACAAACTCATAGTCGGGCTCCTCCGACTGCTCAGCTACAAACTGCGAGCCAAGGACAGTACCGTCCCTGTCGATAACCACGACCGAGCGGGCCATCAGACCACGGAATGCGCCGCCGGAAAACTCCACTCCATATTTCTTGCCAAATGCGCTGCGGAATGTGCTTCCGGTCATTACATTCTCTATGCCGTTGGCAACGCAGAAACGTTTGGCCGCAAACGGAAGATCGGCCGATACGCATACCACTACCGTATCGGGCAATTTGGAAGCGTCGCTGTTGAAACGACGCACCGAAGCCGCGCACACGTCAGTGTCGAGGCTCGGGAATATATTCAACACTACTCTCTTGCCTTTCAACGACTGCAGATCGAAATCGGAAAGATCCTGTGCAGCCAATACAAAATCCGGGGCTTTCGTGCCCGTAGCCGGGAGTTCACCAACCGTCATGGCAGGCGCTCCAAAAAATTTAACTGTAGCCATACCATTCCAACACCCACCTGCGCCGATAAGTTCATTATCAAGCCCCTGCCGCTACTCCCGCATAAACCTCGGAATACTCCCCGGCAGACTTCTCCCGCACGCTCTGCCAACGAAAGAATAATTTGCAATTTAGCATTTTTTTTATTAATTTTGCCTTTGACAAACTGTAACAGTTAACCCCAAGGCGACCGTCGACCGATTGTTGCCGATAATTTCACATTATAACCTCCATGAAGATAACACGCCTGCTTGCAATCGCTATGGTTGCTTTAGGACTCAGCGCTTCAGCGCAGAAAAAAACCGAGATTCTCATCTACGACAACGATCCGCTCAACGTCACCGATGAGAAACTCACTGCCATACATGACAAAGACCTCTCCAAAGACCCGGCCATCACCGTCTACACTCCGAAGAACCCGACCGGAAAGACAGTGCTAATGTGCCCCGGCGGCGGATACACCCATCAGGCCACAGCCCATGAAGGTCACGACATGGCCGCATGGTTCAACAGCCAGGGCATCACTTACGCGGTGCTCAAATACCGTCTTCCCTACAAGAACTCGGAGATACCTCTCGCAGACGCAGAGCAGGCCATGCGTGTGCTCCGCAAATATGCGAAAGAACTTGGCGTAGACCCCGCCAAGACCGGCATAGCAGGCGCATCGGCCGGCGGCCACCTCGCTTCCACGCTCGCCACCCATTATTCCTCGCCAGAAACGAGACCTGACTTCCAGATTCTTTTCTATCCGGTAGTGTCGATGGATGCTGCCATCACCCACAATGGTTCGCGCGTCAATCTGCTCGGCGACAATCCTTCCGACGAGCTCGTGAAGAAATTCTCAAACGAGCTGCAGGTGACCCCCGACACCCCGAAAGCATTCATCATGCTCTCGGCCGATGACGGCGCGGTACCGGCCGCCAACAGCATCAACTATTTCAACGCGCTGCTCGCCAACAAGGTAGGAGCCACACTGCACGCTTATCCTACCGGAGGACACGGCTGGGGATTCCGCGACACGTTTCCCTACAAACGCCAA
>JAUNFY010000118.1 GCA_030524805.1 Bacteroidales bacterium | reverse complement strand
ATTAAAACGTGGAAACTCTCGTGTATTAAAACGTGGGGTCTCTGGTCTATTAATGAATAATAATTAATAATTATATGGAAGTAAAGGAATATCTTGACAACGCGCAGGAGGCGATGGAACTTGCTGCCGATTATCTGGAGGAGACATTATCGCGCATCCGCGCCGGTAAAGCATCAGCAAAACTGCTCGACGGCATCCGCGTCGACTACTACGGAAGCCTGGCTCCGATCTCCAACGTGGCAAACGTGTCGGTGCCCGACGCTCGCACTATCGCCATCACCCCCTGGGAAAAGTCGATGTTTAGGGTGATTGAGAAAGCCATCATCGACTCCGACCTCGGTATCACTCCCGAAAACAACGGCGAAGTGATACGCCTCGGCATCCCCCCGCTCACCGAAGACCGCCGCAAGCAGCTCGTGAAGCAGTGCAAGGCCGAGACGGAAACCGCCAAGGTGTCGGTGCGCAACGCACGCCGCGAGGCTATCGACGGCCTCAAGAAAGAAATAAAGCAAGGCCTGAGCGAAGACGCCGAGAAGGATGCCGAAGCAAACGTGCAGAAGCTCCACGACAAATGGCTGAAGAAAATCGACGAGATTTTCGCCGTAAAGGAAAAGGAAATCCTTACGGTCTAATCAGGAATCGGGTATTTGGATTCTTGGATACTTGATGCTTAATTGAGAATTCAGGTCTTTAAGGTTCTTAAGGTCCTTAGGGTCGTAAAGGACTTTAAGGACCTTCATTTTAAACAGACACTCATATCATGAAAAAGATTATATTGACCATGGCGGCTGCCCTGGCTGCCGGAGCCGCAGGCGCCCAGACCTTCAAGGAATGGCAGGATCCGGAGGTCAACGCAGTTAACCGTGCCCCGATGCGCTCCGAGTCGTTCGCATTCAGGAAAGGCGAAACCGGTGCGGGTAAACTCGACCGCAAATATTCCGCCAACTACCTTAGCCTCAACGGCAACTGGAAATTCGATTGGGTCAACGACGCCACACAGCGCCCCACCGGTTTCTGGAAGAAAGACTTCAACGACAAGGGGTGGGCCACCATGAAAGTGCCCGGTATGTGGGAACTGAACGGCTATGGCGATCCTATCTACGTCAACACAAAATATCCCTGGGACAACTTCTTCAAAAACAATCCGCCCTACGTGCCGACGCAGGAAAACCACGTCGGCACCTACCGGCGCGAGATAAAAGTGCCGGCGAGCTGGAAAGGTAAAGACATATTCGCCCATTTCGGCTCCGTCACCTCCAACATCTACCTCTGGGTCAACGGCCGGTTCGTAGGCTACAGCGAAGACAGCAAGCTTGAGGCCGAATTCGACCTCACTCCCTATATCGAGCCGGGAAAGGAAAACCTCATCTGCTTCCAGGTGTTCCGCTGGTGCGACGGCAGCTACCTCGAAGACCAGGACTTCTGGCGCCTCAGCGGTGTGGGACGCGACTGCTACCTCTTCGCCCGGAGCAAAAACAGAATCGACGACATACGCGTCACTCCCGACCTCGAGAATGACTACACCGACGGCGTGCTCTCAGTCGACCTCTCCCTGAAAGGAAACCGCCCGGTCACCCTCACCCTCCTCGATGCCGACGGCAAGGAAGTGGCCAGCCAAGTGGCCTCACGCAGCGGAAAGACAGTAATGAAAGTGAATCGCCCCCACCGATGGACTGCCGAGACCCCCTATCTCTACACCCTGAAAGCGGAAATGGAGGGAAGCGACGAGACGGTGCCCGTCAACGTCGGTTTCAGAAAGATCGAGCTCCGCGGCGGGCAGATTCTCGTCAACGGCAAGCCGGTACTGTTCAAGGGTGCCGACCGCCACGAACTCGACCCCGACGGCGGATATGTGGTCTCGCCCGAGCGTATGCTTCAGAACATCGCCATCATGAAGCAGCTTAACATCAACGCAGTGCGCACATGCCATTATCCCGACGACGAACTTTGGTATGAACTCTGCGACAGGCATGGCATCTACGTAGTGGCCGAAGCCAACGTCGAGAGCCACGGCATGGGCTATAAAGAAAAGACCCTCGCACGCAACGCCGCCTACCGCAAGGCTCACCTCGAGCGCAACGAACGCAACGTGCGCAGAAACTTCAATCATCCGTCGGTGATATTCTGGTCACTGGGCAACGAGGCCGGCTACGGCCCCAACTTCGAGGAAGCCTACGACTGGGTGAAAGCTTTCGACCCCTCGCGCGCATGCCAGTATGAGCAGGCAAAGGTCGACGGAAAGACCGACGTGTTCTGCCCCATGTATTACGGCTACGAAGGAATGGAATCCTACGGCCGCAAAGCCGATGCCACCAAGCCGCTCATCCAGTGCGAATATGCCCACGCCATGGGCAACTCCGAAGGCGGATTCAAGGAATATTGGGACATCATTCGCCGCTACCCCAACCTCCAGGGCGGTTTTATCTGGGACTTCGTCGACCAGGGGTTGCGCTCCAAGGATGCCGACGGCACTGAATTTTACGCCTACGGCGGCGACTACAACTCCTTCGACGGCAGCGACAACAACTTCTGCGACAACGGCCTCATAAGCCCCGACCGCGTTCCCAACCCGCATGCCGGAGAGGTGCGCTATTTCTACCAGAACATCTGGACCTCCCCCGCCGACATAGCCGCCGGCAAAGTGAGCGTCTACAACGAGAATTTCTTCACCGACCTGAGCGACCTCAACCTCGACTGGACTTTGCTTAAAAACGGTCGGGTGGTGAGGACAGGACGTATCGCCGACCTTGACGTCGCTCCCGGCTCCACTTCGGAAGTGACCATTCCCTTCGGAGCGATCGACAACGACGGCGAATGGCTGCTCAACGTGGCCTACACGCTGAAGGAAAGCACCCCGCTGCTGCAGGCCGGACACGCCGTGGCCCGTCAGCAACTTGCCGTCACCGGACCCGCTGCCCCCGCCCCCCTCGACACCCTTCTGGCTTCGGACAACGCCGACATCAACACAGCCGCTCCCCGGGTAATCGACAACCATAAGCATTTCATCACGGTGAAGGGCGACGACTTCGAGATCGAATTCAACCGCCATTCCGGTTATATCACCCGCTACGTTGTGCGTGGCCTCGACATGCTTACCAAGGATGGCGCTCTCACTCCCAACTTCTGGCGCGCCCCTACCGACAACGATTTCGGAGCCGGCCTGCAGCTGAAATATGACGCATGGCGCAATCCGGAAATCAAACTCACCGGCCTCTCCACATCGGAACAGGACGGAATGCCGGTGCTGACAGCCTCCTACGACATGCCCGGAGTGAAGGGACACCTCTCGCTCTCCTATCTCATCGGAAGCGACGGGGCTGTGAAGGTGACCCAGGAATTCACTCCCGAAGCCGGCGCCGAGGCCAGCGACATGTTCCGCTTCGGAATGCAGTTGCAGATGCCCGAAGAGTTTGATGCAATAGAATACTACGGCCGCGGACCGGAGGAAAACTATTCCGACCGCAACCACTCCACTTTCCTCGGCGTCTACAACCAGAGCGTGAAAGACCAGTTCTATCCCTACATCAGGCCGCAGGAAACGGGCACAAAGACCGACGTGCGCTACTGGAAACAGCTCAACCATGGAGGCTCGGGACTGGAATTCATCTCGGCCGAACCCTTCTCCATCTCCGCACTCAACTACAGCATCGCCAGCCTTGACGATTATCCTCAGAAGAAGCAGAGCCATAGCCAGCAGGTGAAGCCTGCCGACTATACCAATGTCTGCATCGACAAGGCGCAGATGGGACTCGGTTGCGTCAACAGCTGGGGCGCGCTCCCTCTTCCGCAATACATGGTGGGCTACGGACCGCATAAGTTTGAGTTCGTCATGAAGCCCGTCGTGAGATAAGCGGCAAATTCAGAAGATATAGTTTC